>NZ_JBQYFW010000001.1:0-488205 GCF_056313565.1 Pseudomonas sp. 3B-A001-10F
CCTGACACACCGCTATCGCGAGCAGGCTCACTCCTACAGGGGGTTAGTGGTGAAGGTGAAATCAGTGTTTTTCCTCCAGGACTTTGTTGAGTTCAGCGCCGTCGATGCTCAGCGTCGCGGTATTGAGCATGCCGTCCAGGTAGGCTTGGGCGATTTGTTCCTGGCGTTGCGCACGCAGGGCCTGGGTCAGTTGATCGCGCAGTTCGTCGAGGGTCGCCAGACGCGCCGGTTGTTGCTCGGTGAGTTTGATCACGTGGAACCCGGCGGCGCTTTGGACGGGATCAGAAACCGCGCCAACCTTGAGCCGCGCCACTGCACCACGCACTTCCGGCACCAGTTGCTGCAACGGTTGCAGGCCCGTATCGCCGCCGCGTTCAGCGGAGACGCGATCCTGCGAATATTGTGTCGCCAGTGCAGCAAATTCCGCCGGTGTCGCCTGCGCTTTCTTGCTCAGCTCAGTGGCCTGCTTGCGCACAGCCTCAAGACCTTGCGGATCATTCACCCCAAGGAAAATCTGGCTGACCCGATACAACGCAGGCGTCTGCCAATTGGCTTTGCCCGCGTCATAAGCCTGCTGCAACTCAGCCGCACTCGGGTAGTCTGCCGGCACCTGGCTGACCGAACGCAAGTAATCACGGAACACGATCTGCTCAGTCGCTGCCCGAGTCTGCCGCGCAACCTCGGGACGCTGCGCCCAGCCCTGCGCATCGGCCTGCTCGAGCACCGCTTTCTCGGCCAGACGCGTGCGAATCCAGCGTTCCAGCGCCTCACGATTGCCGCGCAATTGTTCGCGGGTTTCCGGCGGAACTGTAGCCAGCAACGCCTGAAGTTCTGCAGGGGTTACCTGCTGATTACCCAACCGCGCCACCGCCGGCCCCGTTGCAACCGCCGCTACGGACGACGATTGCTGGGCGGCGACCGGGTCACTGCCCGGCCGCACCACCAGCGCCACGGCCACCACCAGCAGCGCCACTGCCGCAGCGCTGATCACCATGGCTGGCTTCTTCACAGCGCGACTTCCTCTTGCTCGGCGACAGCCGCTTTAGAAGTGGATGCTTGCGCTGCCTGAGTGAAATCACGCAGATAAACGATAAATTCCTGCAACAGGCGATCCCACAATTCCAGGTTGCCGCGCAGGTGATCGTTGCTCACGCCCGCCGCCACCACCACATCCATTTCCATCACCAGAAACTCGCCCTGCAACGACAACCGCGCAAAACGACGGCTCGCGTTCCACTGCTCGGCCACACCCTGTGGCAACTCACCCTGCACCCGCAGCGCACAGCTGAAAGTGAAATCGACGTAGCTGCCCTGCTCCACCGCCGGATTACCAAAACGCACGGCGTAACCAATGCCCTGGCTAGCGCTGAGCAACTGGACGATGCCGTTCTGCTCGGTTTCGTTGACGCGATAACCTGCAGCTTGCAGGACTTCGGTCAGGGATTTTGGCGATACGTGGCTGATCAATTGAGTCATTGTTTCTTCCTTGTTTGTCAGTGCGTGAGCGCGGCTTGCGGCGCGTCGAATTGAGTCTTGTAGAGGTCGTCGCCAAACCCCTGAGCCAGTTCATCGAACTTGACCCGGGCACTGCCCGCGAAGGGCTGGCGGATCTTCATCACCTCGGCCACGTCGATGTTTTCGTAGGCAGTGAGGATCTGCTTGGCGACGCCGTACATCTGCTGATTCTTGACTGAACATTGCTGCACTTGTGTGTCACGTTCAGCCAATTGCGCTTGAAGCTTAGACCGTTCTGCTTCTTTGGCACGGGCCAGCACCAGCAACTCGTCATAGGCCTTTTTGAACTTGCCGGTCTGCTCGGCGCTGGCCGCCACTTGTGCCTGCGCCTGGCTGTGCAGGCTCTGTTGCTGCCCGACCAGTTGCTCAGCGACGCCTTTGGCCTTGGCCAGTTCAGCGCTCAATTGCTTGATTTGCGCCTGCGCAGCCTTGGCTTCGTTTTGCGCCGCCAGTTGCGCGGCGCTGGCCTGGGCCTGCTGACTTTGCAGGGCCTGCAACTGTTGCGTGGTGCTGCGCAATTGCGTGCGCAGGCGCTCTTCCATGCCTTCGGCATTCACCCCGGTGGCAATCAACAGCCCGAGCCCGAGCAACACAAATCGCGTTTTCATAACCCTCTCCCGGCGCCTTAGAAGCGCGTGTTGATCTCAAGCTGCAAGACGTCGATGTCGAACGGCGCGCCGTACACCGCTTCGGTACTCATCCAGCGACCGGTCGCGTAAACGTTCTTCGCCAGACCATAGTTGCCGCCGATGAAATAACCCTTGGCGTTGGTGCCGCCGAGGTGGAACGACGAGTCGTTGAAGCCATCCGGCAAGGCGTCAGGCTGGATGTACTTGTAACCGGCGAACATGTTCCAGTCGCCCTGCTTTTTCAGGTCCAGCGCACTGCCGAGGGTGAACTGCACCATCCACGCATTGGCGCCGCTTTCGATTTCGCCGTTGCTGTCGAGGTTGTTGACGATCTGCCCGGCCGAACGCTTGCGCATGTCGCCCTCGTCGTACGCGAGGTTGTGGATGTAGTTGCCCTGGCTGCGCAGTTTGAAATCTTCTGGCAGGTCGGCGTCCCACACCACGTTCAGGTCCAGCAGATTGAATTCGGAAGCGAGGCCAACAAACTGCGGCTGCGGCGTGGTGGTCGGGTTGAGCGGGTTCGGCGTGATGTCACGCAACAGGAACACGCTGTTGCCCTTCTGCATGAACGCTGCGCGGCTGCCATCGCTGTCGCAACCTGGCGCGCCGGCCCACGGTTCGCAAGGGCTGGAACGCTGGCCTTGAATGTCGTCGAAGCGGTAGTAAGCCAGTGCGCCTTTCAAACGGTTGTTGCTGTTGATTGCCCACTTGGCGCCGATCTGCGCGCCGTACAGCCACTTGTTGTCGCTCTCTTCCTTGTCGAAGCCGTTGCTGCTGGCGGTGTCGTTGGTGTAGTCCACCGGGAACGCACCGACGGTGCCGAACACGCCCCAATCGCGGTTGAGCTTGTGGTCGAAAATCGCCGCGACGCCGTCGAAATTCAAGTCGTTGGAATAGAGCATGTCAGTGGACATGAACGGATTGGCGAAGCGCCCGCCGGTCAGGGTCAACTCATCCGTAGGCTTCCAGTTCAGGTAACCCTGATCGAGCCAGATGTCCTTTTTGGCGAAGCCGCCGCCAAGGCTTTGCGTGGTCGATACCGGGTTGTTGTCCGAGCCGGTGCCGATGCGAATGCCGGCAGTCCATTGCGGCGAGATCTCGGCTTTCATGCCCAGCCGTGCGCGGATGCGGAACTGGTTGGTGCGGTCTTCGCGGGTGTTGAGCAGCGGCGGCAGATTGGTGCTGCTGTTCGGGTTAACGTCGTACGGGCCGTTGTTGTTGAGCTTGGCGAAGTCGACGATCTCGTTGCTGTTGCTGTCCGAGTAGTAGCGCGATTCATCACGCAGGCGAATGTCGCCGTCGAAACTGATGCGCGCTGCCCATTCCGGGAAGCTGTTGGGCGCGGCCCAGTTTTCCTGTTTGGCGGTGGCCATGACTTCGGCTTTGACCTGGTCGCGGATCTGGTCGCGCACCGCTGCCGGCACGTATTGCACACGCACGTCACCCGGCGCAGCGACCGGCCCGGCCGCGACTGCGGTGGATGCGGCGGCCTGTTTGGCCTGGGCCGCTTCGTTCTGCGCCTGAGCGATCAGCGCATCAGCCTTGTCCTGTTTCAGAATGCCCTGCTCGACCAGCAAGCGGATCAGATTGATCGTGGCGTTCTCCGAGGGCGCAGGCGCTGCCACGGCCTGACCGACCAGGGTCGCAATGACCATGCCGACCGCCAGGGACAATCGATTCACATTGGAAATCATCTGCACACAACTCCTTTTGGCAAAGCGTAAATAAGTGAATTAGCCCGGACGCCGCCCTTGCAGGGACAGGCGCACAGGCAACGTGATGGAGGCCGGTGGCCGTTCGCTCAGCGCCGGGGCACCGCGCAGCGCCGCCAGCACCTGGGTATCGATTTCGGGATTGCCGCTGGACTTGATCAGCTCGACCCGGGTGATCTCGCCAACGCTGCTCAGCCAGACATCGGCCTGCAGCGAGAACGCGAGGTTGCGCAGCTCAGGGTTCTCACGGAGCAAACGCTGGAAGGTGAACGCCAGAAACTGGCTGTACGTCCCCGTGCCCAGACGCCCGCCGCCGGTCCCGGCCATGCCGCCGCCCTTGCCCGCGCCGATGTTGAAGGCGTCGTTGCCGCTTTGAGCATCGCCGTCCATTTGCATTGGGTTGGCCAGATCGTCCGCCGGTGATGGCGGTGCTTCTTCCTCGGGCTTGACCTCTTCTGGCTCGGGCGTTGGCTCGGGCTCGACGACTTTCTCTTCCACCGGGGTTTCCGGTTCCGGCGGTTTTTCCGGCGGCGGAGGTGGCGGTGGTGGCAACGGAATGATCGTCGGCACCTTCGGCGCTTCGCGGCGGATGCCACTCATGTCGTTGGCCCACTGCCAGAGGAACCACGCAGCGAGCGCGCCGATGAGCAAGCCGGCGCCCCACTTCGCATAACGCAGCGCTGGCTTTTTTACCGGCAGCGGCTCAATCGGGAGTTGTGCGGTCATGACTCAGCCCTGACTCGGTTTGCCGGTGACGAGACCGACCTGGGACAGTTCGAGCCGGCGCAACAGATCCAGCACTTCGATGACTTTCTGGTATTGCACGGTCGCATCGCCGCGCACGATCACCGGGAAATCCGGGCTCTGCGCCTTCTCGATGCGCAAGCGCTCTTCCAGCTCGGCCAATGTCACCGGATAGGCGTCGAGGAACACCTGGCCGCCGTCGTTAACCGAGATCGCCTTGGTCTTGGCCTCGGACAGCGACACGGAGGCGCTGGCCTTGGGCAGGTTGATCTGGATCCCGGAAACCTGCGCGGTGGCGGTGAGGATGAACATCACCAGCACCACCATCAGCACGTCGACCAGGGGCGTGATGTTGATGCTGTCCACCGCGGCATCGTCATCATCGTCGTGGGAGGCATTTACAGACGCCATGTCAGTGCTCCTCAGGCCGGTACGGAGTGGTTGGCGTGATGGCCGCGATGCGACGCTTCACTGAACTGGCTCTCGCCGTGCATCTCCGCCAGACGGGTGATGAACTCGTCGACGAACACGCGCATGTCGGCGCTGACTTCCTTGTTGCGGGTGATCAGGCGGTTGTAGCCAAACAACGCCGGGATCGCGACGAACAGGCCCATGGCGGTGGCGAGCAAAGCAGCAGCCATACCGGGAGCGATGGCGTTGATGTTGACGTCGCCGGCCATCGCGGTGCCGAGGAACACCACCATGATCCCCAGCACGGTGCCGAGCAGGCCGATGTACGGGCCGCCGGCGATGGCGTTGGACAGGGTCGAGAGTTTCGAGCTCAGTTGCTGGTTTTCCCGGGTACGTACGCCGTCCATGGAGCAGCGGATCGCTTCGATGGTGGCCGCTGACACCGACGAGGTATCGGCGCCCTGCTCGCGACGGGTGCGGATCTCTTTCACCGCTACCAGATACAGACGCCACAGCGACGAGTGCTGCAAACGCTGGGCGAGTTGCGCGTCGTCGGCGAACATCTCCAGACGCGTGCCGACCTTGGCGAACTGCACGCGGAAGTCTTCGTTGGCGGCAGTGACACGGCTGAGGCTACGGTTCTTGCGCAGCATGATGATCCACGACTGGAACATCATCAGCACCAGCACGGCGATGATCACCCAGGCATCGATTGGCACGGCGTTGAGCAGGAAGCCGAGGCTGCCGAAACCGAAACCGGACTGTTCTTCGTCGACACCGTAAGCGACCAGTTTCGACTCGGCGCCTTGCGAGCTGGCATCGGCCAGCAGCAGTGCTGCCGGACGTGACACTTTCGACAGGCGCAATTCGTCGATGGCGCCCACGAACGGCTGGAACGGGCCTTCGTGCACGTCAGCGCCGATGGCCATGACCGAATTGAAGGCCGGCATCGCCTGGGCAAGCGTGGCGGCTTCGCGACCATTGATGAACAGGGTCACTTTGGAACCTTCAGCAGTCAGCGCAACGTGCTGCCATTGCCCCGGATTCAGCGCTTGCGTAGCGACGGCGCGTTGGCCATCGATCTCCACAAACGGCACGCCTTGGTTCGCACCGATCAGCAAGCTGTTGGCGCCTTCGCGACGGGCGAGAATCAGTTGCTCGCCATTGGCCTGATCCAGACGCAGCCAGGCACTGAAGGTGAACGCACTGCCAGCGTTGTGCTGCAGCGATGGACTGGCCGGCAGCAACAGCGGCTGACCGCTGAACTGCAAGGCGCGCCCGACGACGCCGTCAATCGCCGCGCCGGTCGCGCTTTGCGCGGTATTACCGTAGGCGGTGGTGTCTTTGGCCGGGGTGCCAGTGGCGCCGTCAAAGTGATAGAGCGCGGTGTAATTAGGGTCGAAGGTCAACTGGCCGTTGCCGGTGGCCGGCGCCTTCTGATTGCCGTAATACATCCAGATGTCCTGGCGCTGAGCGCCCTCGACATTCGGCACATCGACCCAGATCAGCGCCATGCCCATCAGCGCATCAAAACTTTCGATCTGGTGGTTGAGCACGGTTTTGTCATCGGCGGCGACAAAGCGCAGGTCCGCGCCGTCCTCTTTCACCCCATCGAAGGTGAAGTTGCCGGTGTGCAGGCGCACCAGTAACGCGGTGCGGCCGAGGGCCTGATTGATCGCCGCACCTTGCGGCGTGGTGTCGACGGCGATCTGTTTGCGGTAGTGCCAGTCGTCCTGCCACCAGGCCTGAGCCGTGGCCGGGAGCACGAAGCCCAGGCAGATCAACAACGAAAGGAAGAGGCGCTGCATGAACGTGCTCCTTGTCAGAAAGTGGCTTGAAGGTTGAAGTGCAGGCGCGATTCCTGCTTCGAGGTGTTCGGCCCTTCGAGTAGCGGATAGCCCCAGTCGAGGCTGCCGGACAGCCATTTGCTCAGACTGGCGCGAGTGCCGAGGCCGACACTGGCCAGGGCGTAATTGGCGTCCTGGTCCGGCAGTTCGTCGCGCAGGTACAGTTGCGCGCCTTCGGCAAAGGCGTAGAAGCGCCAGTCCTGCATCCACGTGCCGGCGTACTTGGCCAGCGATGGCGTGCGCAGTTCCTGGCTGAGCAGTAAGCCGTCATCGCCGGTACGCTCGGCGGCCAGATAGCCGCGCACCGAAGTCGCGCCGCCGGCGGAGAATTGTTCGTTGGAAACCAGTGGCCCCGAGGCCAACTGGAAAGCGGCTTTGCTCGCGCTCTGCCAGTCGCTGTCGAAGGTCCAGGTGTAGTTCGTGTCGCCCTTGAGCACGGCGAAACTCGGCTTGGCGCGGTAGCGCTTGTAGTCGAAATCTTCGTCGGAACTGCCGTAGCCGAAAATGCTACGAGTGGCGGCTACCAGGCTCAGACCGAGGCCGAGCTGGCTCTTCTCGGTGTAGCGATAGCCGTTGTAGGCGAAGGTGAACGGGGCGTATTGCAGCGGGACTTTGTCGCTCTCACCGGACAGGGTCAGGCGTTCGTCGAAGTCCTTGAAGTCGATGCCGGCCGACAGCGAGTTCGACCAGTTGCCGCTCGATGGCAACGTGTAAATCGCCGAGACGCCATAGGAATGGCCCTTGCCCAACACGTTGCTGCCGCCGATGGTGGCGACGTTGCTGTCGGACTGGTAACCGGAGAACTGCACGCTCCAGCGATCCGTCAGCGGCGCGGTATACGAACCCGACCAGACCTTGGCGTTGTCAGTGTCCTGCGGCGCGGTGAAGTAAGTCAGGTTGATGCTGTGGCCGAGTTGCCAGAGGTTGTTGTAACCGAGGCTGGTGAAGGTGCGCAGCTTTTCGGTGTCGGCGCTGTAGTCGTTGTTGAGGCCGACGCTGGCGGTCCACGGGTTCTGGTCTTCAACCTGCAAATCGACGTCCATGGTGCCGGGGCGCTGGCCTTCGCGCACCAGCGGCATCACCTGGCGACCCGGCGTCTTGTTGAGCTGCGCCAGTTCGCCCTGGACCTTGGCGAAGTCCGGTACCTCGCCCTCCTTCAACGCCGGCACGTCGTCGCGGATATCGAGCGGCGAATAGTGTTTGGCGCCGACCACACGTACCCGGCCGACCTTGGTTTCGCTGACTTGCAGGTAGACGATGCCGTCGGCGACGGCTTGTTCCGGCAACTCGACGAACACCGATTGATAACCGCGCTCCTGATAAGCCTTCTGCAATGCGTCCCGAGCACCTTCGATATCCGTGAGGGCTTTTTGCGGGCCGAGAAACGGGTACACCGCCTCTTCAATCGCGCGTGCGTCGAGTACGGTGTTGCCGCGCACAAAGTACTCGTTGACGTCGACCAGACGCTGCGCTGCCGCGCTTTCGGCAGCCTCTTCGGCCAATGCCGGCTGCGCGCCCGCCGTCACCAGCAGCCAGCCCCACAGCGCCAGCCGTGACTTGAAAATCGGTTCCACACTACCCCCTGAATTCGCGATGACCTGTTGGCGTTTCGAACGCCGCGTGTATGGCGTCAATTGCTGGCTGTCGAGGCGCAGGCGTGTTTGCCCAGCCACGTGTGCAAAAGCGCGAAGTTCAACGAGAACTCGGGCATTTGCAGCAAGGCGCCGCAGAACACTTCGCCGATGATTTTTTGAATGAGCAGCACCGCGCGCGGCTCGTTGAGCAACGTGGCGATGTCGCGACTGAGGGCGTTGAAGCTCCAGACTTTCTGGTTCAGGCCCAGGCCAACGAACCAGCGGAACAGCAGGTTGTAATTGAGCTGTTCATACAGTTGCTGTTCGCTGGGCACCGAATACAGCAGCTGCAGAAGCAGGATGTGCATCACCGTTTGCGCGGGTATCAACATGCCCGGCTCGGCATTGAGGTCGTGCAGGAGTTCGCGGTGGGCGTCGAACAAGTCGTCGATCTGCGGGCGCAGCAACACCAGCGAATGGCCCGGCGGAATGTAGCTGGAGACCTCTTTCAAGGCGCCCTGCCAGTCATCCTGCGAGACGATCCAGACCCACGGCGCGCCGTAGCGATACACCGAAACCGGCTTCTTGCGCGCGGCCTCGACGATCTTCGACAGGCGTTGATCGAGTTCCTGCATGCCCACTTTCGAGTAGCGTTCCATAGTCCCCATTGCCTCACTCCCGGCGTCCCGCCTCGGCTTGTGAAAAGCGCCCCGTTGGGCCCCTCAAGCGCGTTACATAGGCATGACCGGACTGGCGATGTGCTACCGAACTTTTGTCATAAAAGCTTCATTACAGGATTGATAGGGATTTAACAGACAACACAAAACCCTGTGGGAGCGAGCTTGCTCGCGAAAGCGGTGTGCCAGTCAATTAGAAGGTGACTGACAGGACGCCTTCGCGAGCAAGCTCGCTCCCACAGGTTTACCGTTTTATTTGTATTTGGCTTTAAGTCGGCCCGGGATGGACTCGAGTCAGGGGCCAGCACATATCGAATAGGTGACTTAACGAAATATCGCGCAGGCGCCACACGGTAATTCAGTCCCCCATTCAAGTATGGCTAGTCGTTCTTCAAATGAAAGAATCCTTTTACTTTCAGCCTCTCCGGTCCTGGTGGAACCGGAGAGCCTTTCAACTTCATATCCATACTGAACAACCCAGTGGCTGTCTTGGGTGACTCTGTATACGAGACAGCAAATGAACCAGACTCAACACCATATTCGTAATGGTACGAATCGCTGTAGTCGATATACTTCACATCCAACAGATCCTTCGCGTCATATATTAGAAACGACTCTCTTTTGGGAAACGTTAATAGCAATTGTTTTTTTGGCTCCATATTTCCGCCCACACCCTGACGTCCAAATACGCTGAAACCGTAGGTTGTGTCGTCAAGGGTAACAATATCTGCCCGCATGCTTCCGAGCTGGTCGGTTTCCACTTCAAACAGGCCAATTGCATTGGCTACGACCACTTCAGTGTCCGTCTTCATTTTTGTCATCCTGATAGGCTATTTGTCTATTGAAAGAGCGGCACAGCCTGAACTTTCAATGCATGCTGCATAGACTGTGTCACCTACCATAAGTACATCCATCGCGGAAAAGATGTCTACTGTCAGACTTGACAGTAGACAAACTCAAAAAAATTGGGATCAGGCGTAAACTGGCCACACTTCAACGATCTTTCCACCCCGCACGGCTAACAAATCCCCAAACTGCAACAGCACTGCTTCAGTCTGCGTCGGACGCAGGAAGACTTGATCTTCCACAACCAATCCCACGGCATTCGAGCCATTGACCATTTCCTGATTCGAGCTGCGGCCGTACACCCCATTACTCTGCAAACCGGCTGGCGATTCGAACTCGGCCATCCAGTTACCGCCGTAGATGAAATAGGTCTGGCGCTGATTTTGGTCCCACCACGAAAACAATTTCGACTTGTCATCCAGTGCCGGAATATTCACCGCGCCTGTGCTTTTCAAGACTGGCGTGGCGATGTAAGTCGCGGGCACATGCTCGGTCAGCGACGGCAAATCGTAGTGCGTCGGTTTGAGCATCGCCGTGCCCACGGAAACTTCGGTACTCAGTTTCTCGTTTTCGTGAATGCGATAACTCGGACTGCCAGCAGTGTTCAGGCACAAACCGTCGTGCCACAACGCGGGAAAATGCTGCCGTGTGAAGTCGACACAACGCTGATAAATCACCATGACCTTGGCGAACAATTCTTCCGGTGAACCGAGAATCCCCGGCACGCCCATGCCTACGAACGGGTCATAACCCATGAACCCGGCGAACTCCAGATGCTGGGGGTTAGCGCTAATCAGCGTGAGCATCTGCCCAAGGACATTCACATCACTGACCCCGCCACGATGCAGACCGACGTCCAGTTCGATGTTGATGCGCATCCGTGTGCCCAAACCCTGCGCCAGCGCAAGGTATTGCTGCAAACGCTCCGGCCCGTCGAGTAGCCATTGCAGTTGCTTTGCGGGATCGAACGGACCTTTGTGGGTTTGGTAGAACAGCTCTGCCGAACGCACCGGCAATGGCTTGCCGAGCAGGATGTCGGACTGTGGAAAAACCTGCGCATCGTGATTGAGAAACGGCTGATGGAACGACATCAGCTTTCGTGTACCGGCCCGTCGCCCGATGTAGCTCAACAGTCCCGGTGACGGCAGCGACTTTTCCACCAGCCGCAGGTGTTTGCCGCCGCGTTTGATCGACTGCATCACCACATCAATGTTGTGATCGAGGCGATCCAGATCGATCAGCAGCACCGGGCGCATAGGCCCCTTTTCCTTCAATTCCTTGTTCAGCGCCCGGAAGTATTCGCTGTACGGCGCGCCGCGATCGCCCGGCCGCAGCCACGCGCCAACGCCGACCAACAAAGCACCGACACCCAACGTGCCGAGCAGAAAATTGCGCCGATTGACCGCCATCAGCTCACCCCCAATATCGACGCCAGATGCGCATTGAGAAACCGTCCACTCGGATCCAGCGCCTGACGCACGTCGACAAATTCACGCCAGCGCGGATACAGCGGTTGCAGGTTCTTCGCGTTGAGCGAGTGCAACTTGCCCCAATGCGGCCGGCCGTTGTACTTCCAGAAGATCGGCTCGACCGCGGCGAAGAAGTTGTGATGATCCATCTGGTAATGCTGGTGTACCGAGATCGAACAGCTGTCGCGGCCCTCGAACATGCTCAGCGGAATGTCGTCAGCCTTGACGTAGCGGTACTCGATGGGAAACCAGGTGCGCAGGTCCTTGTCCTGAATCAGCTTGAGGATTTCGCGCAGGCAAGCAGGGCCATGTTCGGCCGGCACTGAATACTCCATTTCGTTGAACCGCACCGTGCGCACATTGGCGTAGATGTCGAAGGAGTCGCCGACGCGATCATCGAAACGGGCCAGATGGCGCAGGCTGTTGAGCAGCGTGCGGCGCAGGTCGGGGAAGTCGCTGGCGTATTTGTCGATCTTCTCGATCAGGGTGACGAACTCGTTGCCGCCCTCTTCTTCCGGGCTGATCGGCGGCGTCGCCGGGTCGTCGGTTTCGTTGAGGGCGATGGACAAGGCGTAGTCGGAATGCGTGACGACGAGCATTTCCCAGTGCTGGTTTTCACGGGTGTTGTTGTCGAGGTCTTCGAGCAGTTCCTCGGTCTTGGCGATCCACTGGCGTTCGCGTAGGCGGTATGCCTGGCGGTTTTGCAGACGGATTTTAGTGGCGACACCGAGCGCACCGAGGGAGACGCGGGCGGCGTTGAATACTTCGGGGTGGCGCTGGCTGTCGCAGTCGAGCACCTCACCATTGGCCGTGACCAATTGCAGTCCGCAGACGTGGGCCGAGTAGGACTGGAAGTTTTTGCCGGTGCCGTGGGTGGAGGTGGCAATGGCCCCGGCCAGGGTCTGGTAATCGATATCGGCCATGTTCTGCAGGGCCTGGCCGATGTCTTTCAGTGGCTGGCCCATGCGCGACATGGGGGTGCCGGCGGCGAATTCGGCTTGCAGGGTTTTCGCATCGTGATCGAGCAGACCGCTGAAATAGCTCAACGACAACAGCGTGCCGTCGGTGGGCACCAGCGCGCTGAAGGAATGCGCCGAGCCGACCGGGCGAATCTTGCCTTGTACCTGCTGGATCACGGCCACCAGCTCATCGAGATTCTTCGGCGCCAAGCGTGCCGCCGGCAAACAACTCTGCCCGCCCGACCAGTTGCGCCACGGAATCAAGCGTGGCGCGCGCAGCAACTGGCCCAATGCCGGGTTCGTCGCCAGCGCACTGAACGCGCCAACGATACTTGCCCGTTGCAACAACTGACGCCGTGTCAGATCCATCGTCATGCCGGGCACCTTATTGTGGGAGCGGCTGGTCGGCCATGAAGCCGATCAATTGCAGGAATTGTTCTTCCGAGCACTCGACGCACTGGCCCATCGGCGGCATGCCGTTATAGCCGTTGATGGCATGGTCGAGCAGCGTGTCGGTGCCTTGCTGGATGCGCGGCTCCCAGGCTTTGCGATCACCGGTTAGCGGCGCATTGGCGGCGGGATTGGCGTGGCAGAGTTGGCAGCTGTTGGCGTAGATCTGCGCCAGTGCCGGGTCTTTGGGCGTGGCGTTGCTATTGACGCTGGTCGGGGGTTTGGAGTCTTCGCCGCAACCAGGCAGCGCCACGGCCAACGCCAGCAGTAGAGTGAGTCGGATTGCCCGCATAACGGCCTCGCTTATTGTTGTGAACACACCTTACGGCAGCGGCGGCAACGGGTTGAGGGCATTGCGGGACAGCGAAGGGGGCAAACGGGGCCAGCTCTCCCCCCGATGATCGTTCCCACGCTCTGCGTGGGAATGCCTCAGGGGACGCTCCGCGTTCCAATGGGACGCAGAGCGTCCCGGGCTGCGTTCCCACCCGCAGCGTGGGAACGATCATCAAGCCTGTCAGCTCTGCTCTGCGCCTTTGCGTGACATTCGGGTGACATTTGCAGGTTTAAATTCCGGCGCATTCAGGCGTATAACCTGTGAAGGCTTTTTGATCTGCATACGGACATCAACACGGGGTAGCGACATGACCACAGCAAACATCCTTGGCAACCTGTTCCCTTCTGTCAGCGACATCCCGGAAAAATATCGCCTCGACGCTCAGGTCGAGCAACGCGAATACCTGGTCGACGGCCAGTTGCGCCGCTGGGACGGCCCGCTCGCCACGGTGCGCAGCCCGGTTTATCTCAAGGGCGATAACGGCGACGAACAGGTCATCCTCGGCAGCACGCCATTGCTCGACGCCGACACCGCGCTCACCGCCCTCGACGCTGCCGTGCGCGCCTACGACCGGGGCCAGGGCCTGTGGCCGACCATGCGCGTGGCCGAACGCATCCAGCACGTCGAAGCCTTCCTCGGCCGCATGCGCCAACAGCGCGATGCGGTGGTGAAGCTGCTGATGTGGGAAATCGGCAAGAACCTCAAGGACTCGGAAAAAGAGTTCGACCGCACCTGCGACTACATCGTCGACACCATTAATGCGCTCAAGGAACTGGATCGCCGTTCCAGCCGTTTCGAGCTGGAACAGGACACCCTCGGGCAGATCCGCCGCGTACCGCTCGGCGTCGCCCTGTGCATGGGCCCTTACAACTATCCGCTGAACGAAACCTTCACCACGCTGATTCCGGCGCTGATCATGGGCAACACCGTGGTGTTCAAACCGGCCAAGCTCGGCGTGCTGCTGATCCGTCCGCTGCTCGAAGCCTTCCGCGACAGCTTTCCCACCGGCGTGATCAACGTGATTTACGGCAGTGGCCGCGAAACCGTCAGCGCACTGATGGCCAGCGGCAAGATCGACATCTTCGCCTTCATCGGCACCAACAAAGCCGCCAGCGACCTGAAGAAACTCCACCCCAAACCTCACCGTTTGCGCGCCGCGCTGGGTCTGGATGCGAAGAACCCCGGCATCGTCTTGCCGGAAGTCGATCTCGACAACGCCGTCAGCGAAGCGGTCACCGGTTCACTGTCGTTCAACGGTCAGCGCTGCACCGCGCTGAAAATCCTCTTCGTGCACGAGGATGTGGTCGATAGCTTCATCGAAAAATTCAACGCCAAACTGGCCACGCTGAAACCGGGGATGCCATGGGACAGCGGCGTGTCGCTGACGCCGCTGCCGGAGTCGGGCAAGGTCGATTATCTGCACGGGCTAGTGGCGGATGCGCGCAGCAAGGGCGCCGAAGTGGTCAACCCCAATGGTGGCGAATCCCGCGAATCGTTCTTCTATCCGGCGGTGCTGTACCCGGTAAATCCGCAGATGCGCGTCTACCAGGAAGAGCAATTCGGCCCGGTGGTGCCGATTGTGCCGTACCGCCATCTCGATACCGTGATCGACTACGTGCTGGAGTCGGACTTCGGTCAGCAGTTGAGCATCTTCGGCACCAACCCGGTGGCGGTCGGTCGTCTGGTTGACACCTTCGCCAACCAGGTCGGGCGGATCAACCTCAACGCGCAGTGCCAGCGCGGCCCGGACACTTACCCGTTCAATGGCCGCAAGAATTCGGCCGAAGGTACGCTCTCGGTGCACGATGCGTTGCGCGTGTTCTCGATCCGTACGCTGGTGGCAACCAAGTTCCAGGACAGCAACAAGGACCTGATCAGCGAGATCATTCGCGGCCGTGATTCGAGCTTCCTGACCACCGACTACATCTTCTGATCAACTGTCACGCGGATCGTGAATAAGCAAAAAGGCGACGGCAACCGCTTCTGACCCAAAGTCGCCAAGCGCCCGGCAAATCAGTGGCTACACTGATGCCAGCACTGTGCTGGATGCCGGGAGCTTGACCATGCTGGATTACTTTGCGCTAGGGGTTTTGGTGTTTGCCGGGCTCGTACTGTTTTACGGGATCATCGTGTTGCACGACATCCCCTATGAGATTGCCGTTCATCGTAACCACCCGCATCAGGATGCGATCCATGCCACTGGCTGGGTCAGTCTGTTCACCCTGCATGCGCTCTGGCCCTTCCTGTGGATCTGGGCGATGGCCTATCGAGAAGATCGCGGCTGGGGCTTCGGTGACGGTAAATCCGTGCAAAACCATGTCGTTCGCCTGGAGCAACAGGTGGTCGAACTGCAAGGACGCCTCGAACGACTCGAAGCGCTGAATGCCACTGCTCCCCACAACGGGGAGGCCTGAACGCCATGGATCTGCTCCTTATCCTGACTTACGCCGCGATCTGCGTCGCAGTGTTCAAGATCTTCCGTATCCCGCTGAACAAATGGACGGTGCCCACCGCCGTACTGGGCGGCATCCTGATGATCGGCGCCTTGATTTTCACCATGAACTACAACCATCCCTACTCTGAGGTGGCGCGCACTTACTTCGTTTCTGTGCCGGTCATCCCCATCGTCAGCGGCCAGGTGATCGACGTGCCGGTGAAGGTTAACGAGCCGCTGGAAAAAGGCGACGTGCTGTTTCGCATCGACCCCACGCCGTTTGCCAACCGGGTGAAATCCCTCAAGGCGCAATTGATCGCAGCCAAAGGCGATCGCTACCGCATCACCGAATTGATCCGGCGCAATTTCGGTACCCAGCGTGAACTGGACGCCGCCATCGCCCGCACCGACGACCTGCAAGCGCAGCTCGACAACGCCCAGTTCGAGCTGGACAACACCACCGTTCGCGCGCCAAGCAAAGGCTTCGTCACCCATGTTTCGCTACGGCCGGGAATGATGGCGAGCAAGTTGCCATTGCGCCCGTCGATGGTGTTCATTCCAGAAGAGGGCCAATACTTTGCCGCGTGGATGCGCCAGAACAGCCTGCTGCGCCTGACCGTCGGCGATGAAGCAGAAGTCGCGTTCGACGGCATTCCCGGCAAGGTGTTCGCCGGCCGGGTAAAAAACGTCATCGGGGTGATTGCCGAAGGTCAGGTACAACCTTCCGGCACCCTGATCGGCTACACCGGCTCGCCGCCGGCCGGGCGTGTGCCGGTGATCATCGAAATCACCGATCCGGCCTTCGCCCAGTACAGCAAGCTGATGCCGGGCGGTGCTTACGGGCAGGCCGCGTTGTACAGTCAACACTTCCATCACATTGGCACGATGCGCAAAATCCTCCTGCGTATGGCAGCATGGATGAATTACATTTTTCCTTTCCATTGACCTGAAGTCCAATCACGAGAGGCCCGCACTGAGTACTTACAGCACCCATCGACTTCCGCCCTTGCTGCGCCGTGTCCTGCGTCCGTTGCTTGATCCTTATCGACGTTACCGGCACGCGCGGCTGATCCATGCGGTGCGCGTTGCCCTCGGCTTGCTGGCGACAATCCTGCTGACCACCGGCATCAATCTGCCCCACGGTGAATGGGCCTCGGTGACCATGCTGGTGGTGATCGGCGGTTTACAGCACCACGGCAACATCGGCAAAAAAGCCGCCGAGCGCGCCACCGGCACCTTGATCGGCGCCGGTGTCGGTTTGCTGCTGGTGGCGCAACAGGCGTGGCTCGGCATGCCGTGGCTGACGTATTTTGCGATGGCGGTGGTCTGTGGGTTCTTCTCTTATCACGCGATTGGCAAGGGGGGTTATACCGCCCTGCTCTCAGCGATCACCGTGTTCATTGTCGCCGGGCATGGCGACAACCCGATCACCGATGGCTTGTGGCGCGGGGTCGATATCTTGATTGGTATTGCGCTGGCGCTGGCCTTCTCGTTCGCCCTGCCGCTCTACGCGGTGTACTCGTGGCGCTACAACCTCGCCGATGCCCTGCGCGATTGCGCCACGGTGTATGGGCGAATCATCGGCGGCCAGCCGGTCAGCGCCGATGAGCATTTGAAGCTAATGGGGCGACTCGGCGCGGTGATGGTGCAATTGCGCTCGCTGATGCCTTCGGTGTCCAAGGAAGTGAAGATTTCCATGACCGAACTCGATGCGATCCAGCGCAACCTGCGCATGTGCATCAGCACGCTGGAGATCCTTGGCAACACACGACCGGATGCCAACGACCCAGAAGCCATGGCGCATCTGCAATCAGCGCTGAAGGCCGAGTACCGGCAGATTCGCGTGCAACTGATCGGCATGGCCCGGGCGCTGAAAACCGGCGCTTCGCAACGCCTGGACAAGCCGCTCGAGTTGCCGGAAGCCAACCTCGATGCGCCGGTTTACAGCACGCTGGATGGCTATCGACTGTTGACCCGGCAACTGGCAGCGAACATCGGCGAGATGCGCCAGCGCCTGGCGAAAACCGCGCCGCGCTGGAACATTTGAAGGTTACTGCGCAGCCAGCCGCCGGGACTTCAGGCCCCAGCCTTGTTGCATACCGGCGGCGGCCAACAGAATCGCGGCCACGCCGAGCCATTGCAGGATTTCCAGACGATGGCCGAACGCAAACCAATCGACGAAGATCGCCGCGATCGGGTAGATGAACGACAGTGCACCGGTCAATGCGGTCGGCAATTTCTGGATGGCGCCGTACAGCAACACATACATCAGACCGGTGTGGACGATGCCCAATGTGACCAGGCTGGCCCAGGCACTCGGCTCATGCGGCAATGCGCTGAAATGCGCAAATGGCGCCAGCAACAGACCCCCGGTGCAGACTTGAATCAACGCGATCAAATGCGGTGGCGTGCCGGTCAGGCGCTTGATGATCAACGCGGCAACCGCATAGAGAAACGCCGCACCCAAGGCCAGCGCAATGCCCATCAGATAGTCATTGCCGCTTTCACTCTGGGTGCCATGGGCGCTGACAATCGCCAACATGCCCATGAACGAAATCGCCAGCCAGAATAGCTTTTGCAAGGTGATTTTCTCGCCAAGAAACAGCGCCGCCAAACCGACCAGCATGAACGGCTGCACATTGTACACCGCCGTGCCGATGGCAATCGAAGCCCTTGAATAGGAGGCAAACAACAACACCCAGTTACCGACAATCGCCATCCCGCTGAGCACTGCAAGCAGGAAGGTGGTTCGGGTCAGAATGCCCGGGCGCAGGAAGCCGAATACCGCGCAGATCAACAACAAGGTGCCAGCGCCGAACACGCAGCGCCAGAACACCACGTCGAGCACCGGTTGCCCGGAGACCAGCACAAACCAGCCGATCGTCCCGGAAATCAACATGGCGGCAGTCATTTCGAATGAGCCGCGCCGCAGGGTCTTGTCCATCATCAATCTCCTCAACAATTGAACAAAGTATGCCAAGGCGCCCCGGCGGCGCTCCAGAGCAAAAAGCAGGCTAAACTCGTAATCTGCCTTTTTTATCGCGGGTGGTTTTCATCAATCGCCTAATACTGGAGTTTTTATGACTGATGACATTGATCAGATCCTCATTGGCGCATTGATGGAGGATTCGCGGCGTTCGCTCAAGGCGCTGGCGCAGATCAGCGGCTTGTCGTCGCCGAGTGTGGCCGAACGCTTGCGCCGACTGGAGGAACGCGGTGTGCTCAGGGGCTACACCGTGGAGATCGATCCGAAGTGTTTCGGCTATCAGTTGCAGGCGATCGTCCGGGTTCGGCCGCTGCCGGGACAACTGCAGGAGGTGGAGCGGCAGATTCTGGCGATTCCCGAGTTCACCGAGTGCGACAAGGTCACCGGCGAGGACTGCTTCATCGCTCGCCTGCATGTGCGCTCGATGGAACAGCTCGACACCCTGCTCGACCGCCTCAATACCTTGGCCGAAACCAACACCGCAATCGTCAAGAAAACCCCGGTCAAGCGTCGATTGCCGCCGATGGCCTAAGTGCTTTTTCCGCATGTTCGGCGTAGATTGAGGTTTTTCCGGCGAAGGATTGGCGGTATGAAAGTTCAGGCAATGATGCTGAGCGCATTAGTGTTGAGTGGTTGCGGGACAGTGCAAACGGTCATGCGCGACGACCAGGTCGCCGTGGACGATTTGAGATCGAACAAATCCTATTGCGGGGCGGTGCCGAGAATCTACAGCGGCGTGATGTATGACTTCTGCAGTCTGCATGCGCCGATAGACGAGGGTAACAAATACAACGCCGCCCTGCCCGGCTGGGCGATTGATGCTGTGGCGTCCGGGGTGCTCGACACGTTGTTGTTGCCTTACACCATTTACAAACAGCAGACTGATGGCAGCATCCTGATCAACTGAAAAAAGCCTGCGCACGCCGAAACGTGCGCAGGCTTTGCGCTTCTTACTCCAGCAGTTGCTGCAGGCTCGGGTCACGAATGACTTTCTGCAACGGCTGCGGCGTGGCGTTGTTGGTGGAATTGAGCATTTTCAGTTTCATGTCCGACGCTTTGCTGCACGCGTTCTTGCCGTCGGCGTAGATGCCGCTCATGTCGCATTTCCACTCGAAGTAATTCACCAGACCGCCGGACAACTGCAGGCTGTAGTCAGTGCTTTGAGTGCCCGGCGTGAAAGCATGGCCGGCCGGAATGTTCTGGAACCACTTCATCCATTCAGGCGAACCCGGCTTCGGCGCATTGGCCTGGAACGTTGGATTCATGATCGCCACTTGCGGCGTTTCGGCGGTCGCATGGCAGCTCAGGCAGGAACTGTTGGGGTTGTCCACCGGACCATTGAGGCGACCGTTCCAGCCCAGATGGGTGGGCGGCAACTCTTGGGTCTTGGCGTTGATCGCGGTCTGTTGCAACGCGGGGTTGATCTTGGTCTGCGTCGGTTGCGGGTTGGTGAAGTCGTTGCCGGTTTCTTCCGGATCGTTACCCCACATGATCCCTACCGGGACGAGGTTGTCCCAGCCAGGCTTGCCGGTTTTCGCGCCGTTGTACTGAAAGGTGCCGAAGATCCAGCCGGTGGCGCTCATGCGCTGATCGCGCACGGCGATGTCCATCTGGATCAATGCGACATCCTTGACCTTGCGATTGGCCGAGGTGAACGTCTCGGTGACGTAGCCCTTCCACAACACCGGGTTCACCAGGAACGGCACGGTGTTGCGATCGATATCGGCGAACAGGGCTTTGCAGACTACGGTGCCGTCGGGGAAGCTGTTGGGTGCCGATGTGTATTTGGGATCAGGGTTGTTCGGGTCTTTCCAGACCTCTCCGATGGTATAGGCACCGATGTCGTTATAGATGCCCACCGCGTATGTCTGGCCAGTAGCGGTCTGCGTGGGGGCGAGTTGCTTGACCTGGATCTGCGCCTCTTTGGTCAGGCCGTGAATCCCTTCGCGTCCCAGCGGGCCGTAGTGCTGCCACGGCATGTGATACCACTGGCGTTTTTTATTGTTCTGCACGTACCAATCAGCCTCGACGTTGCCTTCGAGGCAATAGGTTTTGACTTCCTCCATGTACGCACGCCAAGTCTCAAAATTGTTATCTGGCTTGGTCGGTAGATTCTTGAAAAAACCGGGTAGCGGTACTTTCGGCGCTGTTGCCGGGTAATTCTGGCTCAACTCGAACAGTGGGCCAGAGTATTGGCTGGAAGGTGGCTGATAGCCGAAGTCAGGATAGACGCCGGCGAGGGTTGACGCGCTGAACAGCGCGGTGGTGACGGCCAGTACAGCCAGTTTTCCTTGGGGCTGGTTCATCGATGATCTCCTTGATTGGGACAACGCCTGCAATGGCAGGGCCTCCATTATTTTTTTCTGGTATCAGGGCCCCGGTCGTTCGCCGGGATACGGTCACGGTGCATGGCATTTGGCGTGGTTCACCTCCCGGTTTTCACAGGACGAACGAATACAGTCGCTCTCGACCGAAAGGCCTGGCGATCAACAGCAAGGGAAGTGAATGCGAGAGACGCAGGAATTACACAAGGGGTGCTGGTTACCGACTCCTGTCGATCAGGCTACTGCTCTTCCTTGGTAATTAGGTGTAGGTGATTTCCAAAAAGACGCCACTATTTTCAGATCATTTTGTAAGTAAAAGGCCACTACGCTTTTCGGCGAGCAACAAAAAACCCGCCGAAGCGGGTTTTTTGTTGAAACGACTAACGATCAGTCGTCGCGGCTCATGATGCCGAATATCTGCAACAAGCTGATGAACAGGTTGTAGATCGATACATACAGGCTGATGGTCGCCATGATGTAGTTACGCTCACCGCCGTGGATGATGGCGCTGGTCTGGAACAGGATGCACACCGACGAGAACAGCACGAAACCTGCGCTGATCGCCAGTTGCAGGCCGCTGACCTGGAAGAAGAAGCTCGCCAGCGTCGCACCCAGCAACACGAAGAAACCAGCGGTGATGAAACCACCGAGGAAGCTCATGTCCTTGCGGGTGATCAGCACGTAGGCCGACAGACCACCGAACACCAGCGCGGTCATCGCGAACGCCGAGCTGACCACTTCAGCGCCGCCCTGCATACCCAGGTAACGGTTGAGGATCGGGCCGAGCAGGAAACCCATGAAACCGGTCAGCGCAAAAGCGGACACCAGGCCCCAAGCGGAGTCACGGAGTTTGTTGGTGAGGAAGAACAGCCCGTAGAAGCCGATCAGCACCACGAAAATGTTCGGGTAGCCAACGCGCATCTGCTGAGCAACGAAAGCCATGACGCCGCTGAATGCGAGGGTCAGAGCCAGTAGGCCGTAAGTGTTGCGCAGGACGCGGCTAACCTCTAGCTGCTCAGCCTGCACGCTGTTATTAACTGCGTAATCCTGTTCGCGCATGGCGACACTCCTGTTGGTTTGAAACGTTCAGTCGCAAAGATCATAACAGACGCTCTGTAACAAGCCATGCAGAGAGTTTGACAGTGTGTTTCATTCAGGTATTATGGCGCCCGCAACGCAACGGAGGTGTGGCCGAGTGGTTTAAGGCAACGGTCTTGAAAACCGTCGACTGTAACAGGTCCATGAGTTCGAATCCCATCGCCTCCGCCATCTTATGTACGACAAAGCCCTGATTATTCAGGGCTTTGTAGTTTCTGGGGTTTGGGATTTCCGCCCCACTAGCTGAAGCGTTACAAAACTTTTTGGCCCGCGTTACAAAACTTTCTGCTTTTTCTCCCTTCTCCGGCGTCCTGCCAAACGCAAAAAATTCTTCATGTAACACGGTGCTACGCTTGGCTTTTTCACAGAGAAACGCCTAATGCCAAATTCAGACCTGATCCCTTCCCTGCTTTACAAAATCAATGAAAACCAACTCGCCCTCGAAGCCGCCATCATGGAATTGTCAAACTGGGTCGAGCGGCGCGGATCTGCCGACGTCGCCGAGAACGTCCGCGGTGCCCTTTGGGCAATCGGCAAGAACGAAGAATTCATCAAAATGACGCTCGCGGTACTTATGGCCCCCGAATGACAGAAGTCTGTCAAGACCGTCGCACTCGTCCCTAGCACCCCATGCTGGGTACTGTAGTGGCCTAAGTTATTGTTTTAAAAAGATAACAGCCTGTTTTCAGGGTAGCAAAACATCCGTTTTTTTGTGCTTATGCAAACGGTACACCGTGGGCTGTAGCGGAGGTTTTGCGCAGAAAGGTAGTCACCCAGACGACCGGGATTGATGGTCTATGCTGGATTGGCCTGGACTGCCCCAGGCTACCAAAAAGGAAATTGAAGATGGCTGATGATCTGAAAAACCGCGGCCCCAAAGACAGAGACCGGGTAAACACTTCCGAGGATTGGGAGTTGAAATACTGGTCGACCAAATTCGGCGTGACAGCGGACCAGCTAAAAGCAGCTGTGAAAGCAGTCGGTCCTATGGTGACCGACGTCCGCAAGAAGCTCGGCAAGTAAAGGCGTGACAGCCCCGCGGCCACCGCGGGGCTTTGAGGTGAGGGTGAAGCACCACCATGTCAAGGTGACCACGAAACCTACGCAAGCATATGATTCAAAAGGAAAAATGCTAGATTTTCAGTGGGTGAAAAACCGGAACATCACCCTATAAGAATCAATAACTTAGCGTTGTATATTCCTACAGTGGTTACCCCGTCCCGGCGATGATTAAATTTATTAACAGCCCTACTTGTACGCGAATCTCACCCGATCAAGGCCTCGCGCGAGGTACCGGTGAATAACCGCCCCCTTGCCGGAAATATAATCCAGCAATTCTTTATGCGAGTCTTTTGAGAATGAGTGGGCATGGCCTTCGAATGCGCCGCGAATCGACTCTGGATCCTCAGGATTCTCAACGTGCTCGCCGCGGCCTACGCACATCAAGGCAACCAGGTCGAGGAGTTCATCATCAGAAAGCGCACGCATCGCCTCGACGAAAGCAATTTCCTCCTGGCTATCAGGCTCAAGAATCAGAGCTTTCAACTCCCCCGCTCCTAAAATGCGGTTCCCAGGATGACGCTGACGGTATTCGTCATGGCTTGCCGCAGCAAGGCGAACAATAGAGGCTGCTTTGGTGGTGCTGAGGTGTTTCATGGACCGTCCCTTGTGATGTTGATAGCTCCTGATCCTACAGTTTGTGGATGGAGTAATGGAACACCGCAACTCAACTGAAGCGAAGAATGATGCCGTCGGGGTACATGGCGCCATCTAGTTGAGTTTCCCGCAGCGCCCTAGGGCGCCCTGCCGAACTGCAATCCCACCAACACGCCACTGATGCAGCAGTATGGGCTGGAACAGTGCATAGGCTACGCACTACGTGGCTCTCGGCATTTTCCTGTCTAAAACGCTACTGTCATTTAGGCGCGTTTTCGGTCAGTGAACACGCGGTAGCTTGGGTTAGTTTTAGACAGAAATTCACCCCTGCTTTCCTGCACCGGCTTGCCATAAGGCCTCACGCCGGCCCTGGCGGTGTCAGAGCACGGATCCGAACTCAGCCCGCTTATCCGATTCAATAATCACCGTGGTTCGGAGGTGAATAGTGGGATCCAGATTGTCACCCTAAACGCCACTCGATAGCTCAAGAATGGCGAAAAAAAAATAAAAGATTACTTGAGAAGCTTCAGCATAGTGGATTGGTGATTCATGAAAGCCTCACACCCATGCTGGATCATATTGGAAGCTTGAAAAGAGTCTTCAAACTTAATGCAGTTTGCTATTACGATCGAATCGCCACCTACATAAATGGCAGAGGCCTCTGCGTGAAACCTTTCCGAGACATTCGTATGTATATTCGCTATCAATCCATCGAAGTAGAACCGGTAGCTATTCAACATCAACGCCCCATTTCCAGATCCGAAATCCATAGGGGTATTCATTTCTAGCGGGCCAAGGTTGTGACGCGCGCCGCGAGTGATCATCTGAGTCAGATGTACCGGAAAAAGACTTAATGGATATGGGTTTCTATTTAAAACCATAAGCCTAAGTTTTTCCAGCTCACACTCTTGCAACTTAATATTCGCATATTGAGGCATCTCAGATGCCGCAGCTCTCCAAAGCAAGCTAAGAAAAAAAACTCGCAGCTTAAGGGCATCCAAATCCGGAACCAAACGAACTAACTGATCACTGTCCGGATATTGGAATATATTATCCTTGAGTACCGTTTCTTTTTCCCAGCCACTCCAAACTAAGCGTGCCTTGCGCAGTTCAGTAGCAGCAAAGCTGTCCAAATCAGCGAGAATATCCTCCCCTGAGCGGGTGACCAGTTCACGGTCATACCAACTAGTCGGCCTTCTAGTCGGACGACCTCCTGGTGCTCCATCGATGAAGTAGCACCCCTCGCTTGGAGCTGAGAACGCTAGCGGGATCATGTGTGACTTCACAAACTTTCCAGGCTTCAATGTCAGCTTGCACGTGCCTATCTTCACGATTCGCCCCCTGTGATGAGTGACCGTTAGAGTGCCCTAATTTTTTCTGCACGACAAAATGACAGCATAAACTTTATGCGATGTTAACCCGCTGTTAGATCCGCGGAGCACTAATGGGTTAGAGCCTTGATGTACGATTGGCACGCCTGCAACGCGATCAATCCGCGGTCACCTGTGTCGGTGATCGCGATAATTCGTTGAGCATGCGCGGGGTCAAGTCGGGCGCGTACTGTTGCATGATCCACGCCGCCGGCGCCGGTGGCTTTTGGCACGTCACAGCCACTGGCTGAATCCGCGTCGATGAGGACTGACAGCCGCAGATCAGCAGTGGCAAGGCGATCACGCAGGCGATCTTGGTCACGTTGGGCATAGCTCAATTTCCTGTAATGGGTTTGCTCACTGGCCGCCAGCCTCTGCTCGAGCGCCAGCCGCTTGTCCTGCTCGGACTGCTGCGCCTCGGCGCCGGCCCGCGCTAGTTGATTCAACACCTCGCCGTGCGCCTTGGCTTGCTCGGCCAACTGCCGGCCATAGCGCAAGTCCTGAAACTGCCAGGCGCTACCGAAGCCGGCGAGCGCCAGCGCCAGCAAGCCGATCAGCCGCCACGGCACGGTCACGCCAGCACCTCCCGCGCCTTCTTCCAGAGGGCTAGGCGATCCGCCAAGCCGTTCAGTCCGCCGTTGATTCGCCGAGTGATGGTGTTGAACTCTTCCCGATCGGCCAAATCATTCAGTCCCTTCTGTTTCCAGAACCACGCCGCCGACATCGCGGCATGCTGCGGCAGCTCGAGCAGTTCGGGATGGCTGATCAGATCGAGCCCCAGCGCCTCGCCGCACTTGGCGTAGTTCGCCCGGCCGGTGATTTGGATCAGGCCGCGACCGCAATACTTGCGGCCATCGCCGGGCAAGGTATTGCCTAGGTCTTCGCGTCCCTCGTATCCGCGCTGCGCAGCGGTAGCCCCCCAGATCTCACGGACATAGCGCAGCTGGCCAGACTCATGGCCAATCTGCGCCATGAACGCGGCCGCGCGCTTGGGGCCGACGATCTGGTAATGCTGCATGGCGGTGCTCAGGGCGGAAACAAAAACGCGCGCTTGGCGGCGGGCGTTGGGCATGATGCTTTGCAGCTGTTGTTCAGTGATGGACATACAAACTCCAGACATAAAAAAACCGCACTCAGGCGGCGATGGGATGCGGTTACTGCTTCTCGATGTTCACCACCTTGAGGGGTGGTTTCGGCCCTTTCTTTTTCTTGCCCTTGGATTTACCGGTTTTGCCGGCATTGCATTCGACCGTGGTCGACCAGCCGGACTGGGTGAACACCTGCTCGACCGAATCCGCCAGGTATTCGCCATCAAGCCCGACCTTGAAACCCTGAGCGATGATGGGACGCTCGGCGAAGATGTCTGTGCGGCCGGGCATCTCAAGCCGCACATCGGCGGTCGAGCGGTTGAACGCCGACAGACGTGCCTTGGCCGCCGCTTCAGCAGCGCCCTTGTCTGGGTAGATATGGCGGTCGGTATGCACTGCCGGTAATCCGTCCGGAGCGTCATCGTTGTCGATGGTAACCACCGCGAGCTTGCCGTTCTTTTTGTCCTGATGCTTGGTGGCCACCGCCTTGTGCGAATTGCGATCGCCGAGACTGAATTGCCAGCGGCTAAGGTCACTGCGGGTCAGCGTGATAGCGCCAAATGCTTTGCCGCTGGCCGTCTGGCCACCTTGGCGCGGCATCACCAACAGCTTGCCGTCGGCCACCTTGGCCGTGCAGTCGTATTGCTTGGCCAGACGGGTGATGAAATTAAAATCGGACTCGTTGAGCTGGTCGACCCGGGCGACCTTGGTCGACACCGGACACACCGGCGTCCAGCCATTGCGCGCGGCCACGTCAGCCACGATCTTCGACAACGGCACGCCTTCCCAGCTTCCGCTACGGATGGTTTTGCCACTGCCACGCACGTCGCTGGCCTTGCCCTTGATCACGATCGAGTCCGGCGGGCCTGACACCTCGACCGTGTCGACGGTGTAACTGCCCATACGCGTCAAGGTCGTTTCGGCATAGCCCAGGTAGATCTCGATTGAGCTGCCACGCCGTGGCAATTGCACTTGCCCATCACGGTCGTCGATACGCAACTCAAACTCGTCGGACTCCATGCCCGGCTTGTCAGAGGTACGCAGCAACAACAGCCGATCATTGATCTTGGCCGTGACGTCGGCGCCATCGGCGACAATGCGAAACATCGGAGTCATTGATTTTTTTCCAATAAAAAACCCGCACAAGGCGGGCCAGAAAAACAAGGTGTCGTTACGCGTAACGCGACGCGGCGCCGGCGAAGGCATTGCCCCAGGTCAATCCCACAAGCTAACGCCTTCATTGGTCGGGCTGGGCAGATCCGGCAGGACGATGATCACGCCCAACCGGAACGGCTGAGGCTCATCGGCCAGCCCCTGATTGGCATCGAGCACGGCCTCGACGCTGCCATTCAGATGGCCGTAAACGTTGCTGCAAATGACATCGAGCATGTCGCCGTCAGACGTCCTGCATGTCGTCGCCATAGCGCTCAAACTCCAGAGTGAAGCCCTGTTTGCGAGCAATCCCGCCGTGCAGCAGCGCGGACTGTTCCTCGTTGATGTTTTTCAGGCACCACGTCCCGATCACCTCGCCATAGCCCGTGGTCAGGGTCAGCGGTTGCAGCCTGGCCCCGATGGAACGCAGCGTGTCGAGCTGCTTTAAACCGCCTTTGAAGCCCGGATAGATGGTGCCCTTGAGCGTCAACTTTTCATCACCCATACCGATGGCCTGCTTCGCCGGCCGGCGCGTCAGCCGCTCCTGCGAAGCCCAGCGGAACTCGGTCGAACGGCTCAGCTCATCAAACGCCGCCGTGTCCAGGTTGAAGTAGTACGGCTCAATTTTCGGGTCGCGCGGCTGAATGATCATCAGATGCGGGAACGGCTTCACCGCCTCCGGCGCCGGCGTGGCCTCCACGGCAAAGGAACTGGTGGGCACGATGTTGGCCAGAGACGGACTGACCTTACCGGCGACGTTGTTGATCGCCGTGGCCGCCTTGCCCGCCTGTTCCTTCAACGTGCCCAGCCGATCCTGCACTTCAGCCGCCGCCCGGGTGGCGCGGCCGTACACCGCCACCACCTGACCGACCTTGGCCTGAGCCGCGTCGACGCCGCGCATCACTCGCTGAAGTTTGGCGCCGATGGCCGGACCAACAAACGGGATGTTTTCCAGCTCGGACGCGGCGCCGGTCAGTTCGCGGATCGCACCATTGACCGGCGACAGCATGCCATCCGCGCTACGCCGCCCGGTTTCCGCTGCATCCACCAGATACTTCAGACTTGATTGCATCTGCTCCATGTAAGCCATGAAACCTCCTTAGACATGGGGTTCGTCGTACAGCTTGGCGGCGTTACTCCTCGCCGCATCCGCCATCATTCGCTGCATGTGCGGCATGAGATCCTGCGCTAGGCGCTGAGGGTCTTTGACATCTCCCTCTACCGTGACCGGCATGCTCAGCGAATACTCAAACTTTTGATCCACCTTGGCCGGCTCCGGCTTCGCCGCCTCCTTGGGCTGGATGGCCATCGCCGCCGACTTGAGCGGCGCCGTCACTGCCATCGAGCGCGCGACATCCCCCAGCAGCGGGCCTTGCTGCGCCGCTGACGCCATCATGAGCGGCGTGGTCGGCACCGGCACCTTTGCCGTTTGCTCGGGCTTTTCATCCTCACCGCCGAACAGCGACTTACCCAACGACCCGCCCAGCGCCGCACCGCCCTGACTGCCCAGGTAAGCACCGATCATGCCGCCGATCGCGGTGCCGATGATCGGCACAACCGAACCGATGGCGGCGCCTGCTGCTGCACCGGCCATGGTGCCGGCCAAGTTGCCAGCGGCCGAACCGTAACCTTCGGCTTTTTCGTCCTTGGTCTTGGCGTTTTGAAAGGTTTCAAGCGCCATCGCGCCGGACTCCAGCAGCGTGCCGCCAGGAATGACCTTGGCCGCCTTGCCGACCTTACCGACGGTTCCTGCGACGACGCCGAGCTTGGACAATGCCCCGCCAGGAACGGAAGGGACTGATGGCGATGGGATCGAAACAGGTGGCCGCGAAACAGGAACAGGTGGACGAGGCACAGATGGGCGCGGACCTCTCGAACTCGGCAACGATCGGCGCCGCGCGCTGCGCCTTGACCCACGTCCACGTCGGCGCGATTCGCCCGACGCATCCACACCGCCACCCATAGCGCCGGCATTGACGACGAAAACCTTCTTGACGCCGTCGTTACCTGAACCACTTTCAGCACCAAGGCCACCGCCTGCTGCCGCTTCCTTCACCCGCGAAACAACATCTAGGCCAGTCGCTACCAGATCAAGTTCTCCGGGGTTTTTATTTGGGGCTTCGCTTCCATTCCTGCCACCGCGAGCCCCACGCGCAAGGTTTAGCAGCCCCTTGCTGATCTTGATCGTGCTGAAGATACCTTTTAAGGCGATCAGCCCCGCCCCGACCGTGGCGATACCGGCAACCACCCCGGGCGCGCTATCCGTCAGCGACGTGATGCCTTTAGTAACCTTGGTCAACGACTCGGCCACGGTGTCCGTGACCGGCCGCAAGGCATCGCCGATGCTGCGCATGGCGTCATCCATCGATTGGGCCATCTCCGCCCATTTCTGCGATGACGACTCGCGCCGCTCGGCGAGGTTCTTGTCGAGGATCCCGGTCGCTTCGCGCGAATCGTTTTTGAGCTGGCTGTACAGCGCCTTGTTCTGCATGTAGGCCGACAGCGCTGCCTTGACCTGCATGTCGGCGAACAGATCACCGGTGCGCAGAGATTCTTCCAGCGAGGCCATCATGGCCTTGGCCTTTTCTGGATTGGCTTCCTTGCTGATTTTCGACGTCGCTTCGGCCATGGCCGCCGCGCGCTTTGGATCGGTTGCCTGGATGTATTTCTGAGCCAGCGCCATACTGGTTTCGAGCGTCGACATGCCGTTTTGCAAACCGGTCTGCATCGATCCCTTGTAATCAATCCCGGCTTTTTCGTAAGCCTTGACCGTGTCGGTCGAACCGATTTTGCCCATCCAGTTTTTCAGGTTGTTGGCCGCCTCGTCCGAACTGCCGGCCTGTTTCATTTGCACCTGCAGCATGGCACCCAGTTGGGTCACCGCATCCAAGCCGGTGATGCCGTTGCTGGCCATGTTGGCCAGCAGTTCCGGGAACCACTTGGCCATGTCGGCCGCTTCAAAGCTGCCCGCCTGCCCTTGGTAAGCAATCGCCTCCAGCGCCTGCTGCATCTGCTTGGGGTCGGTGATCTTGGCGTTCTGCCCCAGGGCGTTGATCATTTTGGCCGTGTCGACGCCGCTGGATCCCTGCCCCACGACAAACTTGGCCGCGACAGGCGCGTATTCCAGCGCTTTGCTCAAGTCCATGCCGGCGCCGACCAACTGATTGACCACGTCGGCCACATCGTTGCGCGCCATGCCGGTGTCGCGTGAAGTGTCGATGATCTTGCGCGACATCTCCTGCTCTTGCGGCTTGTTGGCAATGCCGGCCTTGATCGCGATGTCACGCACAATCGCGCCAAAATCAGCGCTGACCTTGGCCGGTACCGCCATGGCACCGACACCGACGACCGCAGCACCGACGGCGCCCTTCATGCCCTTTACGCCAGAATCGATCTGCTGATGACCCTTGGCTTTCAGCTCGGCTTTGTTGGCCATCTGCCCCATCGAACGATAGGCTTTTTCCAGCCGGCCGACCTCGACCCCCTGCTTTTTCAGGCTGTCGAGGTTCGAGTTCAAACGGCTGAGTAATTTGGAAGCACCGGCCGCGCCGGTGTCGTGAGCCTTTTTCCATTCTTCGCGCAGGCGGATGGTGTCGCCAATCGTGCGCTGCAGCACGCGCGCTTTGTTGCCTTCAGCCTCAAGGCGCTTGATGCGCCCGGTCACATCCTTGAACGCGGCGCCGACCGTAGAACTGACGGCACCGCCGATCACCAGCCCGAGGGCGAGTTTGTTTGCCATGTCTTGGCCCTCATGTGCCCAGCACTACCGATGGCGGCTCAATCCGTGAGCCACCACACCATATCCGCGAACGGCATCGACTGGATCTCAGCGGCGGAAAATCCGGTTTCCGCCGCCAGACGTTTCGCCGCCGACTTGATAACGCTGGGGTTAAAGCCCGTCGTCGTTGTCCATGCGAAAATAGCCGGCCTGCAAGCGGTTAAAATCCACCAGCTTCAGCCCCTCCAGATCCGCCACACGCGCACCGGACAACGCAGCAAACAACATCAGCTCGCGCTGCTCATCATCGCCACCCACTTCACGGTTGGCCGCCCGTACGTCGCCCACGGTCGGCGAACGCAAGGCCAGCTTGTCGACGGTCACGCCGTTGATTTCACTCGGGCACGAAAGTGTCACCAGCACCTGGTCGGTGGTCAGCGACAACCAAGCCGGCATCGAATCTGAATAATCGGTTTTCGGTACCAGGTGCGAATACGCCGTTTGCACGCGGCGATAATCCGTCAGCTTGAGGCCTTCCAGATCCTTCAGTCCGACTTCGGCCAGACCGGCGAACAGCATCAGTTCGCGTTGTTCGTCGTCGCCGTTGGCGGCACGGTCGGCCGCGCGCACTTCACGCACAGTCGGGTTACGCAGGTTCAACGTCTCGACGTCGACGCTATTGGCTTGACTGGGACGGGTCAGCGTTACAACAGCGCCGAGCGCACTTAGCGACAGCCAGACCGGCAGGTTTTTAGCGATTACTTGATTCATCTGGATCTATTCCTTACATGCCGAGTGCTTGGCGCACTTCGAGCAGTTGGTCTTTGCCGTCGATCACCTGAATGCCGGCGACCATGTCGATCTCGTACATCAGGCGCCCGTCGATTTCGAGCTTGTAGTACGTGACCGAAACGGCGTGTTTAATCTCGGCCGCATCACCGGCTTTCCAGTCACCGAGATCGACCTCTTTGAGGCGACCGCGCAGAGTGGCAACGACCGCTGTCACCGCGCCCTTTTGGCCCTTGAAGGCACCTCGGAACGTAGCGTTGAACGCCGTGCCGTCAGCCAGGCCGAAGTACTTCAGCGACTCGCGGCGCACGCCCTTGGTGACAAACGAGGCTTCCATTTTTTCAAGCCCCTGATCCATGTCGATGGGGCCGGCCATGCCGCCGCCACGATATTCGTCAGTCTTGGTGGTCAGCTTGGGCAGCGTCAGGCTCGGCACGTCGCCGGAGAAGTTCACGCCGTCGACGAACAGGTTGGTGTTGTACAAAGTCTGAGGAATCATTTGCTACGCCCCCTTAGGCTGCTTCAAGCACTTCGGTCATCCACTGATCGGTGACTTCGAAAAGGAAATTCGGGTTCTCTGCCGGCGGCACGTCGGTGAAACGGATGCGCCAATACACCTTGCCCTGGGCGATCTGGCTGGCCGTGTTCAGTTCGGTGTCGGGGAACACTTCAAAGTTGATGATTGCGCCCTGGGCTTTCAGGTCGCGCATGAACGCATCCAGACCGTTGGTGACATCGGTCACGTAGGTCTTGGTGATCGAGCGGTCAACCGCCCACTTGTGCCCGGCCTGCACCGCGTCCATGAGGATGAACAACGTGCGAACGCGGGTAACGAACGCCCACTTCGGATCGCTCGACAGCGTGCGGTTGCCCCACAGGCGGTAACCGTCGTCGCGAATGATCGTGGTGATATTGGCGTTGTTGAGCAGGTTTGCCCGGCAGGTCTCGTCGCCGTCCAGGTACTCGACCGCGCGGCCGGTGCCGGTGATACCGGTCAATTCCTTGTTCGATGGCGAAGCCCAGAAGCCGTATTCAGCATCCGTCCAGGCAAACAGCCCCGCCGCCCAAGCCGAACCGGGCGCGTCGACGGTCTTGCTGGTGATGGTGTCCCAATACTTGACGCCCGGGTCGACCATGAACAGGTTGCGACTACCGAAGTTCTCGGCGTAGGCCATAGCGGCCTCGTCGGTCGTGCCCGGGCCATCGATGATGCCAATGGCGCGCAGCTTCTGCGCCAAGCTATCGAGCGCCGTGGCCACAGCCTGAGTCGCCGTATGACCCGGCGCGATCAACAACCGCGGTTGGGCGTTGAACAGGCTTTTGCCATCAAGCAGCGCCTGTAAGCCGGTGCGCTGACCCGAGGCCAGAACGCCGCCGATGATCGCCGAGATCTGCATCGCGGGGTCTTCCAGCTTGGCCACGCCGATGGCAACAATCACGGCTTTGGCTTTGACGTAGATCGCCTGACAGGCCTTGGTGATCGCCGAATCGGGGCCAAAGGCAGCGATGGCTTCGCGTTCAGTGGTGATCAACTTCAGTTCGCCGGCTTTCGCCGTGCCGCCGCCGAGCACGCCCGGGGTGAACGTGTCACACAGACCGATAATCGATGACGACGGCAGCGAGATGGTGCGCGCGCCAGTGTCGACCGACGTGGTCGTGACGCCGTGGAAAAAACTCATAAGGGTCAGTCTCCAGAAACGAAAAAGCCCCGCGATGAGCGAGGCTGTGAGGGTGTTAGGCGTAACGGAATGAAAAACGCCCCTCAGTGAGGGGCGTTTAGGTAGATTGTGGTGCCAGCCAGGTCGGCGCCGGCGGCCGGTGTTCGGCGAGGGGGAATTGATCCCCTTGCGGCCAGTCGCGCAACAGCCGGCGGTAGCCTTGCAGCTCGGTGTATTGCTCAGGAGTGATCGAGGTCGACCCGCCTTCCTCGACCTCGTCGCGATGACGTGAAACCAAAGGATCCGTCAACGCTAGTTGCACATCACGCCACGCGCGCTCAACAGCGACCTGCACCTCAGCGCTAGGCGGCGGCCGATCGATCAGGATGGGGTCGCCGAATTCGTCAGCCGCGATGGCCATTCCGGCAGTCTGCCCATCCATGAGCGCGCGGTGGTTTTCCTGGGAAATCTCAACGCAATCGACCGGAATATCGCTGATGATTGTGGAGTCGTAAAAGCCAAGCTTTTTTGCACTAAAGAAAATCACGGTCAGCCCCCCCATACACGCCAAGAAACTACTGGATTAACCGATGTGGTAGGCCCCGAGTTCGCATTGACCAATATGCTATTGAGGCTGCTTCCGTTCTTCCTCACCCCAGCAATAGAAAACTCCGCTGCCCCGGCTTGGGCCGATAATGGCACCGAAACCGTATGCCCCAAAATCGCGTTAGGGAACGCGGTTGGAAGAACAACGGTCACCTCGGCATTATCTGTAATAGCGACAGACCCCCATTGCTCGATTAACCCTGACGGGAGCTTCTGGTATCCGTTTGGCGAAAGATTCGCCATAAAACCCTGCCTGAGCTTCTTCGGCGTGACGATCGTCGTGTCATCGGTGCCGGCATCAAACTGCGCCTGCGTGGCGATCTTGGCCGTACCAAGCTTGATTTCCGTGGCCTGCGTCGCCAAAGCTGCGAGCGCCGCAATGTCGATATTTCCCTGATTGATCGGCGCATTCCACGCCTTAACGCACCACACTACCGCCAAGTTGCGCGGGCGAGTCGTGCGCCAATAGGAAGCGCCATAATTGCCGCTCAACATGCCGGCAGAGGTGTAATTGATTTCGCCCGTAAAACCCGGCGCAGAGTCTGCATCGATCTGAGCGACGTTTGCGATGCCCTGAACGGTCGGCCCTATACCATCATCTCCTTGGATTTTGGTGCCCGCCTGATAGCTGCCAACCGCACGCCCCGCATCAATGCCGCGCCCGTGATCCCAGCCGCGCAGGAACTCACCACGCGTTTCCGGCAGACGGAAATTGCCGGCCCCCTCGTCGCCTTTGTTGAAGGCCGTACCAAGGAATGCCGCCAGATCGGGATAGACGGCAATGCTCTTGACGCTACCGTCCAGTTCCAGAAACCCGGGCGCCACTTTGTCCAATGGAAACGAAACCATCGAACCCACCGGCAACGCCGAGGCCTGAGCAATCATTGCCTCAATTTCGGCCTTGGTGTAGCTGTCCTTGATGCCCATGCCGGCGAGCGTTTCCGGGTTATCACCCGATACTACAATCCCGCGATCGTTGACCTTGACCCGTGTGAACTCGCCCGGGGTCTTGTTCTTCGGCAGCACTTCCAGAATGGCCGCGTCGACGTAGGCACGCGAGGCCAGCACAATCGCCGGGTCAATCTTGAGCTGAATGTTGCCGGTGCTAGTGACAATGAAGTTCATCCGCACGATTTGCGTGCGGCCGGATCCTTGCGACAGCAGAGGCTTGAAGCTCGGCGCGCAGTTGGCCACCGCCACCAGGTCGCCGTCCGCATCGTAGAGACCGATTTCGCGGATCCACTTACCGCCCTCGTCGGCTGGGATGATCTGCTCGGCAATGATCACCGCCGGGTTGATCGGGTCAATCTTCAGTTGGTTGAGCGGCTTGCGGCGCCACTCGTTGAGCAGCTTGGTTTGACTGGCCGACGGCACCGGATTGGGCGGATCAGCCAGCCCGTTCGGGTTGGCATCCCCAACGCCCATTTGCGTGATCAGCCAGGGAATGCCGAGCGCGTCGGCGTTCGCCTGCTTGGCCATCCCCACATTCGTAAGGATCGCGAAAAACTGCGAATTCGCATCAATCATAATAAACGTCCAGGGTATCAATGGTGTGTTCGCGACCGACCACGCCAAAGCTGCCAGTGACCTCGATGTCACGCATGACGGGCGGGTAAACGTCGATTTCGTCGCCTTCGTAAAGGGACACGGCGATATTCAAATCGCCTTGAGTTTCCAGGCTGATCGCCAGCCCGGTTAGTTGCCGGGTAACGGGTTTGGCATCGTCGATCAGGCGCTCAAGCTCCTGATACATTTCTTCAGTGATGCCGGTATCGAGAACGCCCACCTTCAGTGCGAAGGTGCCCGGCACGCCCTCGGGCACGGTTTGGAACCACTCGACAATCTCGATCAGGTAGCCCAGCGGCTCGACTACCCGGCGCAAAGCGCCGATGGTGCCCTTGTGTTTGTGGATGTAGTACGACGCCTTGATGGCCGCGCGCTTGGTCGCCTCAGTCCACCGGTAATCCCAGCGATCCACCGACCATGCCCATGCCAAGTGCGGCAGCAAATGCACCGGGCAGGTATCAGCGTTGTAAAGGTCCCGCAGAGGGACAATCGTCTTTTCGAAAAACACGGCCTCCATGGCCCGTTCCAGTTGCGTGCTGTTGAGCGGTAGTAGACTTTTCATATCAGCCCGCCAACCTCACGTTGTAGCGCGTGCAGAACGCCGCTTGAGCCTTGGTTGGGGCCAAGTCCTGCCAACCGACCAACTCAACCCGAGCAACGCCGGCAACGTGCAACTGAGCGTCAATAGCGGAACGTGCGACCTCGACGCCCAGCCGCTTGCGTGGATTGATCCAACCGGCCAATCGGCTTTTCGCTTCGGCCAAACTGGCATCCGCTTCCGGGCCGGCGCTGGCCATGTGCAAAATGGCGTCAATCTCGTAGCGGATCACCTGCGCGCTCTGCACGGTCACACGATCACCGACCGGGCGCACGTCATCGTCATTCAGCGCAGCGGCCACCGTCGCCAGCAGCTCCGGCGGCGCTTCGCCTTCCCCGTCCAGACCCAGCACCGTGACTGTGACGTAACAAGGCGCCGGGCTTTCGGCCGTGGCGTCTGCCACCAGACCAGAAGCGTTACGCGCATGCAGGATGTAGCTGTTGCGCGGGCCGGCCGTAGTCAGTCCTTCATAGGCCAACTGGATGCGTTCGCGAAACGGGTCGTCGTCTTCCATGACCTTGGGCGCCGGTGGCACCGCCAGCAGATCCTCGGCCTGAATGACCAGGCGCGTCAGATTGACGTTCGCCCCCAAGTGATCGAGGTCGCCGCGAATGGCGTGCGCCAGCAATAGCGCCTTGCCAGCGTCATTGACCCGGGCGCGGTTGCCGACCTTGTTGTAGGCCCCGACCTCAAGCACTTTGACCACGGGATCGCTTTCCAGCGCGGCCGTCCAGTTGCCACCCATGTACCCACGAAAGACGCCTAAACCGTCCTGATAAACCTCTTCAAAGTCCAGAGGCTCCAGCACGGTCGGCGCTGGCAGCGACGACAGATCTACGGTACTCATGCGGCCACCTCCAGCGTGACGCTGTCGCCCAGGTACGTCCCGACGATTTGCAAATTGATTTGCCCGCCAATGACGGAAATGACGCGCACCTGATTCAACTTCAAACGCGGCTCCCAGCGCCCCAGTGCGCGGGCAACCTCAGCCTGTACGGCGCTTTTCCAGCCTTCGTTGATGGGCAAATCGACAAACCGCCGTAGCTTGCTGCCGTATTCCATACGGTGCCGGCGACTGCCCAGCGGCGTGCTCAAGATGTCGGCAATGGATTGCCGCAGGTGCTCGATGCCGGATATGGGTAGGCCGGTCTGGCGATCCATTCCGATCATCGATGTCACTCCTTGAACGGCTCGTATTCTTCGCTGGTTTTCAGGAACTTGACCGCCTCGATGTCGGAGGCCGGCACCACGACCGTCGCCTTCTCCACCGGATAGGAACGGTCGGTACCGGGCACGATTACCAGTCGCGACGTGTAGAGCTTGTCGCGGAATTTCAAGGACTCAGGCGATGAGTAAGTTGAGGATGACAATGCCGGTTGCGAGGACGTTTGCGCATCGGTTGAGGTCATATCGATCTTGGCCATGTGGTTCTCCAGGCATGAAAAAGCCCGCACTTGGCGGGCTGGATGAATGTTTGGGTTAATGCTTGTGGTGGTTGTCGCTGTTGCCGGCGGCCATGATGTTGCCAGCGCCGTCGATGTTGCCCGTTACGGATAACGCGCCGTCAATATTGACAGGCCCTTTGATATTCACGGTCGCTTCAAGATCAATCGTTCCCGACTTCACCGTTACCGCGTTATCCGTAACGACGACGTCCGTGCCGCCGACCTTGATCGCCACCGTGCCACTCGGCAGGGTGATGGTGTAAGACTTGGCCTGCCAGTCGTAGACCAGCGAGCCACCATCATCAAAACGCCAGACCTCGACATGGTCGCGATTATCTGGCGGCGGCCCGGCATTGCCATACAAGCCCGGGACAAACGTGCCTTGTGACACGTCACCGCTGGGACTGATCAAACCGCCCTGCTCGCCCAAAGACGGCGCCCGCCAGTGCCTGGCCTTGCCGGCGGCGATGCTGTGCCACCGCACCCAGGCGCTGATCCATTCACTGCCATCCGACACGCGACATACCGGCGGCGAAGCGGACAGATCCACCGCGACCACGTAGCAAGCCTTTACCGCACCCGCGATCATGCGGTCATGCTGGGCGCTTGCGTAACTCACGGCAGATCCTCCGGCCTGAATTGCCCGTCACCCGGATCGACTTCAAACACCAACGTCCCCGGCGGTTCGTCCGGCCACGGCCATTCCTCAAGGCCGAGATAAACCTGCTGAGTCCACTCCACCAGCCACACCGTGTATCCATCCAGGTGCGGCTGGGTCCAGTCCTGCAGCGACTGCACAAACTCGGCGGGCTCAACTGCCAACCCCCACGTCTGCGAACGCAGCAACACCGCCAACTGCGTCGCCAATTGCACGGCCTGTTGATGATGGTGCGCCTTGATCGGGTCAACAATGATCCGAGCCTCGAACTTGCAGACCAACGAGGTTTCGCCGGTACCGATATCGGTACCCGGCTCGATCTCGGCCACCTCCAGAAACACCGCTGGCAGCGACACGCGATCCTTAATGTCTGGCCAGGCTGTGACGGCCTGTACGCCAGGCAAGTGGGTACGCAGATGCTGTTCTACCGCCCGATAAAGCTGGTCCAGGCTGAACGGTTCTTCAGACATTGCCGATCCTCTTAAGGTGTTTCTGCAGCTCAAAGTTGAGTTCCTGCTTGAGAATCGCCAACAGTATCTCATCTGCCTTTTTGACCCAGCTGTCGAAATGCGGCCGGGCTTGCTCCAGCGACACCTTGGCTTTGGCCAGCGGGAAACGACTACCGTTTTCGGCGACCCACCCCGAACTTGGCCCGCGACCGGGGGACACCGTGCTGTCCGGGTAGTCGTCCCCGTTGAAATGCTTGCTGGCTGTGCGGATCCAGATGTCGGGCTTGTTGCCGTAGACCTTCTTGAGAAAGGCACCTTGGTAACGCCGCCCCGCCACCGACACACCGCTCCCGGTCTGCCGCGCCCGGCCGATCCGGCTGGATTCGATGCTGTTCAACCCGAACCACAGTTTGCCGCTCGCGGCCGCGCCGGAAACTGGATAGCTGCGCAACCGCTGACGCACCGCCGCTACGGCAATGCGCTCTGACCGGCTGACGGCTCGGGCGATGTGCGTGCGCAACCTTCCCAACGTTTTGTTGATCGCGCGCCGATGCGCCGCAGCGGCCGCTTTCGGCACCACCTTGGCAAAATCCTGGAACGCCTGAAAATCTGCGGCCGAGGACTGGATAGAGATCATCCCGCCCCCGGCCGAGGGTTTGAAATAGCTGCCGACGCTCACGGCCGCAACCTCAGAATCAGGGCGACCAGCCCGTCACCGCTCGGTTCGAGCTGGATCAGGTCGTAGTCACCGCCGCCATCCAAGGCAGGCAGGTCAACGCTGACCAGCATGCCCTGTTCCAGACCTTGCGAATCGCTGACGCGGATCTCGAAGCGAGGCTCGCGCAACCCGGTATTGAGCTTGCCGAACTTGGGTTGCAGCCAGGGCGCGGCAAACATGCCGAGCACTGGCTCTTCGCGACCCTCGATCCGTGCGGTGTCGCCGAGCGTTTCGAACACCACCGCGTCAACCTCGGCGATCAGTTCGCGGAAGCCCATGGTCAGAGTTCCAGCAGGATCTGGGCGCGCGGTCGAGTGCACAGGTGCAACGGGTTGGACTGAGCCTCACCGGCCATACCTTTGTTGAAGGGCAGCGGCTCGATCATGCTGTAGTACGGGATGCCTTGAGTGTTGACCGTTTCCATGTAGTCGGCCGGTGCAAACACCGAGATGTACAGATCTGGCACGCCTTCCGGAACCAGCAGCGCCTTGTCGTCATGGACAAAAGACACGCCGGCGACCTTGCCACGGTAACGCTCCCAGATGATGCCGCCGAACTCGAAGCTTTCCCGGGCGTCGCCACGCAGCGCTGCCGCTTGCTGACTGTTGAGGTAGGTCTCTTTGACCGACTTGTGAACAATCAGCTTGTTCCAGAAGTTCTTGCCGCAGAAAGCGCGCGAACCGGTACTGGTCACGCTGCCCAGCGCATCCTCCTGCATGTCCAGCGCCTCACCGCACATGACCCGCAGCTCGGTATCGGCCTTAGTCAGCCCCATGGACATCTTCTGACGCTGCACACCGAAGCGCTCATACAAGTCCAGCAGCACCGTCGAACCATCAGCGTCGAGGATCTGGCCGTTGAGTGCGCCCATGCGCTGGAACTCATGCGTGGCGTCCAACTGACGACGCGCCTTAGCCAGACGCGCATTGACCACGTCCTGCACCGCCTGCAGCTCGGTGCGAGTGCCGAAGGCGCGGATGCCTTGGATCTCATCCGCCTTGATAGTGAAACGCTCCGGCAGGTGCACGGTGTTGAACGGGATCAGGTTGCGCTTGCTCGCAGCAACCACCAGGCCAGAACCACCGCGCTCACCGGCCGGCACCAGTGCCAGGGTGTCACCGTCCTTTTCAATCTGCACGGTCAGGGTGGTAATGCCTTCCTCGCGGAACAGACCCAGGGCGCTGATGCGGCCCGGCAGGTAGGGCTGATCATTGAGTGCAGCGGTCAGCGAGGTAACGGTGAACGCTTCGTCGTCAAAAATGGCGATATCGGCCATGGGTACTCTCCAGAAACGAAAAATCCCGCACGCGGCGGGATGCATACAAAAAAAGGATCGACTTAGCGGACGATCACGAAATGCGCGGCGAGTGCTTTCTCGGCGGCCAGATCGAGGCCGGTCAAATGCGCTTCGCTGACTTCGGCCAACCGCACCACGGCGCGACCGCGACGCACCACATCGGATTCGCCCAGCGGGCCGTAGAGAATAGCGACAGCGTTTTCGGTGCCGTCCTCAGCAGTCGGTTCGTAGGCTGCGAATTCGCCGGAGGCGGTCACCAGTCCGAGGATTTGTCCGGGCCACAACTCTGGACCGGCCGCGACGTTGATCGCTTCACGCGAAATATTGCCGGCGCCTTCGGACAGCAGGAATTCACCCGCGTGCATCGGTTCCTGTTTGATGGTCATGCTCTTGCTCCTTTCGCGCTTTGCGCGGTTCCAGTTTGGGCCGCTTGGCGAGCAGCCCAAATCGAGTTGGGGTCAGGTTGTTTGGCCAGAACCTTGGGTGACACGTCGTCCGCCAGCGGCAGACTGTTGTCGATTTCAAAGCCCTTACCGCTGGTGACAATCTTGTCGAACAGACGCGCCCGCACCGCCGGCGCATCCAGACCTGCCGCGACATACTCGGCGCTGAATTCAGGCAGTCGCGCGGCCACGCAGAGGTCGTTAATCGCCTTGGCGCGTGCCAGACCCGCCAAAACGACCTCTTCACTTTCAAGCTGGGTGGACTTGAGCAGCGGCTCGATCAGGTTGCTGATGCCCGCCGCCGTGCAGCGCTGAGTGACCATCAATGCCAACTTGGTCGAGTCGACTACAGGCGGCACCAGCGGCGGATCGACAGAATCAAGATCCGGATCCGGTTCAGGTGGCTCGTCGAGCTGGGCCAGCAAATCAGCCGGTGCGTTCTGGAATCGTTGCAGAACCGCGCCTTGACCGAGACAGGCTTTGACCTTGACGCCGTCGCCCACTTCATCGGCCAGCCCCAATGCCACCGCTTCGTTGGCGGTCAGCCAAGTTTCAGACGCCACCAAACGCCGCAGTTCCACCTCATCAATGTCGGGCGCTTTGGCCTTGTACGCCGCGATGATCGCTTCCATGGTCTGGTCGAGAACGTCGGCCACCTTGCGGAAGTCCTCCGCATCACCGGCGGCGTAAGTCCATGGGTTATGGATCATCAACATCGCGTTGGAAGCGATGACCACGCGGTGGGCACCGCACACAGCCACACTGGCGGCACTCGCTGCCAGTGCATCGATCCGGCCGGTGCATCGCTCGCCCAGCCGCGACAGCGCGTTGTGCATGGCCAGCCCGTCGAACAGGTCACCGCCGATACTGTTGAACGCGGCGACCACCGGCGACACACCGTCGTCCATGGCGCGCAGATCCTGCACGAACTGATTGGCAGTGATACCCCACGCGCCGATCTCGCCATAGACGAAGACCTCGATCACTCGCTCGGCGGTCTCGCCGCTGGCATGAACGGCGTACCAGGTCTTGTCCTTAACCTCGACGCGTTTGCCGGCGCGGTTGTAAATACGCGGTTTCGCGCTCTTGCTCATGGTTGCTCCTTGTCGTCGGTGTCTTCGACGGCATCAAGGGTGTTGTAGTTGAGGCCCAATAAGGTGGCGCGTGCCAGATCAGCAGCGTTTTCCAGATCGACCGTTTCGGCGTCGTAGCCAGTGCGCAAAACCATCTCGCTGCGCGACGAAAAACCGGCTCTAACCTCCATCGCTCGCGCCTGCACGTCCTGCACCGGCTGGATGTAAGCCCAGCCTTGCGGCACCCAGCGGGTGCGCAGGTATTGGCGGCGCTTCTGTGCGTAATCGTCCAGCACCAAGACACCCGACAGCACCGCCATGTCCATCCACGCAGCCCGTACCGGGCGGCAGAGTTGATGCACGTACACGCTGAACTGCAGTTGTTCCAGGCGACGCCGAAACTCGTTGAGTACCACCCGCAGCGCTCGATCGTTGATGCCGCGCATGTCGCCGGTGAGGATCTCGTAAGGCGTACCGCTACCCGCCGCTGCAGCCATCAACTGCTGACGCATGAAGTCCGGGTAGTTGTTGCCCGCGTCCGGCGGTTTGGAAAATTCCACCTCTTCGCCCGGACCGAGTTCCTGCATGGTGCCGGGTTCGAGCGCAACCATGGGCGTGAAGCCGTCGCGGTCCAGATCCAATAACGCGCCGGTGACCGGATCGCGTGGCGCCGGACCCGAGTCAGGCGACGGGCGCTTGATGAAACCGGCGAACAGGTTGGCCACCTCCTGACGGAACAGCACCGCGTCGTCGTAGTTGTCCAAACTGCGCAGCCGTTTGAGTACCGGCGACAATCGCGGCACACCGCGCAACTGGCCAGGCTCCACCGGTTCGAAGATGTGCAGCACCTGCGCGGCCGGGACGCGCACTAGCTGGTTGTAGCCGGCGTTCAACGAGGCCGCATCACGCGGGTGCGACAGGTACATCCAATACGCTACCCGCTTGCCGCCGGGCGTGAACTCGATGCCGGCGCGGATGACGTTGCCGTTTTTGGTGCTCTCGAATTTGTCGTGCGGCACGAATTCCGGCGCCAGGATTTGCAGCTGCAGCGGAACCGCCAAACCTTCATCCAGACTGCGAGGACGCAACCGGACGAAGCACTCGCCCGATGTTTCCACAGTGCGCGCCACCAGCGCCTGCTGGCCGTAGAAGTCGGTACGGTCATCCGCATCCGACTCATCGACCCAATCTCCCCACAGCTCCTGGAGCAATTTTCGCAAAGCATCATCATCGGTCGTTGGGCGAGGCGTGATGCCGGTGCCGATCAGGTTGCTGACACGCTTGTCGATGACGTTGAAGGCATACGGGTCATTGCGAACCGCTGCCCGGGAGCGCGAACGCAAATTGCGCAGTGCCGGGGTGTTGATGCTGTTGATCCCGTTGTCGGGAGCATCCCAGCCAGTGGATCGGCGGCCCTCACCAGCGCCTTCGTAACTGGCTTTGATGTTGGACGGCAGCACAAAGCCGTTACGGGTCAACGTCGGAAAATGTCGGGCCATTAAAGTCCCTTGCCCCCGTGATAAAGGCGAACCACGCGCGAACGTGGCCCGGCGGCGCTGGCCAGCGACGAGCGTATTTCTTCGCGTGCCTTGAGCAGCTCATCGACCGTGCGGTATTCCACGGTGCGGTCGGTGTAGCGCACAGTTTTTTCACCGCGAGCAATAGCCGCCTCAACCGCGTCGAGGTGCTTTTTCGTAAATGACATATCAGCGTCTCTTCAGGTAGCCACTGGTGGAGCTGCGGCGTTGTGGGGGGGCCGTTGTCGGACGTGATTTCACGGCTGGTTGCGGTGCCTGTTGTGCTGCCGGTGTTTCGACTGGCCGGCTGAGCCGCTCGCTCTGAACGGGTTGGCCACTATCGCCAGAAGCCGACTGGATGATCGCCTGCCGAATCCGCGCCCAATCGTGATCCTGGTAGCGATTGATGCCGAGGTAATGGGCCATGGCCAGGTTGTAAACCAACAGGTCGAGCGCTTCGTTGCGCTCGGACTTGCCCTTGGTCCATTCGATGCGTTTATGCCCCCTGACGTAACGGGTGACTTTGCGCTCAGCCACACACTGGGCGAAAAAGTCATCCGGCAGGTCGTTGGCAAAGTGCAGTGCTCCCGGGCCGGTGTCGAATGCATAGCGGTTGTAGATCCAGTCCTTCGCCGTGTCGGTACCGACAATCCATAGCTCGGCGCCATGCCGTTCAGTCAGGCCTTTCCATGTCACGTCGACCATCGAAGGTCGCTGCGCGATCACCGGCCGGCCCCGCTTGCTCGCCCCCTTGATGGCGAACACGCTGCGCCAGCGGCGCATACGACAGAACTGATAGACCTCATCCGTATGGTTACCACCGGAGTCGACCGCAGTAGCCATGATCATCAGCTCAGCACCACAAGGGTGTCGGTAACGGGCCTTGAGTAACTCATCCAGCGCCACCCAGGTGCGCTCATCCGCGGGGTCGCCGGAGATCACTTGAAAGTCGACCACCCAGCGCTCCATGCCAGCGCCCCACCCCATCACCATCAGTTCCAGGCGGTTGGCTTGGGTGTCAACGGAAGCGGTCAGCATCAATACGCCGTCGGGCATTGAGCCAAGCCCGTAGCTTTCCAGTCGCGCCCGATCCATCAGCACACCGGCTGAGGTTTGCTCCTGAGCGCTATCCCAGACCTTGGCCAGACGGGTGTTGTAAAACACCTGCATCGGCTCCAGATCGCCTTTGGCCTGAGCCTTTTTAGCTTTCTCGAATTGCTTGGCCAACGAGGCCCAACCGGTCCAGCCGGGCGGCGAGTACAACGCATTCAAGTTGAAACCAATGGTTTCGCCATCGCCTTGGGTGTGTGCTCGCCACTCCCCTTTCGCCAGCATCTCGCCCTTATAGCGCTCCTCGATCAGTACGTCGCAGTCGGGGCCGGCACACTGGTAATGCACAACCTGAAAATCCGCCGAGTAATGCAAACGCTCCCATTCGAGAACCTGCATGTGGTCACAGGTTGGGCACGGCACGTAGTAGTAACGCTGATCGCTGACCTCAAACAGATCAGCGATCCGTGACGCCCCCCTGACCGTCGGCGAACTGGAAAAATAAAATTTGGCGTTACGGCCGAAAGTACTGCCGCGAGTCTCGGCCAGTTCGACCGGGTCGCCCTCTTCGCCCACGTCCACACTCCAGCGATCAACCTCGTCGCCGTAGATGTAGCGTGCGGAAAGCTCCGCCAGGTTGGCCGCAGAACCGGCCGTGGTGATGTACAGCGAACCACCCTCGAACTCCTTCGTGTCCATGGTGTTGCGCGCATCCCGCGAGCGGTTGGACGCCACGCGCTCACGCAGCACCGGCGTAGCCTTGATGGTTTTACCAATCCGCGACGATACCCGCTTGGCCAACCCCAGACTGGGCAACAACGTCAGGATGTTGGACGGGGCCATATGGATCAGGCCGCCGATCCAGTTCAAGGCGATCTGCGTTTTCATCAACTGCGAAGCCACCATGGTCACCACCCGCTTGCACGGGTGGGCTGGTGACAGACAGCGCATCGGCTCACGCGCATAAGGGGTACGCGAAGTGTGGTATTGACCAGGCTCGGCCGCACCCGTGTCGCGCGGAATGCGCATGTACTCGTCGGCCCACTGATCAATCCAGACATCTGGCTCTGGTCGCTGCCCACGGAAATACGCTTCGCGGTACACCGTCGCACCGTTCGACATTTCTAAGGACATAGGTTTAGCTCGGGGTAATGGCTTGTTCTAAATCTGCTGTAGACAGCCGCTCCGCATCTTCCAGTGTTTGTCGTAAAGCCGCCGTCAGACGCTTTTCGATTTGCCATGGATCAGACAGCGAGGCCAGTTCCGGCGATAGCTGTGGAGCCATTCCAAGCAAAAGATCGCGCAGTAAGCGACCGGCGTTATAGGCCGCATCTTCGACCGCTTTGCGCTCTACCAAGGTGCCTTGGGCTTTAAGGAAGTTGTTTTTTTCCTGAAGCGACAGGTAGTGCTCACGAAGCGCGCGTGACTTTTGAAAGTCGGGTACCTGACCAGAGGGGTCATCTACAAAGTCTGCGATGACTATTTCCAGCGGCGGCTGATCACTCCGCTTCGGGCGATTGCGCTCATGTCGAGCGGCGACGGCGGCCTTGCTCGGGTCGCTCGTCATGGCCAGAAGCTTCTCGCTGGCCTCCACATCAATCTTCCCGGTGGCATTCAGAACCAGTCGTTGACTCTTGACCAGCTTGCCAACGTACTGCCGAGACCACCCCTTCAGCTCGCAGTACTCCTTGCGAGTTACAAAAGCCATGCGGCCTCCATCGTCGTGGCTTGTTAAGCCTGTCAACTAACCCGGCTTAGTTGACAAGCCTTCTGGCCATTGCACAGGGGCTGCTGTTCAAGAAATTGAACAGGCATGAAAACGCCTACAGCCCAATAGAACCGGGGGGACCTCACTAAAAAACACTGTTTGGATCATGCGAACTCTGTCGCTGAAAACACAGAATTTCTTGTCAACCTGTCAACCGCTGTCAACTAACTTTCCAGCCCTGTGGCTAACGCTTTCCCGCGGGTTTCCGACCCCGTATCCTTCGGATAACCCTAGGGTCCCCGGCGATGTCAGCGCCAAGTCAGGTCGGGGCTCACTTTTGACCCACAGCGTCCTCCTCCCGCCTTTCACGCGAACCAGCATTGTCCGATCTCCTTGGAATATTTGATTGTCTGCAACTTACTCTTCGACTTGAACGCCTGCCTTCTTTGCCAAGAACTGAGTGTACAAACCACCGGCTACATCGGCACCAATCACCGCAATGACGATGCCCAATCCGGCAGCCAGGTAAAGATTGTTCCAGAGCGCCATTGCGAGCAGCAAAGTGGCCATACCCAGCAGGCCAGAAGCAAGAAAGCGTAACGCTACTCTCTGAAGGATTTGGCGAAGGCCTAGGTCGCTGCCTGATGCCCGCAGCATTTCTCCAGACAAACCGGCGAGGCTCAACAGAACCAACAACCACAAAGGTACATCGGTCAATGACTGATGCTCGGGGTTCATCTTGAGTCCTCTAATAGGTCGACCTCCACGCTGCTGGCATCCGCTTTAGGCAAGGAGACAGGCGTGGGGCCGAAAACAAAAAAACCCTGCAATGTGCAGGGCTTGGGATAGGAATAAAGAACCCGGCTCGATGGCCGGGTTCTTGAAAGGCGTCATGCTGCATTCACAGCAGTCCACGCTGCTATCAAAGCAGAGTTATTCCGTGCGGAAAAGCACTACTTCGCAGCGGCTTAGGCTCTTTTCTGTGCTAAACGACGTGAGGCGTAAACGCGCCCTACCGTATTTGCTTTATGAGGTAGCGAGCCTATGCCCCAAAAATGGATACTCAGCTCACGCTCAGCTCTGCTAAAATAAATGCATGAACCAACAAAAAAATCAATCCAACTACTCAAAAACCAACATAGCTCAAGACCTTATGAAATTCATAAAAGATCAATATTTACGAATAATCTATGTCATTGCAGCGTTATGCATATTAGGTATCGCAAAACTCAACGAAGTAAAGATAACAACCGACACCCCATCCCTCAATACATTATCTTATTGGGGAACCATTGCCACACTTATTGCACTAATCATAACAATCATCGAAGTCCTACATTCGATTCGAATTACGAAAGGGATACAGATCCAAGCTGAAAAAATATTAATGCGCGCACGAGTAATTGATAGCTCCGCATATCTAAGTGAATGCCTGTCCGCCCTAGATGAAACAAACAACCATTTATCATCTGAAAGTTACACTCTTTCGTTAAAGTGCTTTCAGTATTTTCGCAAGTCCTATGCGAAGCTTCACGATAAAAGCGAATTTGGTGTAGAACTCGACAAAAGTATAAATAAAACTGAACTCAGTCTACAGAAGTCTACCCACAGCACTATAGCGGCCCCGCTGACGAAAACCGCCAAAACATTGATTCACAATGACATTCTGGCAATTAAATCCATCCTAGAGCAATCGCGCCTCTCAAGGAGCACCGAACATGTTCCCGCCTAAAATTGTAAACTTCGTCAGCAACCTCATCGCAGAGACAGATAGAGGATCTCTATCGTGGACTTACGATGACGAGATGGCAGAAGTTAGAACCAAAAACGACAATTTTACGATAGTCCTACAGTACTCCTTCAACCAGCTATTAGAAGTTGGGCAATTTACTTTTTATTATTTCAATGTTAATGAAAACAAAGAATACCGTTTCCACACAACGCAGGAATACAACGACTACGATCTCGCAAGGAGATTGTATGACACGGCACAGTCATCCTGTATGAAACTTCCATTTTAAACAGTCTAAATAAAAATGGCTGCCAGAAAAATGGCAGCCATCGCTGATCAATCTCAAGCAGCTTCGCGCATAGCACTTACAGAACAGTCAATCCATGCTACGCCACCCCGCATTAGCTCTCTCGCCTTTCCTTCACTGATACCGTAATGCCTCCCCACACGCACCATGGCCCATTTCGCACCAAAATACAGCCATATAATGTCGCCCATCTGCTTGTCACGGTGCGCGAGCTTCGCGACGGCGTTGTCGATAGCAATTGCCCAATCGTCAGTAATGCAATAGTTCTTACTTAATGAAACCTGCGGCGTCGCCTGTCGCATCAATGCGAGTGTAGGTGATTTGCACTTTGATATCCCGACCTCATCCATCCGCCACCAACCCCATTGCTCAAGCAGATATTCGGTGTCCCCCAGTGGGCGCCCTGCTGGCTTACGAATCATCATGCTCTCAATCCCCTGTGTAGTTCGTGCCACCCGCCCCCAGGCGGTTCGCTTTATAGCTTCCGCTTTGTAATCCGTCCAACTGGCCCGGACTTTTCAAAGACAAAATTTCACGCTGAGCCTGCTGCAATTTGAAACTTAATTGGGTAACCAACTCGTCGGAAGAAAGCACCAATTTGCTACCCCAAACAACCCAACCTGAGCCGTTGCAATCAGTACAAACCAGCTCATAAAACAGTCCGTTTACAACCGCTTTTCCCTTGCAAATCGAGCATGGCTCCAAATTGATCCGTTCTCGCTTAAAGCTAGGCACTGGCCTTTTCTGCATGTTTTGAAACCTCGCCTATGGTTGTTTCTTTAATGGCCTTGCAGGCCTTATGTTCTGCGGCTTGCAGCGGATTACCAGAATCTTCAAATCTAAAGCCGGTCAATCCGTGAATCGCTGTAAAGCCTTTCTGATCTAGATGCGCGTGCCACTGCTCGAGGGCATTACGCTTGCGGCTCATCACGTCCGACTGGATGTACACCTTCACGTTGTGGCTCATCGCGTGGTTGATCAGCAGTTCCCCAATTAGGTGGTCGATGCCGAGGTCTGCCCAGCCGGTGCGGGCCACCTTGCGCAGGTCGTGACTGGTCCACTCGCCCTGCCCCAGCCGACGGAACACGGCGCAGCCTTGAGCCTCGCCGAGCGCCTTGCCGTTACGTGCTGGAAATAGGCACTGACCGTCATAGCCTCGGGCGTGTTGACCTTCGCGGTACCGGACCAACAACGCGCAAACCTGCTCGGTCAGGGGCAGGTGGTGTTCGACGCCGGTCTTGGTGTTCTCAGCCGGGATGAACCACTCGCGCTCGGCCAGGCTGATGTGCGACCAACGCGCCATGCGGGTTTCGCCGATCCGAGTGCCGTGGCACAACATCATCAGAGCCAGCATCGAATCCAGCGGCGCGACGGGCATGACCTCGGCCAACTGCTGCAGCAGGCCTTCCAGTTGAACGCCGCGCAGGCGAGACGGCTTGATCCCGACCTTCGCCTTGGAGAAGTCATTGAACTTGATCGCCGCCATCGGATTGGACGTGATCAGGCCCAGCTTGGCCGCCTGACGGAATGCCAGGGCCAGCAACTGGAACACCGAGCGCACGTAGTCGATTGAAATGGTCTCCTGCAGCGGCCACATCAGCAGGGTGTCGAGCGTCGCCTTGTCGATGCCGATCAGCGGCAATTCGCCGAGGCGTGGCTTCAGGTGGCACTTGATCATCGACGCGCCAGTGTTCTTGCGCTTGGTCGACAGGTTGCGGTCGCGTGACATGCGGTCAGCAAACCAGTCCAGCAGTTCGCCGACGGCGTTCCACTTCGACAAGTTCGCGCCTTCGCCAGCGGCCAGACGCAGGCGAACCGACGGCAGCGCGGCGACGACCTGCTTGTGGGACAGCTCGGGGAACGTGCCGATGGGATTCCATTTGCCCTTCAGCACCAGGTACCACGACCCGCCGGTGCGAGCCTTGTTGAAACGCAGGTACAGTCCTTTGTTTTCGAGGTCGCGCACATCCTGAACGGTGCCGGTGGCCTGCCGCTTAAGTTCGGCTTCGGTGATCTTCACCGCGGCCGTGCTCATGCAGCCCCCTTTACGGTGAGAATTCCGGCCCGGATCAGGCCTTCATGGGTTTCGGCAATGGCTCGCGGCATATCCTGCCAGTCGATGTCGCCGGCAGCGCGACCGTCGATGACGTCATGGCAGGCGCCGCAGGCGTATACCGCTACGGTGTCGAAGCCCTTCATGCCCATGCCCTTCTGGCCGCACGGAAGATGCGCAAGAACGGTGGTTTCTGGATTGTGGTTGCAGATTCCCGGCATCCGGACGGTGCATTCTTGGCCGTTGGCGGAGGCGCGAAGCTTCTTCGAGCTCACTCGCATGAAGGCTTCCCCGTCACGACGTCAATGACTTCATAGGTCCCCGGCCACATCCACGAGCCATAACGCTTGGCCATGGCCTCGTCGGCAAACAGCGCCAGCGCGTGATCAGGTGGCGAACTCAAATCAACCTTGAACGAGCAGCAGAACACTGCGAATCGATAGGTATCGATTTCGGGTACAGCAAGGCGACGGTCACACACGTTCTGCCCTCCCCGCACGCATCGCGCGCAAGTTGGCCAAAGCGGTGTTACCCACTTCGGGGTTGCGATCAGGCTTAGGCTCAGCAAGTTCAGCAATAGGGATAGAGCCTAGGGGTTCACCCTTCCAGATCTTCCTGCACTGGGCCAAGTAGTGACGCTCGAAGCTCGCCAAACCAAGTTCACGCGAGAGCAATGGCAGGCCATGAAAACCAGCGGCCGCAGTAGCGTGGTAGACCGCAGCGTGCAACCACTTGGCCGAATCACGCATAGCGGGATGGCAGTTGCGAAGACCCTGGGCGTACGCCTTTTCGACGCTCGGCAATCCCAGCCCTTCAGGGGCAAAGCACCAGCTAACGAAAACGCCAGGCGCCGGAACAAATGCCGACTTACTCGCACTCAGGACGCGCATGCCGTGGTCGATTTGTTCCATCCGGTTGATCCCGGAGCGCATGAACTCGCCGAGCCATTCAAGCTTCGAGGCGTTCATCACGGCCTCAGTCGGCCAAGACTGGCGCCATGCGCCACAGGCACCGCGAAGACGCAGGAACAAATCGTCGATGACAGCTTTGGTCGATGGATCAACCTCGGCAACTACTGGGTCGGACGTCGGCTTGTAGATAGGGTCGGTTCGCCGTTCGGCAATAAGATCGCGTGCAGATTTCATACCCGAACCCCCTTGGCAGTCCAGTCACCGGTCGCATCCATTTCTTCCTCAATGTGGCCGGACTTCACAGCGCGATCACGCTTGATCCACTTGGCAAGGCGGTGGCACCAGCCGGCGGCGTTGTCACGGGTATCGGGTTTGGCGATGAAGAAACCTTTGAACGAGTTAATCAACTCATCGGTAGCCGATGAGATCGGCAAGCACATCAGGCGAAGCTGGTCTTCCAACTGTTTAGCGCTGAACTCCCAGTCGACAAACATCGAAAAGCGCTGGCGAGGATCTTCGAGAGAATCGAGAGCTTGTCGATCCTGATCATCGACCACGCCAGAAAACTCGCGCTGCAGCTGCTGTTCGGTTACCTGATGGTTAATTGACGTATTGGGTGCAGTCGCTGCACCCCGTTCTGTCGTAGATTGCACCCCGTTCTGTTGTGAATTGCACCCCGTGCCGTCATTTGCACCCCTTTCCGAACGGGGTGCAGCATTTGCACCCCGAAATATTTGAAGGTCGTAAACGACTGGGCGTCGGTCATGGCGATCAATGTGAACAGCAGCGATCGCCTGGTTGCCCTGCTTGATCAGCCCGGACGTCTCCAAGTCATTCAGTTTGTAACGTACTGTGCGCTCGGAAAGACCGGTGTCCTGAGCCAGCGTGGTAGCCGACGGGAACGCGCCAGCACCATTCGATCCGGCATAGTTGGCCAGGCACAGCAGAACGTGCCGGGCACTGGCATCCTTGAGAACTTGCGTGGGCAAAGACAGCGCCCATGACATTGCTTGAACGCTCACAGCGAGGCTCCGATATTCAATTCGGCAAAACGAGATGACGTGTGTTGCGACACGCTTTGCGAACTCTGAAAACGTGTCGCGACATTGTTCTGGGTATTGCTAGAATTTGGCTGGCTCTGCATAATCAGGTCTCTCTAGTTTTGCGAATCAGCCGACCTTCTCCGTCGGCTTTTTTGTGTCTGCTATTCAGGCTGCCTTCACGGACTGCTTGAACACTTCCAGGCTGACGATCACTTCCTCCGCCTCCTTGAGCAGGCTCGTTTTCTCGACCGAGCAGACGCGCTCATCAGCCTGTGCGTCGAACGCAAGGCGAGTAACATCAGCAAGGTCGGCATGCAGTCGAAGAAGTGCGGCGTTGAGATTGATGCCTTCCGGCTTTTTCTTCGGAGCCAGCTCGAAACCGAACGCCTCCGCCCATGCTTTGAGCGGACGGAAGTCTTGGGTGAACTTCATGATCCGATGCAGTTCTTCCACGTTCATGCGGTGGGTGTCGTAGTCCGGGTTTGCCTTCTGGGAAAGAAGCGTCCGTGACTTGAAGTCCGCCCCTTCGGCGATTTTCTTGGTGCCATGGTCGTCAACCACGTCGTAGATCGCCTTCATCAATTCCTGCATGTAACACCTCGAAATTCTTTACGTGGCGCCCTGCTAATGCAGGAGCGATCATTTGCTCAGTGGATCGGTGGGCGGAAGTGTCGGGTGGGTGTTCTCTGAACTGGTAACTGGCACGGAAAAGGACGAACCTCCTCCGCTGTCAATTTTCCGTCCTCATGCTCGATGACCAGGATCTCCCTAGCCGCCTTCAAGGCTTTGGAAATGGCTGGTGCGCTAACGCCAAGGCCCTTGGCGACAGCAGACTGACCAATTCGCTCAACCAGTTCCGGCAGTGGCGTCTTTTTCATTTCGTTGCCTCAGCAAACTTTGCCAGATCCAATATTAACCGCCGGTTAGCTTTCCAGCAACACCGGCGGTTGCCGCAATAAAATTAACCAACGGTTAAATTCAACGGATGAGCAGAAAGAAAGAGCTATCCCCAGAACTGAAAGCTGAGTGCGACGCCGCGAAGGCGCTTTTCGTATCGAAAAAGAACGCCCTCGGATTGACCCAGGCGAGTCTTGCCGCGGAGGCTGATATCTCGGCCGCTGCAGTAGCGATGTACTTGAACGGTACGAACCCTCTGAACGCCAAGTTTGCGGCGGTTCTATCGCGCTTACTTGGCGTTCCAGTCGAGCGCTTCAGTAAGCGACTTGCGCGCGAGATCAGCGGGCTAACTAGTGTCGCCGAAGCGCCATCGACGTCGGCGCTTTCGGCCGCTGATATCGTCCGCCAGATGCTTGATAAGCAGGGCAAGGGGCTTACTGACACTGCCAGACAACGGTTGATAGCAGCCGCTGAAGCAGATGATGCCGGGGGCGCCATCGAGATTGATTACTACCGGCCGGGAATTGTGGGTGATGAGGTGTGGATTGCGCACTATGACGTCCGTGCAGCCATGGGTGGTGGACAGATTCCGCACGACTATCCAGAGATGCTGCAGGATGTGAGGGTAAGCCCTCAACATCTGCGGGAGATGGGGGTCGAGTTCAAAGAGCATTTCCATCTGAAGATGGTGACCGGCTGGGGCCAGTCGATGGCGCCGACGATCAAGCATCGAGACCCGCTGCTGGTTGACATCAGTATCCGGGAATTCGTAGGGGATGGGATCTACATGTTCTCTTGGGAAGGTCACCTCTACATCAAGCGCCTCCAGTGGATTGGCGACGACCAGATCAAGATGCTTTCGGATAACGAAAGGCACCCGCCGCAGACGATCAGGGCCGACGAGACCTTCATCCAAGCACGAGTGCTGTTGGTTTGGAATGCTCACTTGGTATAACGCCATGCCCCTCACCAATCCTAGCCCCTACTGATCTGGAATTGACGAAACATACTGCCAAGCAAATTTATTGAAGGTAAGGAAAGGGAGTCCCGCGGTGATAGATCAAAGGAAATCACACTCTGATAGCGTTTCGCTTGCTGGATTCTATTACGGTGTAGCTGGCACCTTTTTGGGGGCAGCAGGTATTGCTTTGTCTGTCTACTACTCAAACTCCGGCGAGAAAACATTGTGGCTCAGCCTATCCGGCTGGGTATCCGCAATCTTAATCGGCGTTTTTTTAACGCGACTTTGCTTCAAGTTAATCGGGATAAACGGTCAACTAAGCCATACCGCATCTGAGCAGGCGCAAAAATCGATAGAGCTAGCCGCAAGAGTTGGCGAATTAGAATACGCCAACGACAGACTTACTGAAATCGGATCATACGTGATAGCTACAACTATGAAGAGCGCTGCAAAGCCTCGGCGGCGCGCAACACCCAACGCCAAGAGAGCTCCAGAGCCCTCTTCCGAAGAGCAAAGGATTGAATCTGAGGATATGATTGATGACAATTGACTTTAACGATTACAGCTATTATCCCAACCTGCGAAGCCGACCTGCCGAAGTAAAAGGCTTCGGCGAGCTTTCCGACTCATGCAAGGATGCCATTATTCCTCTGTTCACTCTTGGCGTTTGGCCACGACAAACTGACACCGTAACATCACTAAGAGAAGTAATTTCGGCTTCTGATGGCAGACCTTTCGCTTTGGACCTAACTACGGACCCTAGCTATCTGACCAGAGATATATTTGAACTGAGAAATCCAGACTCAGACTTTAAAAACTGGAGAAATTTCATTGACGGCATTAACCACCCGGTAATTCCAGTAATCCAAATAACTGACGACTCGAAAATATCTCAAGTTATCCGACAAGCTCGTGCGTTTGAAAACACAGGACTCGGAAAAATTGTTTTCAAGATTCAGAGCTTTAGCGATCAGACCAATAACGTCATTGCAGCACTCTCAGCACTGGACTCTTCTGACAACGCTTTGGTAATAATTGATGCAGGGTATATTCGAGATACTCTTCATGCCTCTCTTGCCGGCACAGTTACGTTGATAAACTCCATCCGCGATGAAGTAGACAGCGCAATTATTAGTGTTGCATCAACTAGTTTCCCTTCCTCTGTTATGCCGTTCATCGACGTAAACAGCAAGGGGAGAACCGGTGTAATAGACATCATGGAAACCAAGCTCCATGCCGCGATAGGTAGAGAAGCTGTAATTTATGGTGATCACGGGTCAATCCACTCCAGAGTATATACAACTTCCGGTGGAAGGTTCATAGCACGAATAGACTACCCACTTAATGATGCCTGGGTTTTTGAGCGACGCTCTGATACCAATTCACAAGGCTACATTTCAGCGGCCAATGATATTATTGATGCGTTTCCCGAGATAGCAGATGATGAAACATGGGGAGCGAAGAAAATCATTCAAGCTTCAAAAGGCGAGATCGACAACATGAAAACTCCAGCATCGTGGATCGCCGCACGAGTTAACATGCATATTAGCCGGCAAATCGAACTAAATAGTAAAAGTCAGTCAGATGAGGAAGACTTTGACGACTTTGACTTCTGAGTTATTCGACGAACCAAGACGGACTGAGGCATCTCAAATCCGAGAGCCTCAGCCCTATCACCTAGCATACTAAAGTCAATCTTTTTTTCAGCCCGCGGAGTTGTGCGATGCGCATTGCTATACATAGCGACTTGGCGTTCAAAATTAGCTCGAGTTGTTGCGCTTTTGCTGAGGAGGTCTAGGCATGACTCAGTCGTACTGTTGCGTCGTTCACTCATGAAATTATTAAAAGATTCTTTATACCGCTGCTTGATGCAGTCCAAAACATACGATCGCAGTTGCTTGGTTGCTCTTGTTCCGCAAGCGCTGACCAGCTCCGACCTAAGCATTCCAGGTCGAAAAGACGCCTCATTCTGCTTTACAAACTTTTCGAGCTCTGACTTAGTTATTAGGCTTGTAAGCTTTAAGTTATCCTTCACTTCGCATATGCGGCCTGCTCGTACCTGACGAATTTTTGCCTGCCCAAATGCCTCGTAAACCTCAAGAATGCCAATCTCCGAAGGGTAATCTCGTAATATCGAGGTGATAAACTTTGATGCAGCAACTACCACAACTTTATCAAAATGCGCCTGAAAAGATTCAACTTGCCCAGGTAATCTTTTCAGAGTGTCAAAATGACTTTTAATCTCAAAGCCATATAGACGACCATTTGCTACCGCAATATCTGCTCGACGAGACCAGTTGGCGACAACCATCTCGTTAATTATAACCGCGTCATTGATCATGCCTTTATCAAAAAGCCAGTCAATGAGTAGCGCCTTTATCTCTTTCTCTGAAAACACTGAGTAGAGACTCCTGAGGTAAGAAACAGTTAAATCATTAATCAATGATAGCTCAGAGCCATCAATCTCGCCCGCTATTATCACATCTATGCTTACTTAAGTGTAGCCTTCTCAACCACTCTGCTAGAAAGGCACCAGCTCCCCTAAAGGCTCATAAACCTCAACCGGCCGACCCTCTTCTGCGCTCGCCGCCCACTTCAGCGTCACCGATTCGTCGTCGTTGAATGTAATGTCGATCCCGTCCGTTTCATTTAACAGCGCTATCACCTCCTCCCACTCCCGATCTCCATCCGTATCCAAGCGGTGAATCGTCACCCAGCGCTGAATCTGCGCGACCGGGTGATTGATCATCGACGACACCCTGAGCGATAGCCGCTCCAGACCCGACATAGCGTGTCTCTCAAGTTTATTTAGTTTTTTTGCCATCGACATCTACCTGCTCCCGATAACTGTACATCCATACAGTATACCCAAAGCATAACAAAACTTTTGCAAATTTAATTAACCGCCGGTATTGACGACAATGAAACCGGCGGTTAATTTAGACCCATCGCAACGACACACCGCCACCGCGAAGGACCTCAAGAGATCCGCCGCTCTTTAGCGACACCCCTTGCCGGATCACCGCCGGCTCAGATTCGAAGGCAGCGATGAACCGGCCTCAACGGTTCAGAGGGTTGGCAACTGACCCGGGCGTGCAGCGTAAAGCGCCAAATCGAGTTATCTGACGGACAGAGTCGCGGTCGGACGAACAATTTGAGCGAGCCCGTACCGCGCCAGTAGCGCCGAAGGGACACGGAAACTTTCACTGATACGCCTGGCTAACCGGGCGTATTGGGAAAACAACCGGAGTCAGAACAATGGAATCGGGAATCATCAGCGGTGCATGTAAGAGCTATCTCGGTCGCGGCCTCGTTGATCGCTATGCACTCAATGGTCAATGACGACACGATGCGACGAGATCGTCGAGCTCCGGCGCGCCGCACAACTAAGGTGCTAATGGTGCGCCGCGCAGAGAGACCGGTTCTAACGGCATAGCGACGAGCATCACTGCTGCACCTTGGAGACAGGGTACAGCAGTGATGCGGACTCCAACCCAGCAGACGCTGGTCACCTGCACTCAACCGGAGATCCACATGCTCCTGATCATCCTGATCGGCGCAGCGCTTTCGCATGTGCGGCCAGAACCGCCCTGTTCTAGAGCCCTGCTAACCGATCCGCCGCACGTTCCCCGCAGGCGCTGGCGATGTACCGCCGGGGTCGCAGCGTTCTGGCGCTGATCGAACCCGCCAAAAAGCTTGCTATCTGAAATCACTGCATCGGAAACACCAAAAGGCCCTCCCGTCCAGTTGGGCCTTTTCTTCACCCGCCTTTATCCGTCAGCACTCTCCACTGCGCCCAACGGCAACCAACAGGCGACGCCGAGTGCTGACGAATACACGCAACCCCACCACCGAGGGATCAGCCATGCAAACGCAACCACTGATGCAACAGCGCCGGGAAGTTCTCAACGCCTTGTTTGTTCGCTCTCACGCAGCCCGTGGAGAGTTCGCCCGCCTTGCAGGTCTGGCGGCGCCAGATAAGAAAGTACGCTTCCAAGTGAAGACGGTCGGCAATGCCTACCACATCGTTGATCTGGTCACCGGAAAGACCAAGGCCTTTCGCTTCAACTATCAGGTAGCAGTGAACATGGCGATTGCATTCGAAAAGCAGGCGAATCGCTTGGCGGAAGGTGTGCATTGATCGGTGCACCAATGCCAAACCCACGAGACCAGTTGCTCGACAACCTGAACCAGCAACTTGATCATTTCTTCGGTTCTGGCGGTAAAGCTCAGCAAATCCCCAGTGGCGTCACTGGCGATCCAAAGCTGGCATCCACACCGCACCACGACCGTCTGCGCGTCGAGCGCAACAAGATCGCCCCGAAGGTTCGCGAACTGGCCGAAGCCGGCAAGACCATCAGCGAGACGGCCAAGACACTGCACATGCACGTCAAGCGGGTTGCGCTAATCGCCAGCGAGAACGGATTCAAGTTCAACTCATGAAACGCATCAGTAACCGGGCGACGACACGCCGCCGACAGACTTGGCTGGACTTGCCGGCCAGCGGAATTGAAGAGGTAGGCCATGGCTGTGACCCAGGAAGAACGAACGGCCAGGCTCGCCGAGAAGCGGCAGGAAGTGGGCGAGCAGGAGTTGCGGCACACGGTGCCGTACGGTACCAGGCGGATGCTCGACGAGCTGATTCACTGGCATGAGATCAAGGAAGTCAGCGAGGCGGTGCAACTGCTGGTACTGAATGGCCGGGCCGAGGATCTGCCGCCGGCGCCGCCGAAAGTCAAAGGGCCGTCCGACATCATCCGACACTACTTCCGCCAGGGAATGCGTGATCGGCTTTCAGCGCTCAGCAACGAACTGGGCGAGACGAAAGACCGGGCGACCATCTGGCGACTGATCGCACATGCTCACTCGCTGGGCGCCGAGAAGTCCGCAGCCTTCTTCAGAATTAAGCGCCACGGTTACGAGATAACTGAAAACGTGGCGCGCGAATTAAGGCAAGCAGGTTTCGCCGAATCCCTCCAAATGAACGCCGATGACGACGGCTAGAACGATTAAGGCTGCTTAGCCTCCTGCATGTGAAAGTCAGCCTTGACCTGAGCATCGTCGGAGTTATCCGCGATAAACCAAACAGATACATCAGCATCCTTCGCCTTCGCTCGATTTCGCTCCCTATTTACTTCATCATGGCTGTAAGGCCCGCACGGAATAGGTGCGCCGCCCTTTTGCTTGAAGCCGAACCAGTATTTATTTTCCACGCTGAACTCCTTGATCCGGCTCCATGCCGGTCATCGTTAGTTCTTTAGACCCAACTCGCGCGATTAAAAGCAGTCGGACCAAAAAAATCATCTCAAGCCTCACTTCGCTGCTTCGAAGTCAACATTTCCGCATAGGCGCTGTGAAGCTCAGCTACAACTCGACTCCCAACTGCATCGTTTTCGAAATGCTTAGAGGCTTTCGTGACAAGTCCGGAGGCATGATCTACAAAATCTTTAGCATCTAGCCCCTGAATATCAATCGAAGCCAACAGCATGCCGAGCGCGAGCTCCAGAGCATTTTCACGGTTATCAATCATAACAATCCACCCAAGATCGGCCCCATGCCGATCTCCCGTAATACCCCAACCCAAACCAAATTGCCACCACCGGTCACGGAGGGCGGCGCCTAGTCCGGAATAAACATAGAAATTCCCTGTGTCAAGGCGGCAATTGAAGCAACCACTGCTGCGCACGCATTAATTTTTGATTGTTTGCGTAATGTCTCGTGAACGTCGGAACCCGCATCGGTATCTGTGTGCGTAAGGGGCTGCATGCCATTTGGCTCTAGGCGAGCCGGATCAGGCTTCACTGTAACGACTGCGGAGTAAAACCAAAGGCCTGCAGAGATAATTGCGGCACCAGCGGAAAACCACTGAAGACATTGCTTAACGCAGCTCATGCTGTAGCTCCTTTCCGACTCCACGCCGGGCCGGGCCGGGCCGAACACAAGTACCGCAACGGCCATCAATACGCCAGCACGCCGGAACTCAAACAGTGCACGGAGCTTCAACCAACCGATGCGCCGACTCCATGTAACTGGCCAGTTCGATCACCTCACGAAGAAAGACGACCACCTCCAGCTTCACCGCGTCGTCCGGCAGCCCTATCCGTTTCAGCATCGCTTTAGCGTCCTCTTCGATAGCCGCTAGCGCATCTACATCGCTCTGCAACCTCATGTCGGCCTCCTGCCAGTGTGAGTTGAGTCATAGATACACCACCTGGTAACGAGCCGGCCAGCGGAATTGAAGAGGTAGGCCATGGCCACGAGTAACGCGCAATTGAAGAAGGACAAGCGAGCCAAGGAGAAGGCGCTGCTCGATCGCATCGGCGCCGAGAAGCGATCGCTGATTGTTTCGAAGGCGCTTGATGATGCCCTAGTGATCCTCGGCGAGCGCCACGGCTTCGAGGAATGGCAGGAGATGGTGTCGACATTCCTCATCAACCTTTGCAGCTGGTCTGCCGAAGAGTCTGCTCGCTTTTACAGCTATGTCGCGACCCGATTTTGAGATAACCGAAAAGCAGTCGCGACTGCTTGAAGAGTTCAGCAAGACCGGAATCGACTTAGGCTAGATGCTAGTTGTTTGAAGACCCTGGAAGTCAATGGGCTTGGTGTGGACGAAAAGCCCTCCCGTAATTCCAACGACTTTATCAAGTACAGACTTCGGCGTTTGTATACCGAAGTACACAGTGTACTCGCCACTATCGTCTTTCCTCTGAATGCTCACGACGTACTCCGCAACCTCCCAATGCGTAAGCCCAATTGCATCCGCGAGAATTTTATTACGGCGAATTTCCGGCGTTTCTTCTGGCTGACTGCTCATGGCGCTCTCGTTCAATTTAATCGAATTCAGAGCGTAGACCAGGCCAATGCAATTCACCCTAATTGGTGTATCCGTTAGTAGATTGCGCAAACTCGCGACTCAGATAGTCGTTTCCGCTAACTGTTGAGCTTTCTTCAAGGCTTTGAGCTTCACCTCTTCAACATTGTCAGAAATGATCTCCGTTTTTGCGTTCGCGCCATCAATAGCTCCCCCTTCAGAAGTGCTAACCGAGGCTTCGGCCTTATAGTACATATAGCTCTCTTTAAGAGGGGTAGCCCTTTTCGTATGCGGGCCACTAACTCTCGTCGACAGGATTCGAGAGCCCCGAAATATCTCGTCATGCTCGTACTGGGGAATTTTCTTACTCACTGTTTACGCCCTTGGTGGCTAAAAGAATATTCGTACGTAATACCCCAACCCAAACCAAATTGCCACCACCGGTCACGGAGGGCGGCGCCTGCTCGAGGTATTCGCAATGCCAGTTCTCCACAGCGTGATCCACAAGATCGACAAAAAACCGGACGGCCTCCCGGCAGTTCTGTTCCTCGATAACGCCGAGCAGGTCGAGAGCCAGGCTCGCGACGATCTGATGAGCCAGCTCAACGAAAGCTACAACGCCAACGCCGACACCTGCTTGGGTCGAAGATTGAGTTCGATGAAGCCGGTGGCACGCTGACTTTGCGCGGCCTACCAGCTCATCTCATCGAACAGCTGAAGCGCGCTCTGGAATAGACATTAGCAACTGCAATTAACTAGTCCTCAAGCTCTTGGCTTGGTAAAGGCAATCCGCTCGCAGCGGCGACCAGTCGATTGAGAGACCGGACAGACCCAGACAGAGCTTCGGAGAGCACGGGACCATATTGATCAATCCCAGACCCGGCCAACAAATCGAGCATGGAGGCAATCTCGTGAAAGTCGAGCTCGATTTTGTAGTCTCGCTCACCGTTCTCTGTAATTCTGCAGCGTTTGTGCACAAGAGAGACACATGGGCCTTTGTAAGGCACGCCATAATGGTGAGCTCCGAAAACGAGGCGCCACGGCTCATCCTTTTTCGATGGGCGCTTCACGATATGGACCCAGTCGCCCGAGCTCTCCGAACCTTTACGATAAATTTCCACTGTCTCTCCATACTCACTAATACAAATAAAGGGACCACACCATCCCCACCGCTTCCACCATGTCGCATACGGTCACCGGGGGCCCCGTCTTACTGCATAAAACTAAAAGTGTTTCTTTTCTGATCGAAATACTTTTACGTATGCGAAGTACCCAATAGCGATTTCAGCTATCGCCATCACGCCGTAAATTGCGCCGAACATGAATGATGAAATGAGAAATGAGAGCCCAACAAGGAAAAGTAAAACCTCGGAAATAATCTCTGTTTTCTTTCTCCAGGATGGCGCTCGATCCTCAACAAAACCACCTACAAATCCGATCATTAATCCCACAACAATTTTCGCAAACATCACCGCTCCCTGTCCGGCTCCATGCCGGGCCGAACACAAATACCCCACTTCTACGAATCACGCCAGCCGGCGAGGCAGGCGTATGCCTGGAGAATGCTTATGAGCACTTTCGCTGTGTTTGGAATGACCATTGATGTCGCCACTGCCGAGGCGCGCAAGAAAACGAGTGGCACCCGCAAGAACCTGAAGGCTCCAGGCGGCGTCGAGCCAATACCGGAGCATGAGTGGCTTGAGATGGTTCGTAAGCGTGCTGAGAAGATAATGGGGGGAGCTACAGTGCGTCAGCTCTCGCCAATGTTCGACGCGCCTCAATACGCCGAGCAGTTCATGGAGCTGGCTCGCAAGACTTTGCGCTGTCGTGATCTGAAGATCAGGGCGAAGGCGGTACTGACTGACACCAAGGGAAAGTCAATCCTCAATCCGAAAACCAAGGTACCGAAGGTTGGTTTTTCCGAGTGGCCACCGAAGCCTGTTGAGCAGCAAGAGCAGGCTGCATGACCTGCCCTCACCTATTGCGCTGAGGGCAGGATAAAACCTTACGCTTAAAAATCAGCCTTTCTTTCCTGGTGCTGACGGAGCATTACCTCTATTGCCTCCAGACACTCCACCCGTGGTGCTCGGCCAATTACCGCCTGGTCCGGGGTGACTTGAGGGGCCTCGAGATGAGCCACCTCCTCCTTTACCTGCCCCACCAGACCCGCCCCCGGTTTTACCGCCGCCACCTTTAGACATTTTGACCTCCTTGGATTTGGGAACTGCTCCTCAAGAGTAGGTCATGCAAAACGAAACCATGCTCCGCCTGTCTGGAGCGCTCACCGTCTACTAATCACGCCAGCCGGCGAGGATCCCCATATGGAAATCACTTACGGCTCGGTCTGCTCCGGCATCGAGGCGGCAACCCATGCATGGAAGCTGCTCGGTATGCGGGCGACCTGGTTCGCCGAGATCGAAGCATTCCCGAGCGCTGTGCTGGCTCACCACTACCCGAACACGCCGAACCTAGGCGACATGACCAAACTCGGCGCCCAGGTGCTGGCCGGCAAGATCGCCGCGCCGGACGTGCTCGTCGGCGGGACACCTTGCCAGGCGTTCAGCGTGGCAGGCATGCGCGAAGGCCTCACCGACCCGCGCGGCGCCCTCACCATCAAATACGTGGAGCTTGCAGATGCAGTTGACTATGTTCGCGCCCGCCAGCGAAAGCCCGCCTGCGTTGTCGTCTGGGAAAACGTCCCCGGTGTCCTCAGCGACAAAGGCAACGCCTTCGGATGCTTTCTTGGCGCGCTTGCTGGGGAAGACTGCGAACTGCAGTCTTCAGGGAAGAAATGGCCGGACGCTGGTTGTGTGTATGGACCCAAAAGAACAATCGCGTGGCGGGTCTTGGACGCCCAATATTTCGGCTTGGCCCAACGACGCAGGCGTGTGTTCGTTGTCGCAAGTGCTCGAGACGGATTCGATCCCACCGAGGTACTTTTTGAGCGCGAAGGCCCTCGCAGGGATCGGCCGCCGGGATGGCCGGAGAAGCTCGCAGTTCATCCTACTCTCACGGCACAAGGGGGAGGTTCTCTCGATGACAGAGAGGCATATGTACTGGAACCCGGAGGTGTGCGTCGAACCAGCGTAATTGAGTGGGAGCGGTGCCAAGGCTTTCCAGACAACTACACGCTAATACCTTGGCGCAGTCAGTCAATCGACAAGTGTCCGGACGCTCCCCGTTATAAAGCCTTAGGAAATAGCAAAGCCGTTCCGTTGTTGCGCTGGATAGGCAGAAGACTGATGCGATCATTATCTTATCGAGATTAGTCAACTGGATCTTTGGCCACTCTAATAGTCGAAGAATTTAAATCACCTTCTCCTATTGCTGCCTTTATCGCGGCATCTTGCATGCCTGCGTAAACATCCCTCAACCTAAAAAAATTAGTATTGATCAAATTATTTGCCCACATTTTTTGTTTCGTATCATCTGGTGGAATGTGAGCAAAATCTGCTGCTACTCCCTCAATGTGAGAGCAAAGCTCACTTGCTTTCCCATCTAGTCGGGCAGCACAAGATGCGGCGGCGGCTGCAACGCCTCTAGCGGAGGCTCGCAACTCATCTCCCTCTAAATTGGCATTGTCAAACCTACTGATTGCAGAGTATAGATTTGCCATTGGCTCCGCCCGATATTCCATCAACTTCAATGCGGTCTCCGACTTTAACAACCTCAACTGAACGTCTATTTGTGCCTTTGCAGCATCTGCCGCATAACTGCCAGCCACCAATGCGCCCAGACAGGAGCCTACAATACCTATCAAGCCAGCAATTAACGCAGCCCCAACCCCTTCACTCACTTTCATCTCATAAACTCTGCGTTAATCAACCAACTATTTTTCATACCAATACCGTCCTAGTTGAATTTTCGTGGATGACGCCGATGCCACGCGAAATATGGCTCTGACTCAGTTCCCCAAGCAGCACATACGTTACCCACCAAACCATCAACTACACACCTAAGCTCAACTATAGACTCGACTTGCTTGGCTGCCCGAATCAATCCTTTGTCATCTATGTAAATGTAACCATTTTCGAATAGACGATCGCACCCCAGAAGGCATACAGGCATCACATTAGCTAGATCTTTTTTTATTGCTGGAGTGCAAGAGTGCCGCTTACGGATATGACCAATAACCAACAAGTCTACCGGTAGCGAGCGATTACAGACAGAACAAGATTCTTCACTCTTGCCCCCTAGGACAATGGTCCTCAAAAGATCCTGTTCTTTTCGTCTACGAGTAGACGAAGGAACATCTAACTCGTCATCCAACTTTGAAAGTGCAACCTTAGCCGCAGCAATATCTATATAACTAGATGCTACCGCTCCAACCCCCGGCAAAAGATCTAGTCGCTCTAGAATTCTCTCACTTGCAACCAAACTAAGGACATTAAAGCTTTGTACAACATAATTCCCCGCATATCCAGCAGCAGAATTAAACCGCCCAATCTCGATTTCTACGCATTCAAGGTCGGTTAAAAAATAAGTGTACTCCCATGTGACACCATCATCATTTGCCCCCCATAGAGCCATTGCTAGAGTTGGAGCGTGAGCTTTATATGCGACCGTTGCCTTGAAGAAGAACCTTTTATTCTGATAAAGCAGCACGGTATCACCGATGGATATTCGCCCCCACTTGTTTGCATTTATTTGATTTTGTCCTGGTGTAACCCCCCACACAGCTACACCGTCGGGAAATGCCTTTAGGAGTCCGTCACGCTCTTTGGCGGGCATATGCGATAAAACTTGCGTAATAGGTACGGGCTTATTTATCGTTTTTTCAAAATTTTTCCGCGCATCAGCACGGCCGCATGGTTGAAGAATTAATTGCATTCTATTCCCTTAGAGTTTCATTTGTTTTTTTTGAAATTCACCCTTGCTTTTTCAATAGGGGATTTCGCTGTATTTTTATAAACTTCTCAAAATTTTTTAGGAGATCACTAGCTACCTTACTGATGAAAATGAAAAGTTTATCGGGCAGGGGAACCGCATCCAATCACTAGCATCACGGAAATCTTAAATTCGTTGTTGGAGGAGCCCTAAATCCACAAAACCGCTCTCAATTGGCGCTTTGCCACTACGTACTACAAAGGTACCTCATCAGAGGTTTCTCTCGCTACCCTCATTAGGCGCTACAGCGCCGCCTTTAAATTTCAACTCAATCGCACCGCTTACCTGTCTCATAAAAAATTAAACAACTAATCCACGTTCTGCCGACTACAGCGGCAGGGAGCATCGCTATGGAAAACGAAATCCTCTCCGACGAGGAACTGGCCGAACTCACCGGCTACAAGGCCCGGGCATACCAGCGCCGTTGGCTGATTGAACGCCAGTGGGTCTTCGTCGAAAGCCGCGGCAAGCGCCCGCTGGTGGGCCGCATGTATGCCCGAATGAAGCTGGGCATGATCAGCTCTACGATTGCCGATCCGAACCCGCCGCCGGCTGCACCGGTATGGACACCTGACTACTCGCGAGTGAATTGATATGCGCCCCCGCAAGGCCGACACACGCAACTTGCCGCCTCGGATGTACCAGTGGACGCGAACACGAAAAAGCGGAAAGGTGTGGGTCGCCTATTACTACCTGGACATGACAGGCAAGGCGATCCCGCTGGGCAAGGATCTGGACTTGGCCAGGATCAAATGGGCGGAGCTGGAGGCCAAAGAAAAGCCGCTCGATCTCCGCACCATGAAGGGCATCTTCGACCGATACATCCGCGACATCGTATCGAAGAAAGCTCCTCGCACGCAGAAAGACAACCTTTCGGAGATCAAGCAGCTTCGACCGATGTTCGACAGCGCTCCTATTGACTCGATCACCCCCGCAACCATCGCAGGCTACCGGGACGCGCGGACGGCCAAGGTTCGGGCAAATCGCGAGATTGCTACCCTCTCCCACGTTTTCAACATTGCTCGAGAATGGGGGCTGACGACCAAAGAAAATCCCTGCCAGGGCGTGCGAAAAAACAAGGAAACACCGAGGGACTATTATGCGAATGATGTTGTTTGGGATGCTGTTTACGTGAAGGCAGCTCAAGAGCTGAAGGACGCGATGGACTTGGCCTATCTGACCGGGCAAAGACCGGCAGATGTCCTGGTCATGAGGAAGGACGATGTCGAGGGAGATTACTTGGGTGTGCAGCAGAACAAGACACACAAAAAGCTGCGCATCCTGATGACTGACGGTGATGAGCCGAACAGTCTGGGCCTGTTGATCGGGAAAATGGCCGAGCGCAATACTCAGCATATTTGCAGCTATTTGATCGTGAGCGCACGCGGCAAGCGGATGACAGCGAAGATGCTTCGCGATCGATGGGACGACGCCAGAGAAAGGGCCAAGAAAGAAGCTGAAGAAAAAGGCGATGTTCAGCTGGCTGAGAAAATCGGAGGCTTCCAGTTCAGAGACATCAGGCCGAAAGCGGCGTCGGAAATCCTCGACGTCGGCGATGCGAGCCTACTCTTGGGGCACACCAAAGGAGACATTACCGAGCGCGTCTATCGACGAATTGGCGCCATTGCCAAGCCATCGAAATAGCCCCAAAAACCGTTACAAAACTCAAAATCCGCCCCTTGTTGAATGCGGGCTGTAGAGGTGTCAAAAAATAAACGTATCGTAACGAAAAGTGGCTACAGGCCCCGGTTTCATTGGCTTTGCATATCGGTCTTGAAAACCGTCGACTGTAACAGGTCCATGAGTTCGAATCCCATCGCCTCCGCCATATTTTGTACCGACAAAGCCCTGATTATTCAGGGCTTTGTCGTTTCTGGAAGTCACGAAATTTCCGTGTCCTTCTCATCGTGTTCCATGACTTTACTGGACGTAGAAGTGAAGATCACACGTTGCACCAGACGTGTTTCAGCCCAGCACCCGCTTTCACTCCGCCGAACGCCGCATCTCCTCCCGTGTAGGCATGGTCCAGTCCGAGGCGCGTCGTTCATAAATAGAGTCGGGCTTCTGCTCTTCGTAGCTGAACATCAACAAGTAGAGCCCCAGCGCCACTGCAGCCAACAGTGCCCTGCCGATCGGATTGGCATCCCTCGGCAGTCCACCGGGGCCGATTGCTACCCAGCCCCCGCGAAGGTAAGCAAACACGGCTTGGGTAAACCACGCTTGCGCTCCTACGCATGTCCAAAACTGACTCCAGCCGCCTGTAAAGCGCCAGAACGCGCTGACCAGGGAGGCGATCACCATGACCGCCAGGATCAAATAACGAAAACGCTTGAGAGCGCTCAGAATGCGGCTGTCCTGCTCCATATCTGCCCTGTTTTCACTTCAAGAAAAAAGATCCGATTATACCGTCGAGACTGCAAATATCGGCCAGCCGCCGGCAAACAGCTCGTTAAAATTGCAGTCACTCAACCGACGTTTTTTTTCTTGTACTCGACCAACACGATCGTCATTACCTGCGCGAGGGCAAGGAGCAAGACCTGATCCTCGCCAGCGTATTCAACCCGCCCAAGCGCGGGGATGAGCGGCATAATCTCAATGACAGCCTAGGATCGGCATACTGAAGCACAGCTGGCCGCAAGGCCTGACCGTCAATAACAAGGAGTTTACTTTGCGCAAGGACTACCTCGCCTTTTTCACCTCGCTGTTTCTGTCGCGGCTGGCAGATCAGATCCTGCTGTTCATCGTGCCGTTGGTGGTGTTCCAGACCACCAACAGCGCCTCCTGGGCAGGTCTGGCGTTTTTCGTCGAATCGCTGCCGCGGTTTCTCGCGTTTCCGCTGTGCGGAGCCTTGTGCGACAAGTTTTCGCCCATCCGCATCCTGCACATCAGCCAGGTTTACCGGGCACTGCTGTGCCTGATCGCGGTGGCAATGTTTGCCCTCTTCGGCGGTATCGCCTGGGTCGTCGTGCTGTCGGCGCTGTGTGGCGTGCTGACCACTCAGGGCATCATGGCCCGCGAGGTGCTGATGCCGCATATTTTCCAGCACTACAGCTACACCAAGACGTTGTCCTATTCGCAGATCGCCGATCAGACCGGGCTGGTGCTCGGGCCGCTGGTGGCTGCGCTTTTGCTGGAGGTATGGGCCTGGCACTGGGTGGTGCTGTGGGTCGCCGGGCTCTTCCTGCTGGCGGACCTGAGCATGCTGGTATGGCAACGCCTCAGCCGTATCACCCTGGAAGTGTTCGAGCAGCATCAGGACATCTGGCTGCAACCGCTGCGTATCGCTTTCGGGCATATACGTGAACTGGCGGAACTGAAAAAAATCATCCTGTTGGCCGTCGGCGTCAATCTGATCGTCGGCGTCACGCTGGCCACTTCGGCGGCGATGGTGATCGGCGAGTTCAGTGCCGGCAAGGATGCCTACGCCGGTCTACAGGCAGCGGGCGCGGTCACCACCATCGTGATTCTGTTCTTCCTCGCCCGGGTTGAGATCCCGCAACGGTTACTGGGCGGGCTCGCTTACTCGATGATCGCCGCTGGCGCCCTCATCAGTGCACTGAGTCCGAATCTGGCCGGCTATGTGCTTGGGTTCCTGCTGATCGTCGGCTTCGACAAGATGTTCAACATCTACATGCGCAGCATCCGTCAGCGGGTGATTCCGGCCAAAGACTTCGGCAAGACCGTGGGCGTGATCACCTTGCTCAATAATCTCTCGCAACCTTTGGCGGGGTTGCTGGTGGCGCTGCTGGCCTCAAGCCTGGGCACACAAGGAGTGATCCTGATTCTGGCCTTGCTGACTATGCTGTTGGGCGCCGCAGCGGTATGGTGGTTTGCCGTCAGCAGAGGACCCCTGAATGCCGAAGAAACCACCGGCCCCTGAACACAAAGCCACCGCCGCAGACATTGAGCGTTCGATCCAGGCCTTAAACAAAATGGCCGAGCGCCTCTGGGGCGAAGGTCGCGAAGCCGAGGCCAAAGCGCTTCTCGATGCCCTTGACGCGTTGAACCGAGCGCTGGACCGAATCAGGATTGGCGAAAGTCGCCGAGCGGCGACGCTCCATTGAATCGCGGACCTACGGCTTGAGAATCAGCACCGGTTCACCCTTCTTGACGATGTAAGTCGCCAACTCCGACCCCTTGTCCGCACCCACGTTCTTGGCCACATGCGCCACCCCTTGCGGAATGAACAGCGAATCCCCCGCCTTCAACGTCACCGGCGCCCTGCCCTCCAGTTGATATTCGAACGTGCCGCTGATCACGTAAGCGACCTCGACACCCGGGTGCGCATGCCGGGGCGAGGTCACGCCCGGTTCGAAATCGACTCGCGCCTGAATCACTTCGCGCTCGGCAGCACCGAGGTCCTCGCGCACCAGATCGGTCCGGCTCAAACCTTGTTGCCAGCTCTTGGCTGGCGCGTCAGCCGCGTGGACGATGCCGATCATTGAAGCGAGTAGCGCAGCGCTGGCCAGTAACAGTGGACGATGCATGATGTTGCCCTCTCAAACGCAGTGGTGGTGTGACCGCTACTTTGGGAGTCGCGTGTATGGCTGATGTGTCGTAAACCCCGGGTTTATTGTTCGCGTGTGTCTGCGCGGCAACTTGATACACGCTTATACAAAAGCGTCTTTGCCCGGTGACAGTGCCAACAGCCATGTCCTGAATGCCACGATCTTCTTCGATTGCGCCGTTTCATGGGGCGCTACCAGATAAAAACCCAGTTCATCTTGCAAGCGCAGATCGAACGGAGCCACCAGACGCCCGGCCCGCAAATCATCCTCGACATAGGTTGAACGGCCAATGCACACACCCTGCCCGTCAACCGCTGCCTGTACCGCCATCATCGCCAGATCAAAGGTCAGGCGCGGGCCTTCAGCGAGTTGCGGCGGCTGGCCTGCGGCACGCAACCAGGCGCTCCAGTCACCGGCCGTCGCGCCACTGACTTGCAGCAATGCGTGATTGGCCAGGTCTGCGGGCGTTCGCAACGTCTTCGCCAATGCCGGGCTGCATACCGGGAAAACATCATCGGACATCAGAAAATCGCCACGCAAACCCTTCCAGTCGCCGCGCCCATAACGGATCGCCGCATCAATCGTGCCCTTGCGAAAGTCGACCAGCTCAGTGACCGCACTGATTCGCACATCGATAGCGGGAAACGCCTGCTGAAAGGACGGCAACCGCGGCAACAGCCACTTCGATGCAAACGACACCAGCGTACTGATCGTCAGCACGCTTTTATCGCGAGACGCGAGCAACTGCTCAGTCGAATAGCGCAGCTCATGAAACGCTGCACGCACACCCGGCAAATAGGCGTGCCCGTCCTCGCTCAGCACCAACCCCTCGTTGAGCCGCAAAAACAGAGGCCCGCCCAGCTCGGTTTCGAGTCGACGGATCTGGTGACTGACAGCGGTCTGGGTGACATTGAGTTCTTCGGCAGCCTTGGTGAAGCTCATGTGCCTGGCGACCGATTCAAAGGCGCGCAAGCCATTCAGCGAGGGAAGTCGGACCGTCATGGTTCTGAGTGCTCATGAGATTTTGTCATACGCTAGCACTGTAAATGACCTTTGCGAAAGCCGCTTCGGCAATGGAATCTGGCGCTCTCTCTCAGCAAGGAAGTGCCATGAAACTGTATTTTGCGCCCATGACCTGTTCGCTTTCCCCGCACATTGTGCTGCGAGAACTGGGTTTGCCGTTCGAACTGGTTCGCGTCAACAACCAGAGCAAACGCACCGCCGATGGCCGCGACTTCCGCGAGATCAATCCGAAGGGCTACGTTGCAGCGCTGGTTCTGGATAACGGCGAAGTGTTGACGGAGGGGCCGGCGATCCTGCAGTTTCTGCTCGATCAGGTGCCCGCCAACACGCTGGCGCCACCCTTGGGTTCATGGGAGCGCACGCGTTTGCAGGAACATCTGAACTTCATCAGTACGGAAATTCACGGTGGCAGTGCACCGCTGTTCAATGCGCAGATCCCGGAATCGGTCAAAACGATTTTCCGCCACACACTGTTCAAGCGCCTCGATTACCTGAATCAGCAACTGTCGGCTCGGGACTATCTGATGGACAAATTCGGCGTCGCCGATGCTTACCTGTTCACCGTGCTGAAGTGGCTGCCGACCTTTGCCATCGACATACAGGACTGGCCGGCACTTGCCAGCTACATGCAGCGCATCGGCGCCCGCCCCTGCGTTCTTGCAGCCATCGCGGCGGAAGCCGCGACGCAGCCGGTCTGACCGGCCTCTGTTGCCACGGAGCGGGCCATGTCGACGCTGTATCTGTAAACTGCGGCCATCTTCACTCGCTCACTCAAAGGATCAGCATGGCTAACCAAGACATCACCTTCACTCCAGATCCGGACGCCGACTCGATTTCCTCGGACGTTGCCACATTCAACGGCATCATGGTTTCCACCCAGATTCCAACCCGTGCCGACGGCAGTCTGGAACTGGGCGATATCACCGCGCAAAGCGAATGCACCCTGCAAGCGCTGAAAGTTGCGCTGGAACGTGCCGGCAGTTCGATGGATCGGGTGATGCACTTGACGATCTACCTGACCGACATGGCCGATCGCGCCGCATTCAACGAGGTGTACAAGCGCTACTTCGCCAAGCCTTGGCCGGTGCGTGCGGCGGTGGGTGTGGCGTCGCTGGCGGTTGAAGGGATGCGCGTGGAAGTCACCGCGATGGCGGCCAAGGCCTGACTTCGCACCACCAAACCCTGTGGGAGCGAGCCTGCTCGCGAAAGCGTCCGTTCAGGCGCCATTGATGCTGAATGTGCTGGCCCCTTCGCGAGCAGGCTCGCTCCCACAGGGGGTTGTGCAGTCTCAGCTGCCATCGGGCAGCACAGGCGTGCCGGGCGCGCGTTTCACGGGTAGAATGCGCGCCTAACCGTGACAGCCTGACTAAAAAAACTATGTCCTTGCCCAAGCATCACCTGGAATTGCTCAGCCCTGCCCGCGATGTCGCCATCGCCCGTGAGGCGATCCTGCACGGCGCCGACGCCGTGTACATCGGCGGCCCGAGCTTCGGCGCGCGCCACAACGCCTGTAACGAAGTCAGCGAAATCGCCGAACTGGTGGAATTCGCCCGCAAGTATCACGCGCGCATTTTCACCACCATCAACACCATCCTGCACGACAACGAACTGGAGCCGGCGCGCAAGCTGATCCATCAGTTGTACGACGCTGGTGTCGACGCGCTGATCGTTCAGGATCTGGGCGTGATGGAGCTGGACATTCCGCCGATCGAGCTGCACGCCTCGACCCAGACCGACATCCGCACCCTTGAGCGGGCGAAGTTCCTCGATCAGGCCGGTTTCTCGCAACTGGTATTGGCCCGTGAGCTGAACCTGCAGGAAATCCGCGCGATCGCCGACGAAACCGACGCCGCCATCGAGTTCTTCATTCACGGCGCGTTGTGCGTGGCCTTCTCCGGTCAGTGCAACATTTCCCACGCGCAAACCGGGCGCAGCGCCAACCGTGGCGACTGCTCGCAGGCTTGCCGCTTGCCGTACACCCTCAAAGATGAAAAGGGTGGCGTGATCGCCTACGAAAAACACCTGCTGTCGATGAAAGACAACAACCAGAGCGCCAACATCCGCGCCCTGGTTGAAGCCGGTGTGCGCTCGTTCAAGATCGAAGGTCGCTACAAGGACATGGGCTATGTGAAGAACATCACCGCCTATTACCGCCAGCGCCTCGACGACGTGCTCGAAGATCGCCCGGATCTGGCCCGCGCCTCCAGCGGCCGCACCGCGCACTTCTTCCTGCCTGATCCGGAAAAAACCTTCCACCGTGGCAGCACCGACTACTTCGTCACCGATCGCAAGATCGACATCGGCGCTTTCGATTCGCCGACCTTCACCGGCCTGCCAGTCGGCACCGTCGAGAAAGTCGGCAAACGCGACATGCAGGTCGTGACTCACGAGCCGCTGTCCAACGGCGACGGTTTGAACGTGCTGGTCAAGCGCGAAGTGGTCGGTTTCCGCGCCAACATCGCCGAAGCCAAAGGCGAGTTCGAAGAAGACGGCGAGAAGCGCTACCGCTATCGCGTCGAGCCGAACGAGATGCCCGAAGGCTTGTACAAGCTGCGCCCGAACCACCCGTTGAATCGCAACCTCGATCACAACTGGCAACAGGCGCTGCAGAAGACTTCTTCCGAGCGTCGCGTGGCCCTGAGCTGGGTCGCTCGTCTGCGTGAAGAACAGCTGGAAGTGACTGCCACCAGTGAAGAAGGCATCAGCGCCAGCGTCACCCTCGCCGGTCCGTTCGGCGTGGCCAACAAGCCTGAGCAAGCGCTCGAACAGCTGCGCGATCTGCTCGGCCAGCTCGGCACCACGCAGTACCACGCCACCGACGTCAAGCTGGATGCGCCACAGGCGTTCTTCATCCCCAACTCGCAGCTCAAGTCGCTGCGTCGTGAAGTGATCGAAGCCCTGACCGCTGCCCGTGTCGCCGCTCATCCGCGTGGCGGCCGTAAAGCCGAAACCAGCCCGCCGCCGGTGTATCCGGATTCACACCTGACCTTCCTCGCCAACGTCTATAACCAAAAGGCTCGCGACTTCTACCACCGTCACGGCGTGAAGCTGATCGACGCTGCGTACGAGGCTCACGAAGAGCCGGGCGAAGTGCCGGTGATGATCACCAAGCACTGCCTGCGCTTCTCTTTCAACCTGTGCCCGAAACAGGCGAAAGGCGTGACCGGCGTGCGCACCAAGGTTGCACCGATGCAGTTGATCCACGGCGATGAAGTGCTGACGCTGAAGTTCGATTGCAAGCCGTGCGAAATGCACATCATCGGCAAGATGAAAGGCCACATCCTCAACCTGCCGCAACCGGGCAGCGTGGTCGGCCACATCAGCCCCGAAGACCTGATGAAAACCATCCCGCGCGCACCGCACTGAGTGGATGACGTGCGCGGTGCTTCGGCGCCGCGCACGCCTGCCCTGCACCACCGGTGCTAAATCGCAGGCATAAAAAAACGCCAACTTCTTGCGAAGTTGGCGTTTTTTCGAATATGGCAGGGGCGGCTGGATTCGAACCAACGCATGGCAGGATCAAAACCTGCTGCCTTACCGCTTGGCGACGCCCCTACTGCTCTTTCCAGCTACTCCGTTAGTTTCGCTGTGAGAACGGGGCGCAATTTACCAAGGTTTTTTTGCTTTGGGAAGCGCGAAGTGAAATATTTTTTGTTTTAAAACAGCGACTTAATATTTTGGCCTGAATCAGGTCCAGGGGGAGTCGGTTTCGCCGCCGTGTATCACACTGTGTACGCCCCCCGCCGCGACACATCGACTTTCAACAAAGCCGTTCTTCGACACAGGCCAGATACGTCTCCGCGCTCAAATGCACTCAAGGTTTCAGGTGTTCATTCAGAACCCTTGGCCAAAGGCTCGCAAAGGAGACGTCACCATGAAGATGGCACTGCACACCCGCAAAACTGCATTCGGCTTGTCGATTCTGGCTGTGGCGCTGTTCGGCGCTTTTGGCAGCGCTCAGGCGCAAACCACTGAACCGGCCGCCGTCAGCTATTCCGCGCCCTCACCCTTCGGCCCGCTCAAGCATGTGAAGGCCGGCGTGCTTGACGTCGCCTATGCCGAAACCGGCCCCGCGAATGGCCCGGTGGTGATCCTGTTGCACGGCTGGCCCTACGACATTCACAGCTACGACGAAGTCGCGCCGCTGCTCGCGGCCAAGGGTTATCGGGTGTTGATGCCGTATGCGCGCGGTTATGGCGATACGCAGTTCCTCTCCAAAGACACCTTGCGCAATGGTCAACCAGCGGCGCTGGCCAGTGACGTCATCGACTTCATGGACGCGTTGAAAATCAAGCAAGCGGTGCTTGGCGGCTATGACTGGGGCGCGCGTTCGGCGGACATCGTTTCGGCGCTGTGGCCGGAACGCGTGAAGGCATTGGTTTCGGTCAGCGGTTATCTGATCGGCAATCAGGCCGCCGGGCAAAACCCGCTGCCGCCCAAGGCTGAATTGCAGTGGTGGTATCAGTTCTACTTCGCTACCGACCGTGGTCGTGCCGGTTACGAGAAAAACACTCACGACTTTGCCAAGCTGATCTGGCAACTGGCCTCGCCGCAGTGGAAATTTGACGACGCCACGTTCGATCGCAGTGCCAAAGCGCTGGAGAACCCCGATCACGTCGACATCACCGTGTTCAACTACCGCTGGCGTTTAGGCCTGGTTCAGGGTGAAGCGAAATACGCCGCGCTGGAACAGAAGCTCGCTACCGCGCCGTCGATCAACGTGCCGACCATTACCCTCGAAGGCGATGCCAACGGCGCGCCGCACCCGGCGCCGGAGGATTACGCCAAGCGTTTTACCGGCAAGTATCAGTTCCGCTTGATCAATGGCGGGATCGGGCACAACTTGCCGCAGGAGGATCCGCAGGCGTTTGCCAAAGCGGTGATTGATGCGGATCACCTGTAGAAACAAAAAGGCAGTCAGCCGCTCAGGCTGACTGCTTGATTATTTGAGGGTGGAGGGATGGTCACGTTTTGCAGATGCTTTGCCTGAACGGACGCCATCGCGAGCAGGCTCACTCCTACAGGGGGAACGCATTTCAAATGTAGGAGTGAGCCTGCTCGCGATCACGCCCGACCAGACACCCTCAACCCCGACTAACGTGCGCGATCACTCGGTTGGCACAACCAGATCCAGCGCCTTGTTCACCGCCAACTCCCCCAACATGACCACTTGCGCAATACCCAGCAGGGTATGACGATTTGCGCCCTCCAGCATTCCGGCAAAATTACCGAGCATGACCGACGCGGACGCCAGGGAGCCGCAAGCATTGGTCAGCAGCGACTCCGTGTCTGCTTGCGGGTTGGCCATGAACAGAGCATTGGGCGTATAGGGCGTGGCCATGATCGCGGCAGGCAACAGGTAATGGTCGAGCGCACGTTCTGCCGCTTCGTGGAGCTTTCTTGAATTGGGCGAGGCGTACGGCGATATCAGGTCAGTGACCGGTGGTTCGGGTGGCTGGGACATCAGCTGAAACTCCAGACAAGAACCGTTGGCGGCTCTTTGATAGAAGGCGTGAAGCGCCGCGATTACAGACGCTTCTGTGCAATGAGGGAGCGAGCCCCCTCACCCATCTGCTCCGCGACTAGTGCGGCAAGCGCTGGTTGTCCAGAACTCGGCCGACCACCAGCTCGCTGAGCATGATCACCTGTTGCAGGATCAGCATCTTTTTGCGCTGTGAGGGTTCTATCGAATCGGCGAGTTCACGGGCCATGTCAGTGGCGGAGGACAAGGTTTCAGTGGCTTCGACGAGCAGGGTTTCGTTATCCACTGTGGGGTCGATGAGGTAGATCTTGCCGGTCTTGCGGGTGGGTACTGAGGTCTTCAGCGCTGAGGGGTTGAGATAGAAGTTGATCGCGCGGTCGGTGGCCTCTTTGATGTTTTGAGGTTCGAGTGCGGCGTCGTAGGGGATTGGATCGGTTTCTGGCGGGTTTGGCGTAATTTTGAACATAGATGACACTCGCTTAGCAAAAAATAAGGAGCCATCACTCACGCTACCAAACGAGGTGGTGACCATTGCGCAGGTTGGTAGACCGGTCTAAGCGAGTAAACCCCGGCGCTCCCGAAGGAGCCCCACGCATGGCCACCATAAAAAACCGAGCCCCGAAAAGAGACTGCATATAGCGGCGCATAACGCTTAGAAAACGGGCTACCAAACCCGATCACTGTTTTGCAGTGACAGGGAAACGATACAGCCCGCCTCAAGGCGCGTAAGCCGGCGGATTCTGGCGTACGCGTAGGCAACGGCGCAAGGTGTTGTAGCCGTTATGGCGTAACAGTGCGTGTAAGTTAAACGTGCGTGGGTGATAGCGTTTAAAAGCCCCTCACCCTAGCCCTCTCCCAGAGGGAGAGGGGACTGACCGGGGTGTTTGGGAGAGCTACGCCGACGTGGGATACCGAGGTGAATTTTGGTGACGAAGCGGTTGGTGCCGCCTGCAAGTTCCCTCACCCTAGCCCTCTCCCAAAGGGAGAGGGAACTGACCGGCTGTTTGGGGGAGGTACGCCGACGTGGGATACCGAGGTGAACTCAGGTGGGTGACGGCTTGGGTTATTTGACCAGGCGTTTTTCTTTGGAAGGTCTGTAGCCGAAATATGAGCTGTAGCATTTGCTGAAATGGCTTGGCGAGACGAAGCCGCACGCGACCAGCACTTCCACTTGTGAAAGCTCAGTGTGCTGCAACAACCGTCGCGCTTCGGTGATGCGCAGTTCCAGGTAATAGCGCTGCGGCGTGGTGCCCAGTTGCTCCTTGAACAAGCGCTCCAACTGCCGACGAGAACGCCCGGCATACACCGCCAGTTGCTCCAGCTCCAGCGGCTCTTCCAGATTGGCATCCATCAGCTTCACCACTTCACGCAACGGCGCACTGACGCAGATGTTCTCGTCTGGTTTGATGCGCCGGTAACGCGATTCCTCGAAGGCGAGGATGTCTTCGATCCCTTCGACCAGGGCTTTGCCGTGCAGACTCTTGATCCAGTCCAATGCCATGTGGAAAGCGCCGGACGGACTCGATGCCGTGAGCCGGTCGCGGTCGATCACGTAAGGCTCACTGCTGACATGGGTGGTTTTGGCGATTTCAGTCAGCGCCGGGCGATGTTCCGGGTGGATCGCGCAGCGATAGCCGTCGAGCAATCCGGCGCGGCCGAGGAACCACGAACCGTTCCACAACCCGGCGAGGCTGATGCCCCGCTCCGCTGCAACCTGAAGCAAATGAATAAACTCCTCACTCGCCCGCAACTCAGTGCGATACCCGCCACACACCACCAGCAGATCCAGTTGCGCCAGCGCGGCTGAATCCAGACGTGCGTCAGGGCGGATGACCAGCCCCAGATCACTGATGACTTCGCCGTCGCCCAAACCAAACGTGCGCGAGGAAAACAGCCCCGGACGCAGCAGGTTGGTGGTGACAACGGTGTCCAGTGCTTGGGTAAACGCCGGTAGCGAAAAGTGTTCGAGCAGCAGAAAACCGGTGCGGGTCATGCGCGTTTCATCCGCGCTTTGCTCATTCAGATAGCGGAGGTTTTTCCCCTTCATGCCTCCGCTGAATTGGCGTCGTTCGATCAAGTTGTGGTCCATCGGTCATGTTATTGTGCGCCGATAGTTGGCTTGATCCGCCAAAGAGTCAATCACGCCGGTGAATGGCGAACAGTTTCAGTGGGGGGTTGTCCGCCAATCCATCTCTGACTCAAACAGCCGAGAAAACCCCGGCGCCTAAACGCCCCTCAAGACGCCCACACAGCACGTAGTGCTGATAACCGCTGGAGAACGATCCCTGGGAAATCGCGATCCTGACATCGTCATTCAATCGAAGGTATTGGGCTTCATCAAAGTTTTCTGCGCTGACTTCGCCCGCACGCCCGAGACGCTCGCTGTCCACCGTGAGACCCTGGCTGGCGAAGTGCTCGAAATCGATGATGCGATTCACCGCGTGCCGCTCCAGCACACCCTGATTGGGATGCATCGAGTAGATATGCAGGCCTTTATTGGCGCAGCGGTCGCACATGTCGACACAGTTTTTCTGCGTCGATTTACGCCGCGTCAGCTCTTCAAGCGGCATGTCGAGGTACTTGCCAACCTGATACTCGGTCTGATTGAAGATCGTGCAGCAAAGCACCGTGTTGCCATTGCAGTCGATGACCAGCCAGTCATCCTTGAGCGTGCACGCCATCTTGGGAAATTGCTGGATGACGTTGACGAGATCGTCGTACGGCGGCAATGCGAGGCGTTTCAGGGTGTCAATGTCCGTAGCCGTGACAGACGGGTCACGCTCGACAATGGCCAGTGTCTTCTCCAGCGGCATCATCACCGAATACCCGGTGGTGAAGATGAAACCCAGACGCTCACTGAACGCGCGCATCAGTGATTCTTCTTCGATGTTATCCAGGTAGCGGTGATAGTAAACATCCACACGGGTTCTCAGACCCAGGCGCTGTTTGATCTCCTGCAGGGCGATCATGTTTTGTTTTACAACTTCGATATCGCCGCCGACATGGCCCTTTTCGTAGGTCTCCTGGTAAAAACCCGAGAGCGAAATACGGAAGTAACTCGGCTCGGCCATCAGGGCCTTTTCCATATTCTTGGCGAGATTAAGGTTGGTGCTGATACCGCTGCCCATGCCGGCAGCATTAATGATCTCGATAAATTCGCCAATTTTTGGATGAATCAGCGGCTCGGTCCAGTTATAGAGGTAGATGGTGTCGACGCCCTCTGTCTTGGCCTTATCGACAATCTGCTTGAACATGTCGAGCTGCATGGCTTTTTTGAAATTGAGATTTTCCGAGTTGCCCATTGGGCAAGACGGGCAGCTCAGATTGCACGCACCGACGATATCGATGTACATATTCATGCGGGTGAAGCTCCTAGAATTGAAAGCCATGCATCTCATCACTACGGGCTTTCAAGTCGCCTGATTGTGTTGGTATTTTGACGGCACTGGCACAGCAGCTAGCAATAACTGCACCACAATGCTTCTACGCCATTAACTCAACGACCCAATCGATGAACACGCGCAATTTCAGGCTGACATGCCGGTTCGGCGGATAAGCAATGTAGAGCGGCATCGGCACAAGTTTCCAGTCTTCGAACAGCGGCACCAGCTCGCCACGCGCTTGATGGGCGGCAGACATGTATTTGGGTAACCACAGCACGCCCATGCCCGCCAGACCTGCCGCGAGATAAGCGTTGCCGTCATCGACTGCCAATACGTGCCGTCCCTTGATTTGCAGGTTTTCAGTGGCGTTGTGCAAGGCATATGGCACCGGTTTGCCGGTGCGTGCCCAGAGAAAACCGACCACGCGATGGTGGCTGTCTTCCAGGTCTCTCGGGTGCGCGGGAATGCCCGCGCGCGCCAGATATTGCGGTGCGGCAAACACCCCCAACTGCAGATCGGCGATCTTGCGTGCCATCAGCGACAGGTCCATGAGTTCGCCCCCGCGTACCACGCAATCGACGTTCTCATCAATGATGTCGACGATACGGTCACTGACGCCCATGTCGATCTGAATATCCGGATAACGCGCGTGAAACTCAGGCAGGGCCGGCACCAGAATCAACCGTGCGAGCGGACTCGGGACGTCCACTCGCAGCCGGCCCGAAGGTGATGCCGCCGCGCCGGGCAGGCTGGTTTCGGCATCATCGAGGTCGGCGAGCAAGCGGATCACGCGTTGGTAATACGCCGCGCCATCGGCGGTCACGTTGACCTTGCGCGTGGTGCGATTGAGCAACTTCACCCGCAGGCGCGCCTCCAGTTGCTGAACCAGTTGGGTCACGGTGGTCTTGCTCATGTGCAAGGTTTCCGCCGCTTTGGTGAAACTCCCCGCCTCGACCACCCGGGCGAAGGCCTGCATTGCGTCAAAACGGTCCAAGGTGCGCCCTCGATTGTTTGGATTTCACAAACAGTGAACGCCAAGCTTGCGCGTTTATCGGTGGCCTGCAAATACCTACAGTGGCTCCATCAACTCAAATGAAGGAGACACTCCCATGACTCAGCGCGATGTTGTTTTCCCACCCGCACGCCGCACGCTTTACGAACGCCACCGTTACTCGCCAGCCATTCGCTCCAACGGTTTTCTGTTTGTCTCGGGACAGGTCGGCAGCACCGAGGACGGCACGCCAGAGCCAGACCTGAAAAACCAGGTGCGTCAGGCGTTCACTAACCTCAATGCAATCCTTGCAGAGGCCGGTGCCAGCTTCGATGACGTGGTGGATGTCACCGTATTCATCGTTGATCCCCAGTCGAAATTCGAGACGATCTGGGATGTGGTGCTGACCGAGTTCTGGGGCGAGGCGCCGCATCCGACGGTGACGGCGGTTGGTGTGACCTGGCTGTATGGGTTTGATTTCGAGATCAAGGTGATTGCCAGGTTGCCTGAAGCGGCCTGATCGTCAGATCGATTTGCAGCAGGGGTCGGCAGTCTTCAGACTGTCGGCCCTTTAGTCTTTCCGACAGCCGTCATGTCAGTTTCATTGCTCAAACCTGCCCTCCCCGGCATCGCCCTGCGTCGTTGGCGCTTGCTGCATCGCGTCAAGCAAAGCCACGCCGCGCAGATGTTCAACGTCACCCAATCGACCATTTCCCGCTGGGAAAGCGGCGTGCTGGCGCTGGATCCGGCTGCGCATCTACAGCTTGAGCAACTGTTGGCCGCGCGCCTCGACACGGCGGCCGATCAGGCTCTCGCCCGGCTAGTGCGCGAAAGCGCGCGACCGGTGCATCTGGTCTGCGACCTGACTCACCGTTTGCTGGCCTGTTCCCCGGCCCGCGCCGCGCAGTTCGCCAGCCCGCTGAGCGAATTGCTCGGGCAATCGCTGTGGCGTTTCGTGACGCCGGAAATCGCCAACAACGAACGGGCACTCGACACTCTCGGTTGGCGCGAACTGCAGGCGCCACCGGCGCTGGAGTTTGTCACCGGCAACAATGACTCCGACCTTGTGCCGATCCGCCAGAGCCTGTGCCGCTGGACGCGTATTCCACTGTCCGACGGCACTGCCGCGCGGCTGGTCGAGACGCTCTGAACGCATATTTTATGCGTGGACGCTCAACCGCATCGGCCCTAGGCTTGCTGCTCGGCTCCACCACCGGGCAAGTTCATGGACCTCGAAAAAATCAGCGCACGCCTCGAATTCCTGCGTGAAGCAGAAAAGCTCAAGGACGTTCTCAGAAGCGCACACACCTCCAGTGGGCGCACCGAAAGCACCGCCGAACACAGCTGGCGCCTGTGCCTGATGGCGATAGTTTTCGCCGATGAACTGGCCGGACTCGACCTGCTTAAAGTGCTGAAGATGTGCGTAATTCACGACTTGGGCGAAGCCATCAACGGCGACATCCCGGCGGTCGATCAGGCCGCGTTCCCCGACAAGGGTGAGCAGGAGCGAAATGACCTTCTGCTGCTGACCCGTTCACTCGATAACACCCTGAGAAACGACATTCTCGCGCTGTGGGACGACTACGAAAATGCCCGGTCAGCCGAAGCCAAAGCGGTCAAGGCGCTGGACAAGCTCGAGACCCTGCTGCAACACACTCAGGGCCACAACCCGGCCGATTTCGACTACCGCTTCAATCTGACTTACGGCAAGAAACACACCAGTGCCGCACCGATTTTCGCCGCACTGCGCGCGCTCATCGATCAGGACACCCATGCACGAATCCAGCAAGCGAAGTGAACTGCCACTCGACGTTTGGGGCCACGGATTAAGCAGTTATCCGCGCTGACCTTTCGCGTGGTTTTATGGATTTCTAGTGGTTACATCCAACCCGCCAATCGCCCATGCTGGTCTTTGATGCCTTGAGTGCGTATAACCTCGCCGTTTCGTCTACCCTGAGTTTGCGCCTCACGTCGCCACTTCAGCCCTTTTGACGCTTACGAAACGGAGAATTCCATGCTCAAACGAACACTGGCACTGACCGCCGGCCTGGCCCTGTCCTTTTCTGCATTCATGGCCCAAGCGGCCGACGTGTTGCGCGTCAGCGCGATTCCCGATGAAGCCCCGACCGAGTTGCTGCGCAAGTTCGAACCGCTGGGTGCTTATCTGGAACAACAACTGGGCATGAAAGTGCAGTTCGTCCCGGTGGCGGACTACCCGGCAGTGGTTGAAGCACTCGCGACCGATCGCCTCGACATGGCCTGGCTCGGCGGTTTCACTTTTGTGCAGGCACGTTTAAAAACTGACGCAACGACGCCAGTGATCCCGTTGGTACAACGCGAACAGGATGCGCAGTTCACCAGCAAATTCATCACCGCTGACCCGAATGTGCATAGCCTCGCCGACTTGAAGGGCAAGACCTTCGCTTTCGGTTCGGTGTCTTCGACCTCTGGCAGCCTGATGCCGCGTTACTTCATGCTGAAAAACGACAACATCAAGCCTGAGGGCTATTTCAGCCGTGTCGCCTACTCCGGCGCCCACGACGCCACCGTGGCCTGGGTGCAGGCTGGCAAGGTTGACGCCGGTGTGCTGAACGCCAGTGTCTGGCAGAAACTGGTCGACGCCGGCAAGGTCGACACCAACAAGGTCAAAGTCTTCGCCACCACCCCGACCTACTTCGATTACAACTGGACTGTGCGCGGCACCCTCGACCCGGCACTGGCCGCGAAGATCAAGAAAGCCTTCCTTGATCTGGACCCGGCCAATCCTGAACAGAAGAAAATTCTTGATCTGCAAGCGGCCAGCCGCTTCATCGACACCAAGCCCGAGAACTACAAGGGCATCGAGGAAGCCGCCCGCGCCGCCGAACTGCTGAAATGACCCTACGCCTCAAACAAGGCAGCCTGCGCCACGCCAATGGAGTCGACGCCCTGCGCGGTGTCGACTTGCAGATTGGCGTTGGTGAACAGGTGGCTATCATTGGCCCGTCCGGGGCCGGTAAGTCGAGTTTGCTCAACCTGCTGGCCACCGCCCTACGGCCCAGCAGTGGCGAGATTGAAGTGCTCGGCGAACGCGCCTGGCACTTGTCTGCTCGCCAGCGTCAGCGTCTGCGCGCGCGGATCGGCCTGGTGCATCAGGCGCCGCCACTGCCACCGCGTCAGCGTGTGGTGACGGCGGTGCTGGCCGGCAAGCTCGGCCAATGGAGTCTGGGTAAAAGTCTTTTGAACCTGTTGCATCCGCTGGATGTAGCCGGTGCGCGCGCGGCGTTGGCGCGACTGGACCTGGGCGACAAATTATTCGCGCATTGCCAGCAATTGTCTGGCGGCCAGTTGCAACGCGTCGGTATCGCCCGCGTGTTGTATCAGGCGCCGGAAATCCTCTTGGCCGACGAACCGGTGTCAGCCATGGACCCGGTCATGGCCGGGCACACGCTGTCGATCCTCTCGCGGCATGCCCGCGAACATAACGTCACGCTGGTGGCGAGCTTGCATGCGGTGGATCTGGCGCTGTCGCACTTTCCGCGAATCATCGGTCTGCGCGACGGGCAGATTCTGTTCGACAGCGCCTCCGATCAAGTCAGCCCCGAGATGCTCGACGCGCTGTACGCCAACGAAAAGCTGCAATCGCCGACCGCTGCGGTGGCGCCTTTGACTGTGCAGATTCCACGATGCTGAAAGCCGATTCACGCGATCCCGCTGCATGGCCACGTCTGCTGCTGACGTTGCTGGCGATTGCTTTGCTGTGGCCGGGCATTCAGCTCAGCGAGCTGAATCTGGGCGTATTGCTCCCCGACAGCCAGAATGAAATGGGCCGTTTTGTCGCGCAGTTCTGGCCACCGGCGCATGACGAAGCGTTTCTGCAGTTACTGCTCAAAGCCACCCTGCAAACCCTGGCCATCGCCACCGCCGGCATGGCGTTGGCGCTGGTGTTGGCGATACCGGCGGGCCTGGTCGCCAGTCGTGCGCTGTCGCTGTCTGCCGCGTCACGCGGTGGCGTGCCGAGCCGACTGGGGCGTCTGTTGCGCTGGCCGGTGCGCGGACTGTTGATTTTCCTGCGCAGCGTGCCGGAAATCGTCTGGGCGCTGCTGTTTGTGCGCGCCGTAGGGTTGGGGCCGGCGGCCGGTGTGCTGGCCATCGCCATCACCTACAGCGGCATGCTCGGCAAAGTCTATGCGGAGATTTTTGAATCGACCGATCAGCGTCCGGCGCACGCACTGTTGCAGGCTGGCAGCGGCCGTCTGGCGGCGTTTGCTTACGGCACGTTGCCCAACGTCGGGTCAGAACTGCTCTCGTACACGGTCTATCGCTGGGAATGCGCGATCCGCGCGTCAGTGGTGATGGGGTTTGTCGGTGCGGGCGGCCTGGGTCAGCAGATCGACCTGTCGATCCGCATGTTCGCCGGCGGTGAAGTCGCCAGTATCCTGCTGTGCTTCCTGGTGCTGGTATTGGCCGCCGACCAACTCAGTCGCCTGCTGCGCTGGAGGCTGACATGAACCGGCTGATCAACTTGCTGCTGATCGCCGGTATTGCGCTGGCGGTCATCGCGTCTTTCGCTTTTCTGGGACTGGATCTGGGCGAGGTGGGCAGCGCCACCAGCGTCAAGCAGATGGGCGCGTATGTGCAGCGTTTTCTCAGCCCGGACTTGAGCGCGGACTACCTGAAAGCCATCTTGCATGGTTCGATGGAAACTCTGGCGATGTCGACCCTCGGCACTCTGCTCGCCGCCGTGTTCGGCATCGTTCTCGCCCTGCCCGCCGCCGGACGGTTCGGCTGGCCACTGCAAAGTGCCTCGCGCCTGCTGCTCAATGCCTTGCGGGCGATACCGGAACTGGTCTGGGCCGCGCTGATGGTACTTGCCGCTGGCCTCGGCCCGAACGCCGGTACCCTCGCCCTCGCCCTGCACACCACTGGGGTGCTCGGTCGTTTGTTCGCCGAAGCGCTGGAAAATACCCCGCCACAACCGGCCGAAGCCATTCGTTTACAGGGCGGCAATCCGCTCCTCGCCTTTTGCTACGGCACGCTGCCGAACCTTGCGCCGCAACTGCTCGCCTACGTTCTGTACCGCTGGGAAAACAACATCCGCATGGCCAGCGTGCTCGGCTTTGTCGGCGCTGGCGGATTGGGGCAGATGCTCTATGTGAGCCTCAGCCTGTTTCAGGAAGCGCAAGCCAGCACGGTGATTCTGGCGATGCTGGTGCTGGTGTTTGTGGTCGACTGGTTGAGTGCGTGGAGCCGGCAACGCTGGGTGAAGGCGTAGGCCGGCTCACCACTCAGTTCAGCGAAAGGTTGTGTTGCGTGACATTGTCCATATTGAAATGGCTCAAGCGTCCCTGATCATCAAACAGCAGGAAATCGCTACCGACACAACGTACCCGCACACCCTGTCGAGGCCATTGCAGTGTCGCAACGAGGCGGTTGCTGGTCCTGGCGATGAAGTGCCAGCGCATGTCGTGGTCGTTGATCAGGTAACCGATCAGCCGGCAGTGCTCATGCAAATGCACTTCCACCAACTCATCATGGTCTTGCTCGAAGTCACAATCCGGCAGGCTGTAGTTGTTGCAATCAGTCCCACCACCGAACACCAGAACCGAAACCTCGTCGCTTTCACGCTCCACACGCATGAACTCCAATCGCCCGTCAGCGCTGAGCAAGTACTGCTGGTCGATACCCAACGCAGGCACCGGCATTCGCTTCATCAGTCGTCGCTCAGGTAACCGGTAGTGCCACAACTCCAGGCCCGCTTGCGCATCACTCAACCATACAGATTCGTTGCACGCGTCATCCTTCATGCCAATGACCTCTCCGGGCAAATCGCTCACGTGCCACAGGGTTTCGAATCCACGATCGACATCCACCACCCGCAGTTGTCGCCCACGGCCGATGGTCCAGTTCGAACCGTTGAATGTGCGGCTGAACGCACTGAACATCTGCACGCCGAGATCCGTTGCGACGCGCGTGACCAGATCCACTTTGCTGATACGCCATACTTCATTGCGCCGAGCGACAAGCAATGCGACCTGCCGCCCCTGGGCCAGAACGATGTATTGCGCAGGCATTGCGAATTGGTAGAGCGTGTTGCCATGCGCATCGACCACCACTGCGCCGGCCTCGCCCAATGCCAGCAAGTAGCGCTGATCGGTTAGCGGCACGGCGTCCCGGATCATTCGGCTGCCCATGTCCGGCGCAGTCCATTGCAGGGGTTCGCTGCCGGTGACCTGCGTGTAGGGTGCAGGTCGTGCGGGCAGTTGCTGCGGCAGGTCGGCCTGCAAGAGTTTGTCCTTGCTCATGCTGACCAGTGCCTGCAACTGCAGCAGAGACAAACGCCCCTGCCCGCCCACCTGATCGGCAATAATCGCGTGGACGGTGGCGCTCGCCAACCAGGCCAACTCGGTGGCGTGCGCCTTGTGCTGCAACAGGCTTTCGGCCAGTGCCGCCCGCTCGGCGTAGCGGGCAGGATCATCACGCAATTGCTCGACCTGATCGGCGTACGCGAACAAGGTGTCGGGGAGCAGAATTGCCCGTTTCACCAGCGCTCCAAGTGCCAGGCTGCCACCGGCCATTTCGGCATTCAACAACCATTGCGTGGCGCGCTCGCGCTCTGCCAGCAGCGGCCAGACAACCTCGACGGCTTGCAACCAAAGGCCTTTGCGTGCCAAGGATTCGGCCCACTCCAGACGCAGGCGCTCGGCGTATAACGGCCATTTGTCCTGGAGCAACGCCACAGCATCAGCGAAGGCTTCATCGCGCCGCGCCACCAGCAAGGCGCGTTGCCAGTTACCGGCCAGGCACAGCAGACGCACGATGGTCGCAGCGGGCATGTCCCAGGCCAGCGCGAGGTCGGCGGCCTGTTGTTGGCGGCCGTGTTTTTCCAGATAGTCGAGCGCCTCCTGCTGCACCTTGAGCAGTTCGGCGAGGACGAACACCGCCTCCTCTATCCGGCCTTCACGGTCGAGCCGCTGGAAGGTTTGGCGGTAGATCTGGCGCAGATGCCCCTCGACGTCTTGCTCGAAGACCATCGAGCGGGCGAGCCCCTGGTGCTGGCTGATCGACAGATCCTGACGCCGCTGTGGGGTACCGAATGACTGCTCACCGCTGTGCTCGCCACCGCCCAGCGGAATCGCATGGCGTAGCGCCTCTTCATAATCGCCGTTCTCGAACATCTCGAACATGCGCTGCATATAGGCTGCCTGACGCCTGCCGTACAGCGCAGACAGCCGCGAGTGCCGGGTCAGGCGCGTCACCCAGCGACGCCACAGCGCTGGTTTATGTTGGTGTGGCCGCGCCCGCGGCGCAATGTCTGCGGCCGCGTGGGTCGGCGCACCCGGCAATGGCAACGGCACCGACGCCACGCGCCGCAACAGATGACGCAACCCGAACAGCAACAGGGTCAACGCGACCCCGGCAATCAGCGTGCCCACCACGACAGCACCGATCTGCACCGACAGCGACGTCGCCGGCGCGGGCGTCACGGCGTTCACCTCGGTGTGCCGGCCCTGGGCGCCCATCCAGAACACCGCCACCAGCAACACCAGCGTCACACTGAGTTTCAGCCACGGCAGAGGCGCGTCATCAGGCACTGTCCAGCCGGCGCTCGCCGGTGATACGGCGGCATCGGGCGATACCTGCGGCGCCTTCTGCTGACGCGCGATCAGCGCTTGCAGAGTCTTTTGCTGCTCGGGGCTGACCGGTTTCAGGTTTTTGCCAAGAATCTCGCGCACATCGCTGGTGACTTCCAACGGCTCGAGCACTGGCGGCGGCAATACGTTGCGACAGTCATAGGTGTCGAGCAACGTCACGCCACTGATATCAATCCACTCACCCGGCGCCAACACGTCGGCATCGCGCAGATGCAGAGCACTGACATGGCTGCCGCGCACCAGCCAGAGATCGGCGGCCGGCAGATCGCGCATTTCCTGCGGGTCGAGTACGGCTGAACACAGCGTCTTGCCCTGACGAATCAACGGCCAGCCGAGCAAGGTCTCGCAGTGCACGGTCAGTGGCTGAGTAAAGCGCAGCAGATCACCGTCGGCGAAACGGTAAGCGCTGGCAGCGGTCTGCCAATGCTCGATGATCAACCGCTCGCGTTCGTGCTGGGCGAAACGTTCAGCGGCAAACCACAGGCCCTCAATGCGCTGGTGACCGCTCAAGACCGGGCGGCGGATCAACGCCGCGGCGTTTTCAAGCATGGCTGTCGTCCTTGTTTTTCGGCTGTTCATTACAAAACACCTGCAAACGCAGGAGGCGCTGCGGCACCGCGTACACCAGCAGTTCGCGGGCGCTGGTCAGCACGGCCACCAGACCACTCAACGGACAGAAGCTGACCTTGGCAATCACCTCGCTGGTGGTGAACAACGTCTCCATGTCATCGCCGTGCCAGAGGGCGATGGCCTGTTGACCGGGGCTGATCATCAACAGCAAGTAACGCTCGTTGTCGTCTTGCAGCAGACCGATACCTTTCCAGCCGCGGGCCAGATCGATGCATTGCGCCGCTGACGGTAAGTCATTGGCCGAGTACACACGCCAGCTCTCACAGTCGTTTTTCATCGTGAGCAATGCACAGCCTCCGAACGCGCTGCGCCCGCGCTGAATGCCGGCAAACAGCACCTGGCTGACGCCATCGGCAAGGCCCAATCCATACGGTTGCTTCGCCCCGGTGTCCAGACGCACAGGATGGGCGAACAACCGACCGCCTGAACGACATACATAGACCATCGCATCACCGGCCATCTTGGCCATGGCGATTACATCGGTCGCCAGGCGACGGATCTGGCGGGTTTCCGGGGCGGCGATATTTTTGTCCCTTTTCACGGTCCAGTAGGCCAGATGCCCTTGAGTATCGAGCAGATACAATCGCCTTTCAGAGCGACTGAGCAAACCGACCGCCGGGAGGAAGTTGCCCGTGCCCGGCGGCAGCTTCAACTCCTCCGGGCCCGGTTTATCCACCGGATTCAGACCGGAAATACTCCAGAATGTCAGTTGCAAAGGGTCGCTCATGACCGCTCCGATGGCGCCCCCAAAAAACAGCGCCGTCAGCGGCGTAAGTCCTGCGCTCCAGAGGTTACGACGAACTTCCAATGGTTTTTTCTGGTATTGCGCCGGTAGTTTGATCACCACCATGCCGGGCTCATCGAGCATTTTCAGCGCGACATGGCTGCCGGAGCTGGAAATCACCGGCTGTAGCGTCAGCGACACTCGCGGCACACAACCTTTGGCCGTCGGCGCAGCCTTGACGATTTCGCCCTCAAACTGCCCTTTGAGCAGTTGCAGGGCCGCACGCTCAGCGGGCATCGGTAATAGCACGCGACGGGTGTCCGTTGCCTGCAAGTGCACAGACAGGCTGTAACCATCAAGACTTCGCGCGATTTGCACGCGATGGCTGCAAGTCTGCCGGTCTGTTGCCGGCAGACGTTGCCCCACCAGCCAGCATTCGCCGACCGGCATTGACGCGCTATGCAGCCAACTGCGCCACGCCTGCCAATGCGCATCGCTCACCGTGGAGAAGGTCCGTGCAGCGAGCAATCGTTTGAGCTGCGCCGCCGAATCGACCTCATGCAAGGCTGGCGCCTGCTGCAAAATGCCCCAACGCAGTTCGGCACCCGCCTCTTTCGCGCGACGTGCCAGCAGGATCACCAGCGCCATGTGCACCAAGCGTGCGGCGCCCAGTTGCAACGGCCCGGCATCGAACAGCACGACAATCCGGCGACTGGCTTGCTGCGCTCGATATTGCGGCGCGAGGAACAGATGTTCGCCCACGGCCGCGCGGCGCAGAAACTCGTCGGGCACTTCGTCGGCCAGCAGCCATTCGCTGGTCAGCAGCCGGTCATACGGCCCGCGCCTCTGTAAATCGCCCAAGCCATCGGGCTCGGGCACGCCGCCCTGTTGCACACCGCGCAGCGGGCCCAGTACCGGGTTGAGCCGTCCAAGCAGATCGGCGAACAGCGGCAGTTGTTCTGGGGCGAACCACTCCAGCCATTCGCGCCACGGTTGCAGAGATTCAGGTAACTGCATCAGCGCCCCGCCCAAAAATCGTCAATTCGCTGCAAATGTTCTGCGCTCACCGGCAATTGCCGATCGAGCGGTACCACCGCCGATGGATCACGCCACAGCAGCAGCGGCGCCCGCGAGAAGCGGTGCGACAACGCGTGCGCCAGCAGGTCGGTCGGTACATCCGGCTCCCAACTGGTGGGTAACCACAGCCCGGGCGCACGCTCGTCCATCGCCGCATAGGCAACGCCATCGACCCACGGCAGATCCGCCGCCGCGCCGCTCACCAGCAGCACGTCGCGATTGGCGGTGGCATGCAGGCGCGTGGCCTGTTCATCCGGTATCGCCAGCAATCGCGCATGCAGACGCCGGGCGGCTTCGCCCCACGCCACGGCAGCCTGCGGCGCCGCTGCCACCGGCCGCGAGCGCCAGCGCCAACTCAGCGCTTTGCCATTCATGCGGCAGTCGTCAGCAAACGGGCGAGTTGGCCGCGAACGTCGTGCAACGTCGCCGGGATGGTCAGGTCGTTGAAGTTGGCGTCGATCTCACGCAGCAGCCCCTCCAGCAAGGCACCGGCCGGCGGTTCAGTGCGCGCCAGATAATCCTCGGCGGTTTCCAGCAGGCGGCTGACCCGCGACATCGGCTGCAGAGTCGCCTCCTCCACCGCGCTGAACAGATGGCGGTTGCTTGACTGGGTGAACATCTCGCGGAGCACCTCGCGGCCGTGCTGCTGGGTCTCCTTGGTTGGCAACACGTACAGCAGCGGCCACAGATCGGCGGCACTGGCCTCCACTCGACCACCGAGCAACGCGGCGGCAGCGATCAGGCGCTGGGACTTGACGATGCGTCGATCCGACAACTGAATGCCGGCCTCACGCAAGCGGCGAATGGCTTGGGCCAGCGCCGGGCGCACGGAGCTCAGGTCAACGCTCTTCAGAGCCTGACCCAGAGTGTCGAGCTGGCTCAGACCGAGCAACTGTTGAACCGGGCGTTGCTCGGACTGCCAGCCGCCGGCGAGCATCGCTTCCAGCTGATTGTCCGGCACAGACTCGACAAACAGGTGCAGCAGGAAGCGGTCACCAAACGCCGCCAACGCTTCATCGTCGGGCAAGCCGTTGGAGGCGCCGACGCAGACCCGCAGCGGGCACTGAATCTGCGTATGCCCACGCCGGAAGTGCCGCTCGTTAAGCACGCCAAGGAGCGTGTTGAGAATGGCCGTCGAACCGAGAAACACCTCATCGAGGAAAACGATATCGGCTTCAGGCAGCATGCCGCTGACGTCAGTTTCCACCGTGCCTTCGCGAAGCTTTTTCAGGTCGACCGCGCCGAACAGTTCCGAAGGTTCGGTAAACCGCCCCAGCAGATACTCGAAATAGCGCCCGCCCATCGATTGCGCAACCCGGCGCACGACTGCACTTTTCGCGGTGCCTGGTGGGCCGATGACCAGAATATGCTCCTGTGCCACGGCGGCCAGAACAATCAGTTCGGCCAACTGCTCACGCCCCACAAGACCTTCGGTGGCGACGCGTACGGCCTGACGGATTTGCGCGGCAGCGCTCTGCAATGAAGCACTCATGGGCATCTTCCCTGAAAAATGAATTCTGATTGGGCTGGTCGGCAGGTATCGGCCGCCGGCGAGTGATCTTTAATCGCCACTACGGTCAAGTTCGCGAGTGGATATCTGACAAAAGCTGATTATGCTTCAGGAAACCTTGCAGCGATGCGAGGCGGTCAGACTGTGCAAGTTTCACGCGGGAGCAATGGCGGCATATGCCACAAGGCCAGAGTGCGACAAGCAGTAACGAGGGACTCCGGCCTACAACAATAAGCACGACGGAGAACACCCATGGCCACAATCGACACAGCATCCACCGGCAGTCCACCGCGCAGCGGCGGCATAACCAAGGAGGAGCGCAAGGTTATCTTCGCTTCATCGTTGGGCACGGTTTTCGAGTGGTACGACTTTTACCTTTATGGCTCTCTGGCAGCGATCATCGCCAAGCACTTCTTCGCTGGCGTTAACGAAACCACCGCGTTTATCTTCGCCCTGCTTGCCTTCGCCGCCGGGTTCGCGGTGCGGCCGTTCGGAGCCATTGTGTTCGGCCGTCTCGGCGACATGATCGGGCGCAAACACACCTTCCTTATCACCATCGTCATCATGGGCGTCTCCACCGCAATTGTCGGCATATTGCCCGGTTACGCGACCATTGGTGTTGCCGCGCCGGTCATCCTCATCACTTTGCGCTTGCTCCAAGGCCTGGCGTTGGGCGGCGAGTATGGCGGCGCCGCGACCTACGTGGCCGAACACGCGCCGCGCAACAAGCGCGGCTTCTTCACCTCGTGGATTCAAACCACCGCGACCCTCGGCCTGTTTCTGTCGCTGCTGGTGATCCTCGCCTGCCGCACGGCGCTGGGCACTGAAGCCTTCGAAGCGTGGGGCTGGCGGATTCCGTTTCTGTTGTCGATCCTGCTGCTGATCGTCTCGGTGTACATCCGCCTGCAGCTGAGCGAGTCACCGGTGTTCCAGAAAATGAAAGCTGAAGGCAAGGCGTCGAAAGCGCCGCTGACCGAATCCTTCGCGCGCTGGGACAACCTCAAAGTGGTGATCATGTCATTGCTCGGCGGCACGGCCGGGCAAGCGGTGGTCTGGTACACCGGGCAGTTCTACGCGTTGTTCTTCCTGCTGCAGACGCTGAAGATCGACCCGCAAACCGCCAACCTGTTGATCGCCGGTTCGCTGCTGATCGGCACGCCGTTCTTCGTGATTTTCGGCAGCCTTTCCGACCGGATCGGGCGCAAGCCGATCATCATGGTCGGGTGCATGCTGGCGGCGCTGACGTACTTCCCGATCTTCCACGCGCTGACCCAGTACGGTAACCCTGATGTGTTTATCGCCCAGGAGAAGAACCCGGTCAAAGTGATCGCCAACCCGGATCAGTGCTCATTCCAGTTCGACCCGGTGGGCAAGGCCAAATTCACCAGTTCCTGCGACCTGGCGAAGACCCTGCTGGCAAAACGGGCGATCCCGTATGAGAACGTGATTGCCGAGCCGGGCACCGTCGCACAAGTGCGCATCGGCGATAAAGTCGTCGAGAGTTTCGAAGGCAGCGCCCTGCCGGCCGCCGACTTCAAGACCCGCAACGATGCCTTTACCGCGACCCTCGGCACCGCGCTCAAGGAAGCCGGTTATCCGGAGAAAGCCGACCCGGCGAAAACCAACTACCCAATGGTGTTGCTCCTGCTGACCGTGCTGGTGATCTACGTGACCATGGTTTATGGCCCGATTGCCGCGTGGCTGGTCGAGCTGTTCCCGACCCGCATCCGCTATACCTCGATGTCGCTGCCGTATCACATAGGTAACGGCTGGTTTGGTGGCTTCCTGCCGACGGTGGCGTTTGCCATGGTCGCCGCGACCGGGGATATCTACTACGGCTTGTGGTATCCGATCGTGATTGCGGTGATGACAGCGATACTGGGCACGTTCTTCCTGCCGGAAACCAAGGATCGCGACATTCTCAAGGATTGAACCCGATGCGTCGCCCTCCCCGTCAGTGGAGGGCGACGCGCAGGTTTCAACGCAGCAACCAGCGCGCCGTCAGCCTAGCGCTCAACGGCAGCATCCAGTAGACCATGTTGAAAGAGATCAACCCGGCCACCACCACTTTGAACAGCCATGCTGGCCATTGCAGGTTCGCCACCTCCAGCAGCGCCGCCAATCCCCAGGGCATGCTCACCGACAGCGGCAAAACGATCAGCCATGACAATACCCACTGCTTCCAACGGGCCCCCGAAGGGCTGCTCATCGTTGCTGTCGCCGGAGTACCGCGCGCTGATAGATGCGATCCCGCGCCAGTGTCATTGGATCGGCACTGAGGCTGATGCCGTCAAGCAAACGTCCCGGACTGAAGGCCAACTGCTGCTGGGCGCCGAACTGCGCATCGGCCGGCTCCAGTGAGTCGAGGCTGAAAATGCCCAACTCGACCTCCTGATGCTGACGCGACCACGCAACGGAGCCGTCTTCGATAGCATCCTCCGCTGACGCCAATTGCAACACCAGACGCAGCGTCAGCGATCCTTTGGCCAGTTGCTCTGCCATTTCTGACTGCAAGTAATCCGCCGGCTTCGCCGCTGCCTCGGCGTCACTCAATAGCGGCTGCATGAGCAGTGGCTCGATACGGTAACGGCCGATTGTTTCAACGCCCCGATGATTACTGAATACCAGAGCATTGACCGCGAAGTACTCGAGCCCCGCATAACTGCGCGGTGCCGGTTTCGGTGCATCGAGGAAAGCCCGCGCCCGTGGATGACCCGCCAGAAAGCTGTGCAAGGGCAGCGGATCGGGAGGTGTGGCGACATTAGCGGCAATGCCTTGCAGGAAGATCAGAAAATCTTCGGGCGTGGCCACCGGAAAGCCGTCGAACGAGTGCGTCACGATATCTGTGACCTCGCCGCCGGCCAGGGTAAACCGAACTGCCAGACCACGCGGGCTGGCCAGCGGATCTCCGTCAGCGGTGGCGGGTACGCCACTGAAGTTGGAGAACCGCAGTACCACCGGCACCGTTTGCCCCTGCAAATGCGCAGCCCGGCTGAGGGTGCTGGCGTTCGGCGAAGCCTTGAATGTACCGTTTACCAACAGGCCTTTGGCATGGGTCGCACGAAACCCCGGATGACGGCCGAAGGTGGCATTGAGCGCATCGAGCAAAGCGTCGTACAACGGCTCTGGGGCCATCGTGTCATTCCTTGTGTCGTTGGCAGACAAGGCTGAGGAAGATGCCAGCGTCCCGGCCAGCACGGCGCCGATCAGCAAGCGTTGCAAGCACACGGCATTCATGCCTGACGCAGACCGGGATTGAGTGCGATGTGTTTGTACTCGATGAAATCATCCATGGCCGCCACACCGTTAAGCCTGCCCTGCCCCGATTGCTTACAGCCACCCTCTTCGAATTCGTCGAACACCATGGCCCAATCGTTGATCCAGACGGTACCGACCTCCAATTCGCGGGCAACGCGTAACGAGCGATCGACATCACGGGTCCAGACGCTGGCCGCCAGACCGAACTCGCTGTTATTGGCCAACTCGATTGCCTCGGCTTCGCTGTCGAATACCTGCAAGGTCAGCACCGGCCCGAAGGTCTCTTGCTGGACAATAGCCATGTTTGGATCACTGACACGCAAGAATGTCGGTCGATAAAACGCGCCTTTAGCCAGTGGCCCTTCCACGACCGGCCCACCGCGCACAATCACTTGCGCTCCGTCGACAATTGCCTGCTCGACCACTTGATTGACCCGTTGCACATTGGCTTTGTCGATCAACGGCCCCATTTCACTGGCCGGATTTGCTGCGGGCCCCACGCGCACGGCCTCAAGAACGGCCGCCAGACGATCAGTCAGTGCCTTGGCAATATCGCGCTGCACCAGCAGTCGCGAACCGGTCATGCAGAACTGGCCGGCGAACACCGTCAAGGCTTTGAGCAGCACCGGAACGGCTGCATCGAGATCGGCATCGTTGAACACCAGCATCGGTGTTTTACCGCCCAGTTCCAGACCAAAACGCTTGAGGTGTTGCGCCCCTGCCGCCGAGATCGCCCGGCCAGTGCCGGTACTGCCGGTAAAGCTGATCACCGGCACCTTTGGCGACTCGACCAGATGTATAGACCCCGCCGCACCCGCTTCGCTGAATAGATTGATCACACCGCGCGGCAGTGACCGCGCCTCGCTCATGATGCGTGCGACCAATGCATTGGTCTGGGCGGTCTGCCCCGGCATTTTGATCACAGTTGTACAACCGGCGGCCAACGCCGGTGCCAGCGAACGAATCATCAACACCACCGGTGAATTCCACGGCACGATGATGCCTGCCACACCGACAGCCTGGCGCAATACAAGGGAAATCCGCCCCGGTGTCGGCTCCGCTGCGCGCCCATACTCGGTACGCGCCAACGCCGCGTAATAACGCAATTTGGACGGCACCATGCGCACTTCAAATTCCGCTTGCGGACGGATCTTGCCGTTTTCCAGCGCCAGTGTGTCAATCAACGCTTCGGCGTTACGTTCGAAGGCCTCCGCCAGCTCCAGCAGCACCGTGCCACGCAGGGCGCGATCGTCTTTCCAAGAGGACTGCGCAAACGAACGCAGGGCAGCTTCAATGCCCCGTTGCGCGGTATCCGCGCTCCCCTCGGCATAACAACCAATCTGCTCATACGTCGCGGGGTCAATCGAGTCTTTGTAAATACCGGAATCGTGCCATTGGCCATCGATCCAATTCAAAACGGGAGTGTTGTTCATAGCAGCATCGTCCTGACAATTAGGCGTAAAGCGCGGCGATTTTTTCCGCAAAAGCAATCACAGTGATATTGGTGGCTACCGACGGCACATCGGGGAAGATCGACGCATCGACCACGCGCAGCCCGTGCAGACCAAGGACCCGGGCCTGCAAATCCACCACGGCATGCTTGTCACCGGGCACGCCCATCGGAGCGGTTGAAGTTGGATGGTGATAGGTGTCCAGGCTCGCCCGGACGCTGGCCAACAGCGCTTCGTCCGACGCAACCCCCGCCCCCGGATTGAGTTCGCTGTGAATCAGGGCGTTCAACGGTGCTGTGCCACCGATCCTGCGGGCCAGGCGAATGCCGTCGAGCAGGCGCTGACGGTCCTCGGGTTCGGCGAGAAAATTCAGATCGATGATCGGCGCTGCAAGCGGATCGCGACTGGCCAGAGTGAGCGTGCCTCGGGACCGTGGCCGCGTGAGCGCAACCGCCAGCACGAAGCCGATGTTGGTCGGGCTCTGATCGTGGGGAAACAGGTGCGTCGCAGTGATGTGCAGGTCCAGATCGCCGGACTCCGCGCTGCGGCTGTGGGACCAGAGTTTGGCGCCGATGGCCGGGGATTGACGGCCAATCAAGCGTGGATTGGCCGCGTAGGCGTTGTAGTAAAACGGATGATCCTGCAGTTGTTGGCCGACTGGCAGCGTTGCCACCACGGGAATCTGCAATGCCCGCAGATCGGCATCCGGACCAACGCCGGAACGCAGCAGAATCGCCGCACTGCCATAGCTGCCCGCGCTAAGAATGACCTCAGCGGCGCGCAGTTGCGTGCCGTCGCTCAATTGCACTCCGATCGCGCGTTGACCGTCGAACAAGACCTTATCCACCAGGCTGTCAGGGCGGATGTGTAAGTTGCCACGAGTACGCACCTCATCATTGAGGTAGGCCATACCGGTGTTGATGCGCACACCGTCGACGACGTTCATCGGGTACGGACCAACCCCGTTGGCATCGGCGCCATCAAAGTCGTCGATGATTTTATAGCCGTAGGAGAAAGTCGCCTGAATAAATGCCCGCTGCATTGGCGTGACATCCAGATGGCTCAGTTGCTGTACCGGAAGCGGCCCGGCATGCCCGTGCAAAGCACTGTCACCACGGCTGTGGCTTTCCAGTTTCCTGAAAAACGGCAGCAGGTCTTCATAGCCCCAGCCCGGCAGGTTCCAGCGCGCGAAATCACTGGGCCGTGCCCGAATCGCCACGGCACCATTGATCGCAGAGCTGCCGCCCAACACTTTGCCGCGCACGGCGCCAATCGGATGCTCGATGTAGCCGGCCCGGGTTTTGTAACCCCACTCGAACTGCGGGTTGCCATTGGCACCGACAATGTCGCTGTTGGCGACAATGTCTGGATAGTCGTTCACGGCAAAACTGTTGCCTGCTTCCAGCAGCACGACCTGGCGCTGGCTGTTCTCGCTCAGACGCCGCGCCAACACTGCACCAGCCGAACCGCCACCGACGATCAGTACGTCGACGGTATCAAGGGTGTTCTTCATGCATTTCTTCCCTGTCAGACGCAGGAGTGGCGTCTGTTAGGAACAAGCATATGGAAGGACTCACACGCTCATAAGCAGGCAAAAACCGAATCGGGGTTTCGTTAATTCCGAACGACTCACTGCCTTTGGCGAGCATGCTCGGCAAGCTGTTTTTCCCACGCGGGCGGACTGCCGATCTGTTCACTGAGAAAGCTGATCAGCGCCTGCAGTTTCGGTGAAGCGCGCAGGGATTGCCGATACACCGCCGAGATATTTCCGCCGCGCGGTGCATACGCTGGCAACACCTCTTGCAGTTCGCCAGCAACCATCGGCTGCGCGGCAAGAAACGTCGGCAGAATCGCCAGGCCCATGCCGGCCTTGGCCGCTTCCATGAGTTGATGGGCATTGTTGGTGCGCAGGCGACAGCGCACGCGAAACGACTCCAGCGTGTTGTTCACCGGCAGCGTCCACATGCCATGGGGCTCGCGATTGACATAGAGCATGGCGAAGTGGCGGGACAGTTCCTGCGGCGTTTGTGGTGTACCGTGAGCAGCGAGATAGTCGGGGCTGGCGCAAATGACGTGGCGGTTGGCGGTGATGTTTTTCGCCACCAATGAAGAATCAGGCAGCTCACCAATACGGATTGCGGCGTCGTAGCGCTCTTCGTGCAGATTGACATACCGATCGTCGAATTCGACATCCAGTTGCAATTGCGGGTAACGCACCGCGAATGACGACAGGATCGGCGTCAGATAGCGAATGCTGAAAGCCATCGGTGCAGCCAGCCGCAGGTTGCCACGCAAGCTCGACTGGGAGGCTTGTACAGCGTCTTCGGCATTTTCGACTTCAGCCAGAATGCGCACGCAGTAGCGATAAAACACCTCGCCCGAATCAGTCAGGCGCGCCTGCCGTCCGCGTTCCAACAGAATACTGCCCAAGCGTTTTTCCAGGTTTTGCAGACGTTGGCTGACCATCGATTTAGCCATCCCTAAACGGCGTGCGGCTTCGGAAATACTTCCGGTGTCGACCACCATGACGAAAGCATGCATCTCACAGAGTTTGTTCACGTAGTTAATCCAAAGAAATCGCACAGGCCTGCGCAACCGGCGCGCAGATCTCGGGGGTGGTTCAGGCTATTACATAGCGTGGTTTGAGAGTGTCAGCCAACTTGGCGTCATGCTGACGATCGGCTTGAAATTGATCAGCGGGGCCACGCCAGCCTGGACATTCAACGTCGGCAATCTAAAACCCCGCTGACCCATCGCGGTAGTCGCAAAAACGGACTGGTGTTTCCCATACAAGGGACGATCCGCCTTGTATAGTTAGCGCCTTCTGACTGAATGGATTACGACCGTGCTGGATCTCAATGACCTTCAGTACTTCGTCATGGTGGTGGATCATGGCGGTTTCGCGCAGACCGCCCGCGCCTTGGGCATTCCCAAGTCCAATCTGAGCCGACGCATCGCCCAGCTCGAAGAGCGCCTCGGTGTGCGCCTGATCATCCGCAACACCCGCCATTTCACAGTCACGGAGCTGGGGCAAACCTATTACGAGCGTTGCCGTGCGATGCTCAAGGAAGCCGAAGCCGCAGAGGCCGCGATCGCCCTGACTCACGCCGAGCCGGGCGGCGTGCTGCGCGTTACCTGTCCATCCGTACTGCTGGAAGAGTGCGTGGGCGCAATCATCACGCGTTTCATGGCTATCCACCCGCGCATGGAGGTGCATCTGGAGGCGACTGATCGTCAGGTCGATGTGGTCGCCGAGGGTGTCGATCTGGCGTTACGGGTACGCCCGCCGCCCCTGCAGGACTCCGAGTTGGTCAGCCGCGTCATGTCCCAGCGGCCACAGTGTCTGGTTGCGAGCCCCGGACTGCTGAGTCGTCTGGGCACGCCGAGCGCACCAGAAGATCTGGCCCGGTTCCCCAGTGTTCATCATGGCAGTCCGCAACGCGATTACAGCTGGACTCTGTTTCATCAGGACGGTTCGGAATTCACCCTCCAGCATCGCCCGAACCTGATTACCAAAGGCCTGCCGATGCTGCGCTGCGCGGCGATCGACAGTGTTGGCGTTGCGCAGATGCCAATGTCGTTGGTACACGACTTCATTGAGCGAGGGGAACTGATCGTGGTCCTGCCTGACTGGGCGCCGAGAACTGAAATGATTCATGCAGTGTTTGCGACCCGGCACGGAATGCTGCCGTCTTCGCGCTTGCTGATTGATTTCATGCTGGAGCAATTCAGATTGCTCGATGATCCGCTGCGCGGCATGCGCATGCCGCCATTGGTTTGATGCCCCGCAAAAATATCGAACGCCCACCGCAACGGCACCTCCAATGTTTACATCACTGGAGGTCAGCACCATGAATAGCGATGACAGCAAAACCCAGAACGCCCCGCCCACCGACACCTCCGGCAAACCGGTGAATGTGGTCAAGCGCGATCTTGAAGACAGGGACGATGACACCGAAGCCGTTGATGAGGTCATCACGCCTTCGTCTAACCGCGTAAAGGAGCAGGACGCCGAGACGCTGCAACGCAAGATCGATGAGATCGAACGAAAAGTGGCCGATGGCAACTAGGCCGCGTTGGGAGCGGATGGAGTACATCCGCTCCCGCAGCGCATTGAGCTCACGCCGGTTGGAACGTCGACTCGAGCAGATGACCGCCGATGAACTGACCGTTCTGCACCTGGAGCAGTACCTGACGATCGGATTGATCGAACAGTGAGCGGTGCAGTTGCCTGGCGTTGATCGGGCCATTTTTCAGATCATTGTCGAGCGCCGCCAGTTGCGATTTGAAGCGTTGCAAGTTTTCGGCACTGCCACTGAAAAACAGCGTGTTGCTTAACTCCATCTGGGCACTGTAAATCTGCTGGTTCGCCGCAGCGATCACGGTCAGGCGCTGCAGATTGTCCAGCACTTTCGCCGCTTCGGTGCGGTAGCGTGCCAATGGTTTTTCCATGTGCAGCAAGGCGTAAGCGACCACGCGCAACTGCGTGACTTGCAGATAGCTTTGAACCCAAATGTCCATCCGCGACAGACTTTCAAGCAAAGCCACCCGGGAGGAGTCGGCGTTGAACAGCTTGCCTGTTTCGACGGCCTTCGCCTTGTCCACCTCTTTGTTCATCTCCCGCTCGAAATACGTCTCCAAGGCCACCAGGTCGACCTGGCGGTTTTCCAGTTGCATCAGCGCAGCCGCATCAATGCCTTCCTGTGGATAGTGATCAAGCAGGCTTTGCACGTAACCCACCAGCCCGGTCAAATCATCACGGCGCAGGTTGATCAGGTCTTCTTGCACTTCATCCAGCTGGCGCTTGATGGCGGAAAGTTTCTCATTGATATCGTGCAGGTGTTTCTGCCCGACCGCCGACGAGACGGCATTCCATAGCGCACCACTGAGCATAATGTTTTGCAGGTTGTCGGGGCTGAACAAGTGCGCATTTTCCTTGATGCGCCCGCTTTCGGTGACGAAGGCACGCACCGCACCTTCTTGATCCTTGGCTTTGGTCAACGTCTCAAATGGCAGACTGCACACAACGTAGTTGCCGTTTTGCAACTCGGCCAGCGCCGCCAGGCCCGGGACATTGGACAGCAATGGGTTGAGTGCGCTGAGTTGCCCGGCGGGAATGGCACTGCCGGTGATGACCGGCGCGCGGTCGAACACACTGATCTTCATTAACGTACCGCCCGCCTCATCGGCCAGCACCATGTCCTGCAGCGCCGTGCCCTGCCCGGCCAGCGTTGCAGGATTGGCCAGTTTTGGCGCAACGGGCGCTTGTGCATCCGCTTCCTGACGCAAACGGATCCAGCCCATCTGCGCCACGAACGGCACGGTGACCCGATACGCCTCTGCCGCCGCGCTTTGCGCCCCGATGCCTGCCGTGACCAACAATCCCAGCGGGTTCAAACGCAGGCCGGTGGAAACAGCGGTGAACAACGCTGCACTACCGCCAGCCGACAAGCCCATGATCGTACCGCTCGCACCAAGTCCCAAGGCCGATGCCAGCGAGAACGTACCGGACAAGACTTTGATGTGCGTGCTGCGTTCGTGCCGTTGCGCAGCAGGCATTTCACGCCATTCGGCACCAAACAGGGCCAGCGCAATTTCCCGTTCCTTCTGCGCCAGTGGCTTGTCCGCAGGGCTCTTGCCGTTCAGCTTCTTGTACACGTCGTCAACGATTTCGCTGTAGGCCACCGCAGTACGGCCGAGTGCGCGGCGCGCGAGGTTCATTGCCGAATTGCCGCCGAACTGCTGCAATTCGTGGCCCAGCAGTGCAAGCAGTGGTGCGGAGTATCGATCGGCACGGGGATCATGTTTGGCCAGAATCAACTGTTTCTTGCACTCGGCGTCCAGACCCGCCCGGCCTCGGCCGAAATCGCTGATCACGTCCACCAATACATCGATTTCCTCGGCGCTGGCAGCCTGCATCTGCGCCAGTAACGTCTCATCGCACACCCATTGTTCCTTCAACATTGCCTCTCCTGCACTAAACAATCGGCTCGAATACCGGTAAATCATCGCTCAGAGCGAGCGCGCCATCAAAAAGATATCACAGTAGATATTGCAGAAAGGCTCTGACAGACCAAAGTCTTAACGTGCAGCACATCGCGCAGCCGCAATCAGGTAATCATGAATACGTTGGCCGTTTCGTCCTGCGACGCACCTTTGGCACACTGCCAATGAGTGGAGAAACTGTTGACTCATTCTGTCGTCAGCGTCGCCAGCGCCAGGGCATTACCCAGTGCTGCGCCGCTGGCGGTATTGTCGAAAATGCACCAGGTTGTGGCACCTGCAGCGGTCGCTGACAGCAAGGCGTGTGCGAGGTGTTGCAAATAAGGTGAATCGTAGGCGCTGTGGTAAATGCGCGGTGAGCCGTGCAGGCGCCAATACTGGGTTCCCGTCCAACCGGCTGGCGAAACATCACGGCGGATGCGCGAAGGATCGACTGCTGCTTGGGCGATCCGGTGAGTCATTAATATCGACTCAGCGCTGACCCACGAATCATGCCTTGGCTCGAGCACCACTGCGCCGGAAAACCGTTCGCGCAATGTCGTGAAAAAGGTTTCGGCGCTGGCGGCGTCAAACGCCAGCGAAGGTGGTAACTGCACCAGCAAGCAGCCCAAGCGTTCGCCCAGACCGCCGCATTCAGCCAGAAACCTGTCCAGCGCCGCCTCGCAACCTGCCAGGCGTAATTCATGGGTGATATGTTTGGGCATTTTCACCGAAAACCGGAAGTTCTCCGGTACGCCATCGGCCCAACGCTCATAGGTTTGCCGGCGATGCGGGCGGTAGAACGAGCTGTTGATTTCCACGCCGTTGAGTCGCGCGGCGTAGCGCTGCAAATGCGTGCCCTCCAGGGGAAATACCGGCCAGTGTTCGCGCCCCAGACTCCAGCCGGCACAACCGATGAAAATCAAAAGCACACCTCCGGGTTTCTCCTGCCTGATCGTTCCTACGCTTTGCGTGGGAACGATCAAATCAATCTTCCGTGTAAACCGGTTATTTTTTCCCGGGTAACACGGCGCCGAGCACCTGTTTGGCGGTTTGCACGATCACCCCGGCTTCATCCGGATCGCCCTTGAGCAATGTCGTGGCGAATTTCTTCGCCTGCTCAAGCTTGATGTGCGGCGGCAAGGGCGGCACGTTCGGGTCGGTCTTGAACTCGATCACCACCGGGACTTCCGAGGCCAATGCCTTTTCCCAGGCTGCGGCGACGTCTTCTTCGCGATCGACAAAAATGCCTTTCAGGCCAATGGAAATGGCGAACAAGTGGTAAGGCACGTCCGGGATACTTTGCGAGGCTTCGAACTTCGGATCGCCCTCCATCACCCGCTGCTCCCACGTGACCTGATTGAGATCCTCGTTGTTGAACACCGCACAGATCCATTTCGGACTCGCCCACTGCCGCCAGTATTTGGCGACGGTGATCAGTTCGGCCATGTTGTTCATCTGCATTGCGCCATCGCCCACCAGCGCAATCACCGAACGCTCGGGATAAGCAAACTTCGCGCCAATCGCGTAGGGCACTGCGGCGCCCATGGACGCCAGGCCACCAGACAACGAGCACTGCATGCCACGGCGGATTTTCAGATCGCGGGCAAACCAGTTGGCGCAGGAGCCGGAGTCGCTGGTGATGATGGCCTCATCGGGCAAGCGTGGCGACAGCTCATAGACCACCCGTTGCGGGTTGACCGGATCAGCCTTGGCCATGGCGCGTCTTTCGAGGGTTTTCTCCCAACTGCTGCGCCAACCTTCGATTTTCTTGCGCCACTTGTTGGAGGTTTTCTGTTCGAGCAGTGGCAATAAAGCGGCGAGGGTTTCCGCCGAGTCGCCGACCAGATTGACTTCCATCGGATAACGCAGGCTGAGCATGTCGGGCTGCAAATCGATCTGCACGCCGCGCGCCTGGCCTTCTTTGGGCAGAAACTCCGAATACGGAAAACCCGAACCGATCATCAGCAAAGTGTCGCATTCGTTCATCAGTTTGTAGCTCGGTTCGGTGCCGAGCAGGCCGATGCTGCCGGTGACCCAAGACAGATCGTCGGGCAACACGGCTTTGCCCAATAATGCCTTGGCGACGCCGGCACCGAGTTTTTCCGCCACGGCGATGACTTGATCGGTCGCCTGCAATGCCCCGGCGCCAACCAGAATGGCGACCTTCTCTCCCGCATTCAAAACCTCGGCGGCACGCTGCAGATCCTCGTCATAAGGCAACACTTTGGGTTTCGTGTAACCCACCCCGGAATGCGCGGTGCCATGGGCGCGCGCCGGTGCTTCGTATTTCAATTCCTGCAAATCGTTTGGCAGAATCAGCGCGGTTACCCGGCGTTCGCCCACGGCCGTGCGCACTGCGCGATCGAGCAAATGCCGCACCTGCGAAGGCGCCGACGCCTGCTGCACAAATGCCCCGGCGACATCCTTGAACATCGACACCAGATCCAGCTCTTGCTGGTAGTGACTGCCCAGCGCCGTGCGTGCCTGCTGGCCGACAATGGCCAGCACCGGCATGTGGTCCATACGCGCGTCGTAGAGGCCGGTGATCAAGTGCGAGGCGCCCGGGCCGGAAGTGGCAATGCACACCCCCAACTCGCCGGTGAACTTGGCATGCGCCGAGGCCATGAACGCGGCCATTTCTTCATGCCGCGCCTGGACGAATTCAATCTTGCCCTTGGCTCGACTGAGCGCGCCGAACACGCCGTTGATGCCGTCACCCGGATAGCCAAAAATCCGCGTAACGCCCCATTCGCTGAGCCGCTCAACCAGAAAATCTCCCACTGTCATCGTCATCTCGATCCTCGTCTTTCTCCGCTGCATGGAGCTGCCCCGGCAGCACATCCGCCGGGAGGTGTAAGGGTCTGGACAGTTGGGTTGTTGGCGAAGTTTCGATTGGTTTCCTCAGGCCAATCCTTGTTTGTTTTTCTGAGTCCCCCACAAGACCTGTCGATCGGTGGTGAGTCCATTCGCGAGCAGGCTTGCTCCCACAGGGAATTGAGTTGCAAATGTGGGAGCGAGCCTGCTCGCGAAGTCGGTAAAACAGTCACTGATGACGCGGAGGCTTTCAACGATGCGGATGCACCGTGAACGCCACCAGTTTGATCACGATCGGCCGCACGACCAGGATGCACAGAAACGCCACGGGCATCGCCAGCTTGTAGGCGTGCAATGTATTACTCAGGTAGTCGTTATCAATGCCCGAGTTGGCGGCAGTGATCACCAACGACATCAGAAACGCCATGATCGTCGCCATGTACAGCGCGAACACATACGGCGTGGCGCGGGGTGACAGCTTGCGACGACTGATGTTCAAGGCTTCCGAGCTTGTCGATTGATTCATATGGTTTTTCCATCCAGTGACAGGGAGACCGCACGTTAGCAAGGCCGCCCCCGCGTAACTAGACGCTCAAGCGCAGGTACTTTATAAAGCAGAACTTACGAATCAACCCTCAACGGGACGATGAATGAATCTGTTAGCGGCGATTGCCAGTTTTATCAAAGTGGTCGAAGCCGGCTCGATTGTCGGCGCCGCCAAGACCCTCGGCGTCAGTGCGGCAGCGGTCAGCCAAACGCTCAATCGGCTGGAAGCGCACCTCGGCGTACGTCTGCTGCAACGCACCACGCGCAGCATGGCACTGACCGAAAACGGCGCGGTGTACTACGAGAAAGTCCGCCGGATTGCGGCGGATCTGGAATCGGCGCAAAGCTTGATCAGCAGCGATGAAACCGAGCTGCAGGGCCGGCTGAGCATCGCCTCGACATCTGCCTTTGGCCGCCATGTGCTGGCGTCGCTGATTGCCGGTTTCGCCGCACTGCACCCGCGCCTGCTCATCGAACTGTCGACCACCAACGGCAAGATCAACCACATCCAGGACGGCATCGATCTGAGCCTGCGAATCAAGCCGCAACTGGAGGACGGCATCGTTGCACGCAAGATCGTTTCGCTGCCCTTCATCATGTGCGCCGCGCCGGCTTATCTGCAGCGTGCCGGGTGGCCGCAATCGCCGGATGATTTGCAAAACCATGCCTGCCTGGCCTTTCGTTATCCCCTGGACGGGCGTTTTCTGCGCTGGAGCTTTATCCGCGACGGGCAGCGTTTCGACGCCAATATTAACGCCACTGCCATCAGTGATGACATTGATGCACTGGCGCAAATGGCGGTTCACGGTGCAGGGATCACGCGACTGGCGGAGTTTGTTGCAGCGCCTTTCCTGGCGAACGGGCAACTGGTGCCGCTGTTTGAACACAGCGTCGTCCAGCCAATGGACATCTATGCCTGCGTGCAGGATCGTGCGGCGATGACGCCGAAGGTCAAAGCCTTTCTGGATTATCTGACAGCGCATCTGGCCACGCGCTGGCCGATGGAAAATGTTTAAGATTCTGGGTTCAAAGAGGCTCGCTGAAGCGCGCGAAATCGGGCAAAGTCCACCTCGCCAATCGGCCCATCACGGAAGATAACAACAATGAAAAAAACGCTCGGTGCCCTGCTACTGATCTGCTTGAGCAGCCACGCCTTCGCTGACGCCCAACCCGTTGGTTTCCAGTACGCCACGCTGGCGGATCCGCGCAATGAGCGCCCGCTGGAAATGGTCGTCTGGTACCCGAGTGCGACCACCGCTGCGACACCACAATTGTTCGGCGACAACCCGGTATTCGTCGGCGCCCCTGCGGTGCTCAACGCCCCGGCCGCCAAAGGCGAGCATCCATTGGTTGTGCTATCCCACGGCTATGGCGGGAGCTGGATCAACCAGACATGGCTGGCCAGTGCTCTGGCCCGTCAGGGTTACATCGTCGCAGCGGTCAACCACCCCGGCACCACCAGCCGTGATCGCAGCCCGCAAGCCGCGGCGCAGTTGTGGCAGCGCCCCGTTGACCTCAGCCGCGCCATTGATGCGGTGACGGCGCAACCGGAGAAATTCGGCGCAGTGACCCAGGATCGCATTGCCATAGTCGGCCATTCGCTCGGCGGCTGGACGGTCCTCGAAGCCGGCGGCGCGCGCTTTGACCCCGAGCGTTTTGCCGAAGACTGCAAGGTTCACACGCAACTCGCCAGTTGCACCGCTTACCAACAAATGAACACTGCAAACACCGCGCAAGCGAAAGCTCAATTGGCCGCCGACTGGCGTGACAAGCGCGTCACTGCCGTGGTTTCACTGGATCTGGGCCTGTCGCGCGGGATGACCGACGCCAGCCTCGCGGCCTACCCCGTGCCGATCCTGGTGATCGCTGCTGGCGTGCCGTCGAAAGAACTGCCCGCTGAACTGGAGTCCGTCGACCTCGCGAAACGTCTGCCAAAAACCTCATCGCGTTATGTCGAGATCAGCGACGCCAGTCACTTCAGTTTCATGGCAATCTGCAAACCTGGCGCCGTGGCCATGCTCGACGAGGATGTACCGGGCGACAGCATCATCTGCACTGATGGCGAGGGCGGCCGCCCACGCGCGCAGATTCAACAACAGGTGATTTCCCTGATTACCGGGTTTCTGTCGCAGTCACCTGCCCCCTTGAAACAAGCCATTACCTACAAGGATTCGCAATAACAATGCTCACGCCCTCCCCTCAGACCTTCCGGGGCAGTTGCCTGTGCGGAGCGGTGAAATACCAGATCCGTTCACGGCCCAAGGCGCTTTCGCATTGCCATTGCAGCCAGTGCCGCAAAAGCCACGGCGCGGCGTTTGCCAGCTATGGCAGCGTGCAGCGCCAGAACCTGGAGTTGCTGGAAGGTGCTGACCATCTGAAGTCGTATCAATCGTCTGAATCGGTACAACGCCAGTTCTGCACGCACTGTGGCTCGTCGCTGTTCTGGGCAAGCAATCAAGGGGAATTCAACGGCTGGATCTCGGTTGCGCTGGGCACGCTCGACACGACGTTCACCACGGAAAAACAGCAACATGTGGAAGTCACGTCGAAGGCGCCGTGGTTTGAAATCAAGGATCAATGGCCGCAGCGCTGAGGCTGAAAGATTCATTTATCAGACGTTGCTTCACCCGTTGGAGATCAGATGAAACGCTCAAAAATTGCGGCGTTGGCTGCGCTGGTAATGGCCGCAATAACCGTCATTTCACTGCAGATGTTTCTGTACGACGCCGAGATAACCATGGCTCAGGCATCCATGGGCAGCGTGCCTGTCCAATTGGTCGCACAAATCCTGATCACCATCGCCACTCATCTGTTCGTCGTCCTGATGGTGCCAACGCTCTTGATCGCCTACAGGAAGTACCTCGCCGGCTATGCGGTGCTTGCCCTGTCCCTCGCGGCCTACGCCCAGATGACCACAGGGCTGGGCGTGATCGGGCCGATGATCACGGTCATCGCCGTCTCGATCCTGGGTATTCATGGCTTCAGAAAAGCCAGCGAATGGATTCGCTACCTGCGCGCGAAATGACTGATGAGACCGATCAATCGCACTCTGGATCAGGAAGCGGGTTCTGTGGTGTGCTGTCTATTATCAGCGAGGTATTTTTTCCACTTGCCAAGATGAGGCCCCTTACATGAGCAAAGCACCGTACGTTCCGCCCCAGGTCTGGAAAAACGAAGCCCCGTCCGGTGGCCAGTTCGCCAGCATTAACCGGCCGGTTGCCGGGCCGACCCATGACAAGACCTTGCCGGTCGGCAAGCATCCGTTGCAGCTCTACTCGCTGGCCACGCCCAACGGCGTCAAAGTGACGATTATGCTGGAGGAGCTGTTAGCGCTGGGGCACAGCGCTGCCGAATACGATGCGTGGCTGATCCGCATTGGCGAGGGTGACCAGTTCTCCAGCGGCTTTGTCGAGATCAACCCCAATTCGAAAATTCCGGCGCTAATGGACCGTAGCGTTGAGCCGCCGATTCGTGTGTTCGAATCCGGTTCGATCCTGCTGTACCTGGCGGAAAAATTCGGCGCATTCCTGCCGAAGGATCCGGCGGGCCGCACCGAAACCTTGAACTGGCTGTTCTGGCAGATGGGCTCGGCGCCCTACCTGGGCGGCGGTTTCGGACACTTCTATGCCTATGCGCCGGAGAAGATGGAGTACCCGATCAACCGCTTCACCATGGAAGCCAAGCGGCAACTGGACGTGCTCGACCGGCGTCTGGCCGAAAGCGCCTATCTGGCCGGCGACAGCTACACCATCGCTGACATCGCAGTCTGGCCGTGGTACGGGCAATTGGTGCGCAACAACGTTTATTCGGCGGCCGAGTTTCTCGCCGCTCACGAGTACACCCATTTACAGCGCTGGGCCGAGGACATCGCCCAGCGGCCGGCGGTCATTCGTGGGCAACGCGTCAATCGCACCTGGGGTGATGAAGCAACCCAAGTACCCGAGCGTCACCAGGCTGAAGATTTGAACTGACAGCCCTTTCATCACGTTCAGCAGCGGGCCGATCACAAGCGTTTGTGATCGGCCCGTTTTGCTTCTATCTCGCCCCCGAAAAACCACGACTCTGCGCCAACCCGCGCCGTAGAGCGCCCGCCCGATTGTGAAAAATTCGTTAACTAACTGAGCCGTACGCCTTTCTTCACCCGGAATGATCTGACAGACTAATGCGAATAATTCCTACACGCACTCGCACTGGATTCGTTTTCGTATCATTTGGGGAAGCAGATTGATGTCGTTTTGCACCATACACCGCCGCTCAAACCGTTCACCAAACCTGTTGGCACTCGCCATTTGCATGGCCAGCATCACACCGGCGCTGGCCGACGAGGCAACATCTGCCACGTCTGAAACAGCCGCGCCGGCCACGCTGGAACTGGACGCGACGGAGATCGGCGCGACCCAGATGAGCAGCACCACCGAAGACACCCAGTCCTACACCACCGGCCCGATGCGGACGGCGACCAAGCTGTCGCTGACCATGCGCGAAACACCCCAAGCGGTAACGGTGATCACCCGTCAGCGCATGGACGACCAGAACATGACCAGCATCAACGACGTGGTGAAAGGCACGCCGGGACTGTTCCTCAGTCAGGCCAGCGGCCCGGGTCGGCAGACCTACAGCTCGCGCGGTTTCGACATCGACACCATCATGTACGACGGCCTGCCGAGCTCCTATTCGCCGTTCTCGATGGCGGTGCAACCGAACCTGGCAATGTTCGACCGCGTCGAAATTGTCCGTGGTGCGACCGGCCTGGTCACCGGTGCCGGCAACCCTTCGGCGGCGATCAACCTGGTGCGCAAACGCCCGACGGCCGATCAGCGTGTAACCCTCACTGGCGCCGCCGGCAGTTGGGATGACTACCGTGGCGAGATCGACGCCTCCAGCCCGTTGAACGAAAGCGGCACCCTGCGTGGCCGGGTGGTCAGTTCCTATCAAGGCGCCGACAGCTTCCGCGACAAGGAAGAAAACGACCATGGCCTGTTCTACGCCATCGGTGAAGCCGACCTCAGCGACAGCACCACCGCGACCCTCGGCTTCTCGCGTCAGAACGAACAGACCAACTATTTCTGGGGCGGCCTGCCGATCGGCACCAACGGCCACCACCTCGACCTGCCCCGCTCCACCTACCCGGGCACCGACTGGGAAAACCGCAAGCTGCAGATCGATACTGTGTTCGGCGAAGTCGAGCATCGTTTCGACAACGACTGGAAACTGCACGTCGCCGGCTCATCCTCGACCCTCGACGGCGAGTTCTCCGGGACTTACCTGTCGCGTTACGCCGGCCCGCTGGAAACCACGGCCTATCAATCCCATCACACCGACAAGCAGCGCTCGCTCGACGTGTTCGCCAGTGGCCCGTTCGAAGCGTTCGGCCGCAGCCACGAACTGGTGGTCGGCGCCAGCAACCGGGTGTATGACGCGACCACCAAGGAATACGATCCGTACACCACGGCCTGGCCGATTGGCGCGCCCAAGCCTGATTTCGTACGGGACGGCAAAACCCGCAACGTCACCACTCAGGACGCCGTCTACCTGACCACCCGCCTGAGCCTGGCCGACCCGCTGACGCTGATCCTCGGCAGCCGTCTCGACTGGTACGACTACGATGACCGCACGGCCGATGGCGACTACAAAGTCACGCGTAACCTGACCCGTTATGCCGGTCTGATCTACAAACTCGACGACCATCATTCGGTGTACGCCAGCTACACCGACATCTTCACCCCGCAAACCCAGAAGGACCTCGGCGGCAAGGTGCTCGAGCCAATCGTCGGCGAAAACTACGAGGTCGGCATCAAGGGCGAGTACTTCGACGGCGCCCTCAACGCCAGCCTGGCGGTGTTCCAGATGGACCAGACCGGTCGTGCCACCCAGGCCGACAATCAGTTCGGTTGCCCGGTCCTGACCTGCTACGGCTCATCGGGCAAGGTACGCAGCCAGGGCGTGGACATGGAACTGCAAGGCGCGCTGACCGACAACTGGCAGGTCGGCGCCGGCTATACCTATACCCGCGCGCACTACATCAAGGACGAAAACCCGGCCAACAACAATCAACGTTTCGAAACCGACACGCCAGAGCATCTGTTCAAGGTGTCCACCGTCTATCGCTTCCAGGGTCCGCTGCAACACTTGCGCGTGGGTGGCAACGTTTACTGGCAGAGCCGCATGTACAACGACGTCGCTCTGGCCAATAACGGCAGCTACCGCCTTGAACAGGGTGGCTATGCGGTCACCGACCTGATGGCCGGGTACGAGGTCAACAAACACCTGGATCTGCAGGTCAACGCGAACAATATCTTTGATCGCGTCTACTACTCCGCCATTGGCTCCAATGTTACGTGGGGCTCCAACGACAACTACGGCAACCCGCGCAGCTATATGCTGACGGCGAAGTACAAGTTCTGAGTCGCTGACCTTCTGATCAGCAACAAGCAAGGGCGCCGGGGAAAGCTACGGCGCCCTTGTACTTTCTGGTCTCTTCATTAGTCATGAGCAGTATTAACCGTTAGTCTCTGAGCGAACTCTTCACGAAGCATCGCGCCATGACCAATCCGGCCTTTACCCCTGACATTGACGCGATCCGCAGCATTGACGCGGTGCCAGTCATCCTGAGCATGGTCAAACACCTCACCGGCATGCGTTTCGCCGCAGTCGCGCGGGTCACCGAAAGCAACTGGGTGGCATGCGCTGTCGATGACTCCATTGATTTCGGGCTCAAACCCGGTGGCGAACTGGTACTTGAATCGACCATCTGCCACGAGATCCGCCAGCATAAGCAGCCGGTGATCTTCGGGCACGCCAGTGCGCACCCGGTCTTTTCGCTGCACCACACGCCGAAAACCTATGGGCTGGAAAGCTACATCTCCATTCCCATCGTCAAAGCCAATGGCGACTTCTTCGGCACGCTGTGCGCCATCGACTCGGTCCCGGCCAATATCGACGAACCCGCCATCACCAAAACACTGACCCTGTTCGCTCAATTGATCGCCATGAACCTGGACACGCAACGCCATCTGGAAGCGACCCAGATCGAGCTGAACAACGCCAATGAACTCGGGCGCCTGCGCGAGCAATTCATCGCCGTTCTCGGCCACGACTTGCGCACACCACTGAGCGCGGTGCGCATGAGCGCTGACTTGCTGGAAAGCAAAACCGAAGACAAACGTTCACTCAACCTGATTGCGGCGATTCGCAACAGCTCGGTGCGCATGGGCGTGTTGATCGAAAACATCCTCGACTTTGCCCGAGGACGTCTGGGTGGCGGGATTCCGGTGCAGCGCAAGTTGGTGGACGACTTGCAGCACACCCTGCAATTGACCCTCGCCGAAGTCCAGGTCTCCCATCCCAAAGCGGTGTTTATCCATGAACTGGATGTGCCGGCGGGCATTTATTGCGATGCGCTGCGCATCAGCCAATTGCTTTCCAATCTGCTGGGCAACGCGGCCACCCATGGCTCGAACAGCGCGCCAATCGTCCTCAAGGCGTATGCGGAAAATGACGAGATCGTGATCTCCCTGACCAACCAGGGCACACCGATTCCAGCGCAACTGCTGCCACTGCTGTTTGAACCGTTCTCCCGCGCCGAGGCCGGGCAACGTTGCGAGGGTTTAGGGCTGGGGCTGTATATCGCCTCGCAGATCGCGATGGCGCACAACGGTACATTAAGCGTGACCTCAAGCGCCGAGTCGGGAACCTGCTTCGTGGCGAGACTCCCGGCCCGGTACAAATGGCTTTAAGCCGCCTGCCGCCGCATTGTCAGAATCGCCGCGCCAAAACCGATAAAGGTCGAACCAACCACACGACTGACCCAACGGGACAACGCCGGACGGGTCAGCACGCCCTTCGCGCGCGAAGCCAGCGCGGCGTACACACTCAGTGACGACACTGACAACGCCATGAAGATCGAGGTCAGGATCAGAAACTGCGGCAGCAACGCCGCGCCCTGATCAATGAACTGCGGAAACAACGCAGTAAAAAACATCGTCGCCTTGGGATTGGTCACCGCCGTCAGGAACGCCGACTTGTACAGCTTGCCGCGAGTCGGTCGCCCCCTGCCCGCCTCACCTTCAATCCCATCCGGCAGCATCGGCCCCTTTTTGAACAATTGCTTGACCCCGAGGTAGAACAGATACCCGGCCCCGATGATCTTCACCGCGTTAAACAGCACTTCAGAACTGGCCAACAACGCCCCCAACCCCAACATCGCCGCCGCCGACAAACAGAACAAACCACTGGCATTGCCCAGCGACGACCAGATCGTGCTGCGCTGCCCGTGAGCAAGGCTATTGTTGATCGCCATCAGCGTCGCCGGCCCCGGACTGGCGATGGCAATTGCGGCGACCAGAGTGAAGGTCAATATCGAGTGAGAATCCATTTTCGCTGCTCGCAAGGTTGAAGATGCCGCATCTTACAACAACCGGCTGCATAGCCCAGATCAAAAGCCCCTCACCCTAACCCTCTCCCGGAGGGAGAGGGAACTGATCGAGGTGATTGCGAGAGCTACGCCGACGTGAAATACCGAGCCGAACTCAAATCCAGAAGCAGATCAAAAGCCCCTCACCCTAACCCTCTCCCGGAGGGAGAAGGAACTGACCGAGCTGATTGCCAGAGTTACGCCGACGTGAAATACCGAGCTGAACTGAAATTCAGAAGCAGATCAAAAGCCCCTCACCCTAGCCCTCCCGGAGGGAGAGGGAACTGATCGAGGTGATTGCGAGAGCTACGCCGACGTGAAATACCGAGCCGAACTCAAATCCAGAAGCAGATCAAAAGCCCCCTCACCCTAACCCTCTCCCGGAGGGAGAAGGAACTGACCGAGGTGATTGCGAGAGCTACGCCGACGTGAAATACCGAGCCGAACTCAAATCCAGAAGCAGATCAAAAGCCCCCTCACCCTAACCCTCTCCCGGAGGGAGAGGGAACTGACCGAGGTGATTGCGGGAAATACACCGACATGAAATACCGAGCTGCACTCAAATTCGGAAGCAAATCAAAAGCCGCACCCACCCCGCTCTCTTCACCACTCAACAGGATGAGCGTTAGCTCGGCTGCAGCTCTTGATCTTGCCGTGCTGGCCCCTTCGGCAGGCTGAGTGGAGGGATTGATCCGGGGGTGGGAGCGCAGCGACCGTTTGGCGAAGCCAAACACAGCGAGAGGAGGTGCAGCGAAGCAAACCGTAGGCGCTGCGCCCGGATCGATCCCGGAGCGAAGGAACCCCGAGCCCCAGCGAGCGGGCCGAACGCCGGGGCCCAGCCTTTTGCTTACTTTTCGGCGTCTGGAAAAGTGAGTCGCTGTAAGAGCGAAACCGCCAGCGGCGACACCCGCAGAAACGGATATTCACAAAGAACACCCAGAGCATGGTCAGCCCAAAGGCCGCCAAGGCACCAAACAAAAAAAAGCCCCGCAAACCGAATGAAAGGCGCGAGGCAAAAAATTGGTTGGTTGCGGCCAACCAAAGGAGCTCAGTCAATACGTAAAAAAGCCAAAGTCAGATGCAATCCTGCGCCGCCCGCTCAAAACTCGAAGGCAAAAGATTCGAAGCCAGCAAATGGCGCTCATAGATAAACACCTTGCCGCCATTACCGGCCTTATAAGCCTCCAGCACGTTGTCAGCAGAAATCTTGCTCGGCACCACAATCCGATAACTACGCTGAGTCTGCGAAACCGTCGGGTTCAACGCACTGCCCTGCAACTTCGGCACAACACAATCGGCGTACTGCGCAGGCGTCTTGCTGGTCTGCAACGTCAGGCTCGGATTGTTCGGCGCCGAAGCGCAACCGGCGAGCAGCAAAGAGGCAACGGCCAGAGCGGGCACAAATAAAAGACGCATCGGTGTCATCCTGAAAATAAAGGTTCGGTTCAACCGGCAACGGTTCAGCCTCACGGAGCCGCCGTCGCCATTTATGTTTTAAGTGATCAGCTCGACGCCACCAGCGCCTTGAGCGACACATCGAATTGCTTCAACGCGTTGAGTTGCAGGTCACGCTGCTGACCGATCTGTGCAGCGATGGCCGGTGCCGCCTGGTTATGCACCCAGACCGAAGGCAACTGCTTCTCGACGGCGCCTTCTGCCTTGCCGATGTATTGCAGGTCGGCGTCGTAGAAGCGTGCGGTAAAACGCGCTTCAACCAGACTGTTGCGCTGCGTCAGCAAGCGGTTGAAGGTGTCGAGCTTCACCACCACGTCCGGATGCGCCTGCACCAAAGCATCAAGGTTGTCGTAAACGGTCACCGACAAGAACTGCTGTTGCAGCGAACTCACCAGCCAGTCGATGGCCAACTCCGGATCGGAACTGTCGACGAACGCTTCACGAATCCGCGAATCCAGCGCGTCTTTCGCGCCGTTGACCGCCATGTTGTGGTAACGCTCAAGGTATTGCAGGTTGTCCAGGGTGTTCTCGCTGAGCAACACACCCACGGTTTGCGAATGCTGCAACGTGGCGCTGCTGCCCGTGATGGTCTGGAAGTGACACGACCCGGCGTCGGCTGCGTAAGTCGGAGCTGTGAACAGTGCGCCGCCTGTCAGCAGGGCGACAAAAGCCAGTCGGGTCAGGGTGTTCATCGCGCAAATTCCTTGAGCTGCGTGTTCGATGGAAGCGATTTTCCGCCGAATGCCGACAAAGCAGAACTTGCGTTTCGTGATGGTCACTATTACTTCTAGCAATAGTTGCGTGACGTGCAGACTGATACACACTCAACCACAACGAGAAAAACAGCCCATGAGGAGTTCGCCTTGAGAACGTTTGACCTGATCCGTGACGCCGTTCTGCCCGATTTTCGTGAGCGTGTGGCCGAATATCTGGTTCAGTACGAAAGCGTATTGCTGGACAAAGGCATTACCGACCCGCAGCTCATCCAAGACACCGCCAACCAGTTGCGCGGTTACCTGCGCGGGCTTAACACCACCCGGGTGCTGGGCATGGCCTATTGGGAAGAGCTGGATCGCCGAGTTGTCGACACCTGGCTTGAGCCCAAGCCATGACCGATCGGCACGGCGGTCAGGGCGGCGGCGAGCGACCGCGCCCTCCCCGCTGCCAATGATTTGCGCGGCAACACGACCTCTGCGAAAAAGCCGCCCGAACGCTTACAATCGCCGGTCAAACTGCCACTCAGACAGGCTCATCAAGAAATGCCGCTCGACCCACCTACGATGCTGACCCTTTCCATCGCCCTCGCAGCCGCCGCAGCGCTGTACCTGGCGATCGAATGGCGCAGCATTCGTGAGCCTTCGCTGCTGTTCTGGAGCGCCGGTTTCGCCACCATCACGGTCGGTTCCACCCTGGCCCTGCTACGCAGCAGCGGCTTTTTGCTGATCGGCATCTGGTTCGCCAACGGCCTGCTGGTGACCGCGCATTTCCTGTTTCTGCTCGGCGTCGCGCGTTTCACGCAGATACGCTTGTCGACGGCCTGGTACCTGATCTTTGTCACCTGGCTGGTCTTGCTGCTGTTGCCGGAGGGGCCGCTGTGGTCGAAGGTCATGCTGGCGGCCAATTCGTTGCTGGTGGCGCTGTCGACCCTCAAGGCCAGCTCGCTGCTGCGCCCCCATGGCAAATCGTTGAGCGTCGGCGCGGTGCAGTTGCGCTATGTGCTGCTCGGTCACGGTATTTTCTACGTGGCCAAAGCGCTGACTGTGGTGATCCCCGGCACGCTGATCGATCTGGCGGCGTTTCGCGGCGAGATCATTCAGATTTCCCTGGTCGAGGGCGCGATGGCAATCATGTTGATCGCCCTGTCGATGACCGGCACCGAGCGTTATCGCCGCGAAAAACAGATCGCCCGCCTCGCCGAACGCGACCCGCTGACCGCTTTGTATAACCGCCGCGCCCTGGAAAAACGCGCGCCGCGCCTGTTCGAACAGGTTTCGCCGGCGCATCCCGGCGCCTTGCTGCTGATCGACATCGACAACTTCAAACTGGTCAACGACCAATACGGCCACACCGCCGGCGATCGTTTGCTGATCGCCTTGAGCGAGATGATCCGCTCGGTGCTGCCGCGCAATGCGCTGACGGCGCGCCTGGGCGGTGACGAGTTTGTCATTTTGCTCAGCAGCACCTCGGGTGAGCGCGTCATGGAACTGGGCAACGCGTTGCGTGAGCAGTTTCTGAGCATGACCTCCCAGACGTTCCCGACCACCGCTGCGGTGACCCTGAGCATCGGCGCCAGCCTGTTCGACAAGCCGCCCGCGCACCTGACGGCGCTGATCGAACAAGGCGACGCCGCTCTCTACGAATCGAAACGCGGCGGACGCAATCGTCTGCGCCTGACCGGACTCACCCCTCCAGGATAATAAAAACCATGTCTAGCCTCGTTACCCCTTTGCAAGACCTCGCCGCCCCCGATGGCGTTTGCTACGGCTGCGGTGGCCGTAACCCGCACGGTCTGCACGTCAAAAGCCGCTGGCACGAAGACGGCGTTCACGTGATCGCCGAACACCTGCCGGACGCCAAGTATTGCGGCTGGCCGGACCTGGTCTACGGCGGCCTGCTCGCGATGCTGGTCGACTGCCATTCCAACTGGACGGCCATGGCCTACCACTACCGCGCCGAACACCGCGAACCCGGTAGCCTGCCGCGCATCGACTGCGTCACCGGTAACCTCGGCATCAAATTCATCAAACCGACGCCGATGGGCGTGACGCTGACTCTGCGCGCGAAAGTCGAGGGTGACGTCGGGCGCAAGACCCGGGTGATCTGCGAGGTGTTTGCCGGGGAAGTGCTGACGGCGGTGGGCGATTCGGTATTTGTGCGTGTCGATACCGGGCAACTGGCGGATGCGGCACACGGGCGATAAACCTGGCGAGCCTGCCTGCCTTGTCGAACCGTTACCGGCAGGCCCTGGCGACTGTTCAACTGACCACAGCCCCTTTGGGGCCGCTGGCAATCAGGGCGGCGCCACAAGCGGTTTTCATGCCGTCCAACGCCACAGGCGTGCCATCAACGGTGTAAGTGCTACTGCCCTCGGCGATGGGGAAAATCCCTTTGCACAGAGGGCAGCTTACCTTGTGTCCGACACCGGCAATGGGCTTGCCATTGAGATCGGTTTGAGAGAATGCCTCAAGGACCGTGCCACCATGCGTGGTGGAGTCACCCAAGCGAATCGCGTCTTTCACAGCATCACTCCTTTGCCGTTCAATCAGGCCCGACGGTCTGACCTTCGCGCCCCCTCATTCTTCAATCTCCCACGCCAATCCCGGGTCCGCTTTGCCGTGTTCGCAAAAATACAGCAACGCTTTCCGGGCACTTTCTTTGCCGACAACCTGGTTTTTCGGGTAACTCCCGGACTGCCCACCGACGACGACATCAACCGTCTCATCGCTTGATGCATCAGGAGTAGTCAGTGTGTACAGCTTCTCGTCGACGTTGACCGCGATAAACACAACATAGCGATGGTCGTTCCCCCCGCCCACGCTCATGTAGTTATCGTCATCGAGCAAAAACAGTGTCGAACTGCACGCCTTTCCATCCAGTCGATCCAGAGTTTCGAGTACCTTTGCGCGGTCGGGACTCAAGTGCTCTCGCTCTTTGAAAGTCTCGCCCTTTGCTTCGTCTTCTATGATTTTTTCCAGCTTCATGATCACTACTTCGTTGGTGTGTAAGTTCGGCTGCCACTGGGTGAATGCACGGTAATATTACATCCCAGATTTCGAGCCAGTGAACGAATACCCCCTGCGCCCGGCAACCCACAAGCCTTGCACGGATCGCGGTCGACCCACATTTCGGCACTTTCGGCTTTACCTGCCATGCCCGCATTCACGGCATGTTGCACCGCTTCAGCCTCCGCGTGGGTTTTGGTTTGCGCATTTACCCGATCGAGGGTAATCGCCGTCTTGGGATTCTGATCACCTGAGTTTATACCCTCGAAACTCTGACCATTGACCCTCAATAAAGACAATGTCGATGTGTCATTGGCAGAACCTGCGACGGGTAGACCCAAGGCTTTCCTGCGGTCAGCCAGTTGCTGCCGTGGATCACAGGTTTCCAGGCCCAGCGGATCGATCCAGCCCGTCGGGTTTGGTGCATAGACATAAAGATTCAAGCCACCGGCATAGCTGATCGGGTCTTTGCTGATGAAACGACCGACCTGCGGATCGTAGTACCTGTAGCGGTTGTAATGCAGGCCCGTCTCATGGTCATGGTACTGCCCCTGAAAACGCAGTGGATTCGTCAGCCCTTGTTGCCTGGCACGATCTGAACGCTGTTCCTGAACTTGGCCCCACGCCTTGTATTGCGCACTCCAGACGATTTCACCTCGCTGGTCAGTCAGTTCCTGTGGCGTGCCCAAGTGATCGCACTGATACCAGCTCAACTCATCGATCGGTTGGGCCTTGGGTGCGTGGCTCCACAACGGATCATCGTCCAGTCGATATTCGTCGCTGTAGTCGGGCTGCTCCGACAGTTTGATTGCCTGATGCCGCAGTGCCTGAGCGACAGGCACAAAGGTGCCAGGCTCGTACACGTAATGCACGGTACGACCATAGTCACCATCCACCTGTGCCAGGCTACTTTCCCAGGCTAGAACGTCACCGTCCCAACCATATAACGTGAAGCCGCAACCCGACTCGCGCTGCTTGCGTGCGTATTCGTGATGGTTCCATTGAGAGCCGGCTTCAGGGTGCTGTTTAAAGTGCGCACGGGAGTGTTTGTAAACCCTGCGGCCCAGCGCATCGTAGGCGTAATCGACCTCCAGACGGGCGTCGTCAAAATGCACCAGACGGTCGAACAGATCCCAGCGCAGCCGGCTGTAACTGCCGTTATGCCAGCGCTGGATCAGGTTGCCCCGCTCGTCATACTCATAATGAGTGCCGGCGTACTCGCGCAGCAGGTTATCCAGAAGCTTGCTGCGGGTCGGGTCCTGATCCAGCGGGCGTCGGGTTTGCCGGGCCGTATCGTCGAGCAGATTGCCAGCCGGGTCGAAGGCAAAGGTTTCCACACCCAGGCGACTGCTCGCCTGAAGCAGACGACCGACCGGGTCGTATTGATAAGCCAACGTCCCTCGGCGAGTATCGTCAATACCGCGCAACTGACCTGCCGCATCGTACTGATACTCGCGTTTGAGGACAGTGCGCTTATCGTCGGCGCGCCCCAGCAGTTGCTCCTGCAAACGTCCGGCGGGGTCCCACTGCTGGGTTTGCAACAGATGATTGCCCTGATGCCGCGCAACTTCACGATGCAGGTCGTCGCGCTCGAAACCGATAAGGTCATGTTCATCGAGGCGCATGCCCAACAGATGACCGCTGCCGTAAGTCAGCCAACTGACCCGATGACCGTCCGGACGCAGCGTGGCCACTCGCTGATTGAGCGCATCGTATTCATGTCGCCAGATCGCGACCGAGGGTTTTTCCAACCCCAGAAAATGCTGATGTTCGCGCAGCAGGTTGCCAGCCGGGTCATGGAACCACTGCAAACGGCTCTGATCGTTACTGGCCAGCACCAGGTTGCCGTTACCATCGTAGGCGAAGGTTTCCGCTTGCGACTCGCTGCCCAGCGTCGCCAAACGGCTGATCATCCGGTTCATCGGGTCGAACTGGAATTCGGTGAGGCGCTCGCCGTCGCGAATGGAGGCCAATCGCCCGGTCTCGGTGTCATAGCGATAGTGTTTGCTGCGCCCATCGAAGCCGGTTTCATGGAGCAAGCGCCCTACCGGATCGTACTCGAACTGCACCCGCTGCTGGTTCTCGTTTTCCAGGGCGGTCAGCCGCCCCAGTCGGTCCCAGCGATAGCGCAACGTCTGCTCCGTGGCATCCACTCGCTCGGCCACCAGCCCCGCAGCCGTGTAACGCCAGGAGGTGCAGCGGTCCAGCCCGTCGACATGCGCCAGCAAACGACCTTCAGCATCGTAAGTGAAACGTTCTTCGGTTTTATCCGGATGCCTGATCAGCACCCGCTGGCCGGCACGGTATTGGTACTCGGTGCTTTGCCCGGCCGCGTCGGTGAAGCAAATCAACTGCCCAAGACTGTTGTACTCCCAGGTACTGGCCTTGCCGGAGCAGTCGGTATATTTCGTCAGTTGACCGGCATCGTTGTATTCAAGTTTCTTCTCGGCGCCGTTGGCGTCCTTGATCGCTTTGAGCAGGCCTGCCGAGGTGTAGGCGTATTCGGTCTGGTTGCCCAATGGGTCAATGGCTTTCTCCAGATTGCCGTGAGCATCATAGTCGCGCAGCCAGAGCCCGCCTTCGGCGTCGCTGATCTTGATCAACTGATCTTGATCGTCATACGCAAAATGCACGACGGTGTCGTCGGCACGAATATGCTCAAGCACATTGCCCCGTTCGTCATAGCTGAAGCGGTCGATGCTGCCGTCGGTGTGCACATGGCGCACGACGTTTTTCGCCTCATCGCGAAACAGCCATTCCGAGCGTTCATCCGGGTGTCGAATGCGATAGGTGTAGCCAAGGATGTCGTAGTAGTGCCAGGTCTCGTTGCCATGGGCATCGGTGACATACGTCAGGCGGATGTTTTCGTCCCATTCCAGCCGGGTATCGAAACTGCCGTCATCCGCCCATTCGCGGACGGCTTTGGCATCAGCGCCCTGACCTTGCCATTGCAGGTTCATCCCGCGCCCGGTGCGATCGGTGTAACGCGTGACCAGATGGTGCTGGTATTGATAATTCCAGGCCGCGCCGTTTTCATCCTGGGCCTGGATCAGATCACCGCTGGTGTCGTAGCGATAGGCACACAATTGACGCTTGGGTGCACCGTCGCGAATTTCCCAGAGACCGATCAGGTGTCCTTGCGCGTCGAGCAGGGTGCCGAGCTGCAAGTGGACGTTGCTGATATCGCCTTCGTAGGTAATCAGATCCGACAACACCGCCTCGTCGTCATGACGGTGTTCGTAGTGAAGCATGACCCCGGCACCGCTGCGCAGGACGATACCGATCAGCACGTAACGCTGACCGCGGCGCACGTAGGTTTCCTTGCGCTCGATACCGCTGCACAGCACCAGCCGGTTTTCGTCGACCCGCACCAGCGTCAGGCTTTCAACCGGGTCGTAATGGGCCTCACCGACTTTGGGCAGTGGGTAATTGTGGCTACGTCCATCTGCCGCGTGAAACACCAGGCCGTCATCGACGCGATCGAAACGGGTGGTGAATTCGGTAATCCAGCGAGCGCCCATGTCCCCTTTGTCATAGGCCTCCAGGCGCGAGTAATACGTGCGCGTCCAGTTGATCGGGAACGGGCCCGGCAGGCTGAAATCAGTGTGACGGAAAGTCTCCGAGCCCATCGAGAAACTGATGCTGTGCGCGGTAATCGGGCACACCACGTTTTTTCTGCAATTAGGGTCGGCTTTCGCCCCGGCTTGCTTGGACTGCATCTCAAGCTGACCTTCCCCGGCCTTGCGCTTGGCCTGGGTGGTGCCGCCGGGTTTGACGTTCGTACTCTGACCATGCGCCTTGCGCTTACGCCAGGTGACCACGGCGCCACCGAGCATCTGCAACAGCCAGCCGATGGAGTGTTGAACACCCGGATCGCTGAGCTTCTTCAGCTGTGTTCGCAGCTCTACGCCCAAAGTCCGCAGCATGGACGTATTGCTGAGCACCAATGCCTTGGCTTTTTCCGGCAGCAGGTTTTTCGCTGCGCTGTTGGCTACGCCTTTGCCGGCGGCCTTGTAGGCACTGAACGCTGCACCAAAGATGTTGCCGATGGCCGCTTTGGGGTCATGCAGTAACTGGCTGCGCGCCGCCGTGATCTTTGAACCCGCAGCGTTGAGGTCGCCCTTGGCATCGAGTTTGCCATTGACGACGGTTTCCAGCCCCTTGGCAATCTCGTTCACCGCGCTCTGGCCCAGTTTGCCAGCGTCGTCGAGAATGCCAGCGAGTTTGGGCTGCGCCTGTTTTACGAAGTCATCGATCGTGCCGACAATGGTCGCGTTCAAATGCCCGATCAACACTTCGATCAGCGAATCACCCAGAAGCATCTTCGCGCTGTTACGCAGTTCCTGGCGCACCAGGCCCAATGTCGGACGCAGCGTCATGCGTGCCGATGCCATGGTTGGAGGGGCCGGCAGTACGCCAATCAGGTTGATCCCCAGGCTGACCCAGTCCAGCACTTGGCGCTGCTTGCTTTTGGCCAGGGTCACGATGTCGCCAAGGGCGTCGACCAGCGCCATGATGTTACCCACCACCGGCAAGGCGCCGGCAACGTTCTTCACACGGTCGAGCGTGACAACCCCGCCACTGATCGACTGCAGCCAGGCATCGAATTTGGCGGCGCCGCGACCGACGTCTTGAATATCGATGGTGTTGAGCGGAACGACAGCAACCTGGGGTTCACGTTTTTTATCGGGCGCAGGAGTCGGAGTAGTCATGACATGAACTCATCTGGCAGCAAGCTTGAGGCCGGACTCAGGCCGGGCGTTTGAATCGCGTTTTTGGGCAACGAAACGGCAGGCAAACTCGGCAACTTGCCGTTCTTGCTCGCGGCGCCGAGGATGCTCGACGCACTCGGCAACGCCGCACTCGCCAATTTCGGCAATCCAGCCGCGCCACCCTGCACAACACCCTTAACCTGCTGCGCTGTTTGCATCGCACCTTGCGCCGTCTGCATCGCACTCATCCCTGTTTGCGCCATGTCCTTGCCCTTCTCCAACATGTCCCAACTCTTGCTCGGCAAGACCTGCGCGACCATCGCCTGCACTTGGCTCGGCACCTCTTCAGCCCCCGGCGGATTCAACGGCCACTCAGGTTTGCCGATGTAACTGCCATCGCTCCACGTATCCGCCGGATCCTTGCCGAACAGCACTTGCGCCGGCCCCGGTGCGGCGCCGGTGACGCTGGCGAAACCTTTGCCATCGAGCTTGCCCTTGATGCTTTTGCCCAGGGCATCGATGACTTCGTAATCGCCTTCCTTGATGCCCTGACGCCCGGCGTACTGGTTGAACAATTCCAGGTTGCCCTTGCCCGGTTTCGGCGGTTCCGGGAATACCCCGGCCAAAGATTTCGCGCCGGTGTAGGCGAAGTTCGCCGCGTGCGCGGTGTACGGGCCGCTGGTGGCGTGGGTGATGCCGCCGGCGTTGTAGGTGGTGGCGCTGCCGCCGCCCTGGATCACCAGTTCGGTTTTCGCGGTGATGGTGATGCGGTCGGCGTTGGCGGTGATGTTGAGTTTGGCCAGCAGGTTGATGCTGTCCTTCAGCGCGCGCACATCGATGTCGCCGGAGGCCGCGACCAGACGCCAGCCCATGCTCTGCACGAACAGGCGCATGCCGCGACTGGCGCTGGCCAACAGGCGTTTGCCGATCGACAGGCTGGTGTGGCCGGTGCTGCTCAATGCCAAATGTTCGCCAGTGGCGATGTGGCTGGAGCGCGGCGTGGTCAGGGCGATGCCGGCCGGGCTGGCGAGGACCAGATGCGGTTCGGTGAATTCGGGGAATTCGTTGGCGGTGAGGTTGGCTGGACCCGAGCCGAGCACGCCTTGATGCTGGGCGTGCAGCGCTTTGGCCACGTCGTCCTGGTCGCCCGCCTCTTGGGCTTGCAACTCTTTGGCTTGAACGGCGAATCCATCTTGCTGATCGCTCGCAGTCGCGAGGCGCTCGGCGGTTTCCGGCAGATCCTTGTGGTGCTTGGATTCGTTCGGACGCGGCTCGGTGGTGATCAACAGACCGGCAGCCGCACGCACCGCACCGTGGCGATCAGTTCTTAACTCGAAACCTTCACCACGCGGCTGCCCCCCGCTCGGGCGCGGATGGGTCAGATAACCGAGATTGATCGCACTCGCGCCGTGATCGCTGCGCAGCGCGATGCTGATCTCGCTGGTGGTGTCGTCGATGCGCAGTTCGTTGGCGCGGCTGCCCTTGTATTCCTTGCTCTTGACCGTGGCCAGGGTCTTGAAATCCGGCAGTTTGTACGGCGGCAGATTGGCGCCGTGGTACAGGCAACCGGTGATCAGCGGTTGATCGGGATCGCCTTCAAGAAAGGTGATCAACACCTCCATGCCGACCCGTGGAATGTTGATCGAACCGAAGGTTTCCGCCGCCCAACTCGACGCGACGCGCATCCAGCAACTGGTCATGTCGTCGTGTTTGCCTTCGCGGTCCCAGAAGAACTGCACTTTCACCCGGCCGTACTGGTCGCAGTAGATCTCTTCGCCTTCAGGGCCGCAGACCACCGCGCTTTGCGTGCCGAGGACTTTTGGTTTCGGGTGATCGAGCGGTGGACGGTAAGGCACATCCCACGGGATGGCGCTGAAGCGATTGCGGTAGCCCTGGTGGAAATCGTCCTTGAGGTCGGTGGTGTCGCTGGTCACCGACTCTTCGAGCACCTGCGGCTGCTTGCCTTCGTGGAAGATTTCGGTGAGCAGCCAGAGATCATTCCAGGTCGGGTTGGCGTGGTCGGTCAGGGCGAGGAAATGCCCGCTGACCAGGATCGGCTGATCGCTGTTGCCCTCGGCCAGACGGTAGTCACTGCGGTGACGTTCGAGCGCGCGATTGGCCAGGTGTTTGCCGCGCTCGCGATCGACGAAACGGCCCGGGTAATCGTAGTCTTCGAGGTCCGGTTGCGCGCTGCTTTTGGCATCGCTTTCCAGCTCGATTTTCGGTTTGACGAAGTCGTAATCACGGCGCGTGGTGCGACTGGTGCGCGTGGCCAAGCGCAGGCCGAAACGCTTGACCACCGGTTTGTCGGCAACCAGTCCGGAGTCCTGCTGATAGGCCACTGGCGCGAGTTTCGGGAACACCGTTTGGTCATCGCCGAAGGTCAGCTTGTGGCCGCTGGACGTGTGCTGGAAGTGGTAGTGAATGCCCTCCTCCTCACACAAGCGCTGAATGAAATCCAGGTCCGACTCGTCGTACTGCACGCAGTAAATACGCTCGGGGTAAATCGCGCTGAGCTGGAAGTGGTAATCGCTGGCGAGGATGCCGTGCTCTTCCAGCACCTGGCTGATGATCTGCTGCACGGTCATCTGCTGGAAGATGCGCTGATTGACCCGGTGCGCGAGGTACGCCAGTTGTGGGCGCAGAGAGATTTTGTAGCGGGTCAGGCGCTTGCCCGCCTCGCCCTGGGCGATGCTGTAGACCAACCCGTGAATGCCAGTGCCGGTTGGCGACAGCTGGAGAAATGCCAGTTTGTGCAGCACGCTTTCGAGGTTGATCGAAGCCTTTTCGCTGACCAGTTCCAGCTCGAACTCGAACGGCGTGTTAAGGGCCTCACGACCGGTGAACGAGAGCACCTGGAAGTCGCTATCGATGCCATCGACGGTCAGATTGAAATGAGGCTGGTTGGCCGGTGAGAACATTCCCTTGTCCCTCGCGCAGTGCTGCAACACGCCTCAGGGTGCATGAACCTGAGGCGAAAAAATTCCTTGATCGAACAGTGAACTCGACCAGTCAGACTGGTCGAGTCGGTAGCACCATCAGCCGTAATTAAACGACTGGAGCACGCCAGTCATCGGAACCCGAAGTACCGGAAACTTCATGGGTCCAGGTGATTTTGCGGTAGGTGAACTGCACTTCTTCCAGGTGGGTGAAGTGCGCGTTGCCTGGATCCTGGCAGTTGTGCATTTTGTTGTTGATGGCGACGATGATCGCGTCTTCCAGTTTGGTGGTGTAGTAGTGCTCTTGGGTGCCTTGCGCCGAAGTGCGGTACCACTGGATAACGATCTCGCTCATGCGCTCGCCGGAGGTCAGAGCGGCTTGCAGCAGAGGCGAAGCCTTGTCGTAGACCTTGGTGATCACAACTGGCTTGTGCACGCGCTGACCGGTTGGCTGACCGGATTGCGGGTCACGCGGGATGATCACGTCGTGGGTGAACGCCTGAACCATCACCTGGTCTTCGTGGCCTTCTTGAAAGGTGTTGCCAACGGAATCGGCAGTAAATGCGCCGGCAGTGATCAGGCCTTGTTTTTCGCCAGTGACGGACATGTACGCGGGGGTTGCCATGGAATGCTCTCCTTGCTCAAAAGACACAAGCGACAGGCACCATTGCCTGTCCGTGCGAATTTGGATATATCAACTTTCATGCCAGTCATTACATTGCCATTGTTCATCAACAACTTGTGTAAACAACTTCAACAAAAGTAGCTATTGCAGCCAGGAAGAGTCGTCGTAAGTGAGCAACTTCTTGCGCAGTACTGCGCAAGAAGTTGCGCACTTGGCTGCACGCCCTGAACGGCGTGGCCTGTAGCGATTTTCAGGAATGTTTTCTGGAAACAACTGCGCAACTTCTTGCGCAGTTGCTAAAAAGCGTTTTCATCGTCAATCGACGAAAAATCTCCAGATAGCCTTACTCTCGTTGACGTTGCATCAACGCAGTTTTGCTGAATAGGCAAAACATCGCGCGTAAAGAAAAGCCAGGCAACTGCCTGGCTTTTCTGGTCAGCGGAAATAATGTAGTCAGTGCGAAGAAGCCGTCACATTCGCCCGCGCCGTGTGCAGCTTTTTATAGCTCTCGATCAAGCGCAAATGCCGATCCAGTCCTTCCAGCTTCATGCTCGTCGGCGTCAGGCCATGGAAGCGCACGCTGCCGTTGACCGAGCCAATCGCTGCATCCATACGCTCGTCACCGAACATGCGGCGGAAGTTGGCTTCGTAGTCTTCCAGTTGCAGATCCTCGTCCAACTCCATCTCCAACACTACGTTGACCGCTTGATAGAACAAGCCGCGCTCGACGGTGTTGTCGTTGTATTGCAGGAACGCTTCGACCAGGTCTTTAGCCTGTTCGTACTTCTGCAGCGCGAGGCAGATCAGCAGGCGCAGCTCCAGAATGGTCAGCTTGCCCCACGGCGTGTTGTCGTCGAACTCGACGCCGATCAGCGTGGTGATCTCGGTGTAATCGTCCTGCTCGCTGTTTTCCAGGCCTTGGGCGAGGTTGCGCAGGCCGACCTTGCTCAGGGTGTGCAGGTTGAGGATGTCGGCGCGGAATTGCAGGGCTTTGTTGGTGTTGTCCCAGATCAGGTCTTCGACCGGGTAGATCTCCGAGTAGTCTGGCACCAGGATGCGACAGGCCTTGGCGCCGATGTGCTCGTAGACCGCCATATAGACTTCTTTGCCCATGTCTTCGAGGATGCCAAACAGCGTTGCAGCCTCTTCGGCGTTGGAGTTCTCGCCTTGGCCGGAGAAGTCCCACTCGACGAATTCGAAGTCCGGTTTGGCACTGAAGAAGCGCCACGACACCACACCGCTGGAATCGATGAAGTGCTCGACAAAGTTGTTCGGCTCAGTCACGGCCTGGCCGGAGAACGTCGGCTGCGGCAAGTCGTTCAAACCTTCAAAACTGCGGCCCTGCAACAGCTCGGTGAGGCTGCGCTCCAGCGCCACTTCCAGGCTCGGGTGCGCGCCGAACGAGGCGAACACGCCGCCGGTGCGCGGGTTCATCAGGGTCACGCACATCACCGGGAATTCGCCGCCCAGCGACGCATCCTTGACCAGCACCGGGAAGCCCTGCTCTTCCAGGCCTTTGATGCCTGCGAGGATGCTCGGGTATTTCTCCAGCACTTCTTGCGGCACGTCCGGCAGGGCCATTTCGCCTTCAAGGATTTCGCGTTTGACCGCGCGCTCGAAGATCTCCGACAGGCACTGCACTTGCGCTTCGGCCAGGGTATTGCCGGCGCTCATGCCGTTGCTGAGGTAAAGGTTTTCGATCAGGTTGGACGGGAAGTACACCACTTCGTTGTCGGACTGGCGCACGAACGGCAGCGAGCAGATGCCACGCTGGGTGTTGCCGGAGTTGGTGTCGAACAGGTTCGAGCCACGCAATTCGCCGTCACGGTTGTAAATCTTCAGGGTGTATTCGTCGAGAATTTCGCTCGGCAACTCGTCCTTTGGCCCTGGCTTGAACCACTTCTCGTCCGGGTAATGCACGAACTCGGCGTTGGCGATTTCTTCGCCCCAGAACTGATCGTTGTAGAAGAAGTTGCAGTTCAGGCGCTCGATGAACTCGCCCAGCGCCGAGGCCAGTGCGCCTTCTTTGGTCGCGCCCTTGCCGTTGGTGAAGCACATTGGCGAATGCGCATCGCGAATGTGCAGCGACCAGACATTGGGCACGATGTTGCGCCACGAGGCGATTTCAATCTTCATGCCGAGGTCGGCGAGGATGCCCGACATGTTGGCGATGGTCTGCTCCAGCGGCAGGTCCTTGCCGGCGATGAAGGTGCCTGCGTCCGAACCGGCCACCGGCATCAACAAGGCCTGGGCATCGGCGTCGAGGTTGTCTACTTCTTCGATGATGAATTCCGGCCCAGTCTGCACAACCTTCTTCACCGTGCAGCGGTCGATGGAACGCAGGATGCCCAAACGATCCTTCTCGGAGATGTCCGCCGGTAATTCCACCTGGATCTTGAAGATCTGGTTGTAGCGGTTTTCCGGGTCGACGATGTTGTTCTGCGACAGGCGAATGTTTTCCGTCGGGATGTTGCGCGTGTCGCAGTACAACTTCACAAAGTACGCCGCACACAACGCCGAAGACGCCAGAAAGTAGTCGAACGGCCCCGGTGCCGAACCATCGCCCTTGTAGCGGATAGGCTGATCGGCGATCACCGTGAAGTCGTCGAACTTGGCTTCAAGTCGAAGGTTGTCGAGAAAATTGACCTTGATTTCCATGCGGGATTACCAGAATACGGCTAAACGAATGGCCGCCATTATCCGGTTTTTGCGCGGGAAGTCTTGCCCTTTCGGGATTGGCCGCTGATCGGCGCGCTGCACTTGGGGAGGCAAATCACGCGGGTTTCACTACGCTTTCAATGCAGTCCCCCAGAAGAATCTGAACATTGCGCCCGCGCCGTGGTTCTAGATTCAGAAGACAGCGGATCAAGGACGAGCACATGGACCTTTCCAGCTTTGCAGCCCCGCTTCCACCGCGCCAGAGCGCCGTCACCCGCCGCCTGGCCTTCGCGGTCGGTGCGCTGTTTGTCAGTGGCGTGATTGCTGCCGCCGTGGCCTTGCTCGGCATTGCCGAACGCCTCGACAACGACGAGATCAACAAAACCCGCTTCTATTCCGCTCGCGCGCTGGAAAACCGCATCACCGCCTCGAAAAACTACATCACCAGCTACGCCTACTGGACCACGGCCTACGAGCATTTGAGCGGTCAGGTCGACACCGACTGGGCCTACACCGAGCAGAACCTCGGCAAAACCCTGTTCACCAGTGACGGCTATGACGGCGTGTTCGTGCTCAATCGTGAAGGCACCCGCTACGCGGTGGTGCGCGGGCAAATGGTCGCTGCCGAGTTGTCCGCGTTCGTGCAGGTGAGCGCCACGGAGTTACTCGATCAAGCGTTGGGCCAAGGTGATCTGACCAAGCCAGTCAGTCGCTATTCACTGTTCGAAGGCTGGCCGGCGCTGGTCTCGGCGGCAGCGATTATTCCCAACGATGAGCGACCACTCGGCGACCCGCAGAAAACTTCGGTGCTGGTGTTCGTCGACAAACTCACGCCGACCAAATTGCGTCTGATCGGCAGCGGTTACGGCTTGAACAACCTGACCCTGGCGCCGGACGAGACCATCGACCCGCAGCGCCCTCGGGTGCCACTGGACAACACCGGTTACAGCCTGATCGCCGATCTGGAGCGGCCCGGGCAACATTTATTGTGGTCACTGTTGCCACCACTCGGCGCGACGATAGTGGTGCTAATGCTGCTGACCGCGTACTTCTTCCGCCACGCGTTGCGGTCATCGCAGTACGTCGATCAGAGTTTTGCTGTCATGCAAACGTCCAATCACGCTCTGGAGAACGCCAACCGCGAACTGGAAGCCAGCGAAGAACGCTTTCGCGCGGTGGCCGAAGCCGCGTCGGACTGGATCTGGGAAGTCGACCGCACCCTGGCACTGACCTACCTTTCGGCACGCTTCAGCGCAGTGACCGGTTATCCGCAAACCCTGTGGCTGGGGCAAGACATCGGTCAACTTCTGTTGTGCGACACCACGCCTCTGGAACTGTGGCTGAGGAATCTCACCGAGCAAGACAGCGCCAGTGACTTGCGTTGCACCTACCGTGACCACGCCGGCCAGCAACGCCACTGCCGGCTCTCCGCCCGGCCGATCTTCGACAAGCACGCGGTCATCGGCTATCGCGGCACCGCCAGCGACATCACCGACGAAGTGGCAGCACATGCGCAAATCCAGCATCTGTCGATGCACGACGCCCTCACCGGCCTGCCCAATCGCAACAAACTCGCGCGTTATCTGGATGAAGCGCTGCTGCTCAAGGAGCACGCGCCGCCGCTGTCGTTGCTGATGATCGACCTCGACAACTTCAAGCCGATCAACGATTCGCTCGGCCACCCGGCCGGTGATGCAGTGCTGCAGGAAGTCGCCGTACGCCTGCGTGAATGCACTCGCGAACTGGACATCGTCGCGCGTCTGGGCGGCGATGAATTCATCGTGGTGCTTAATGGCATGGACAGTCATCACGAAATCGACAAGTTCTGCACCCGCCTGATCGCCAGCCTGCATCAACCGGTGGTCTTCGAGCAGCATCCGCTGCACATCGGCGCCAGCATCGGCATCGCGCTCAGCCGGCGCCACAGTTATGTGCCCAGCGACCTGATCCGTTACGCCGACATTGCCCTGTATCAGGCCAAATCCGAGGGCAAGAACACCTGGTGCTATTTCGAAGCGCACATGAGCGATCAGATCCAGACCCGCCGACAACTTGAGGATGACCTGCGCCATGCGCTCAAGCACAACGAATTCATCCTGCACTATCAGCCGCGCTACAAGATCGATGGCAAGCACATCGTTTCGGTCGAAGCGCTGGTGCGCTGGCAACATCCGACCAAAGGCCTGCTCGGCCCTGACCTGTTCATTCCGTTGGCGGAGCAAACCGATCTGATCGTTCCGCTGGGTCGCTGGGTATTGCGCGAAGCCTGCGAAACCGCGCTCGGCTGGCCGGAAGACATCCTGCTGTCGGTCAATCTGTCGCCGGCGCAGTTTGCCCTCAGCGATGTGGTCGAGGATGTTCGCGAAGTGCTGGTACAGACCCGTTTCCCGGCCAGTCGCCTGGAACTGGAGATCACCGAGAACGTGATGCTCAACGACACCGACTGCGCGCTGACCACCATGAATGCCCTGAAGGAATTGGGTGTGCGCCTGAACATGGACGACTTCGGCACCGGTTACTCATCGCTCGGTTACCTGCGCGCCTACCCGTTTGACGGGATCAAGATCGACAAGCGCTTTATCGCCTCGATCAGCAGCGGCACTAACGATCGCGCGGTGGTGCAGGCGATCATCGGCCTGGGCAAGGCCATGGGCCTGACCGTGACTGCCGAAGGGGTCGAAACTGAAGAACAGCTGGATATTCTCGGGGTCGATCAATGCAATGAGGTGCAGGGTTACTTCATGAGCCGGCCGATCGACAAAGCAGCGTTTGCGCGGTTGCTGCAGGATTCCAGAGGTGCACAGTTGAAAGCGAAGACAGGTCGAGTGACCTGAACGGCTACAGGGCGGATCCATCGCTGTAGCCGTTTGCGGCGGGTTCAACCGTTTGATCGCCCCGTATCCCCGATGAACACATTGCCCGCATCCCGCACCAGTTGCCGCCACTCGGCGCTGGTGATCAGTCCCTGCTCCTCCATTTCGTCGGCTGCCTTGAGCAGTTCGTCGTACTGTTCTTCCGGGTCCAGACGCATCTGCGATTGCGTCGCCAGCTTTCGCCATGCCGCCAGTTTTTCTTGTTTGCGCTGATCGAACATCGGGGATGATCTCGTGAGGGACTTCCCCGGTAGAAAGAAAGGTCAGCGCAGTGGTTCAGCGCAGTCGACGGATGGACTGTTTGCTTTGGATACACCATCGAACCCTGGAGTGAGCCTGCTCGCGATGGCGGATCGTCTGTGGCGGATGTGTTGGCTGACACACCGCTATCGCGAGCAGGCTCACTCCTACAGGGATTGTGGCAGTTTGTCAGAACTTCTCGGCCACGCGCCGGTATGGATAATCCGGATCCCGGTACTTGCCCGGTTTCTGCCGTTTGGGCAGCTCGATTTTCTCGCGTTTCACATCCTCATACGGAATGCGGCTGAGCACATCGGTGATGATGTTCAGCCGTGCGCGGCGCTTGTCGTTGGAGTCGGCCACCAGCCACGGCGCGTGTTCGGTGTCGGAGTGTTTAAACATTTCATCCCGCGCCCGTGAGTAGTCGTACCAGCGGCTGTAGGACTTCAAGTCCATGGGTGTCAGTTTCCAGGTCTTGCGACCATCGTTGATTCGCGCTTCGAGCCGGCGGGTCTGCTCTTCGGGGCTGACTTCCAGCCAGTACTTGAGCAGGATCACTCCGGACTGGACGATGGCGTGTTCAACCAAGGGAATCGATTTGAGGAATTTGTCAGCCTGCTCGTCGGTGCAGAAGCCCATCACCCGCTCGACACCGGCGCGGTTGTACCAGCTGCGATCGAAGATCACTATTTCGCCCGCTGCCGGTAGATAAGGCAGATAACGCTGCACATGCATCTGGCTTTTCTCGCGATCCGTCGGTGCCGGCAACGCCACCACGCGAAAGACACGCGTGCTGACGCGCTCGGTCAACGCCTTGATCGTGCCGCCCTTGCCGGCGCCATCGCGCCCTTCAAAAACAATGCAGACCTTAACGCCCTTGGCGATCACCCAGTCCTGCAACTTGACCAGTTCGACATGCAGTTTGCGCAACTGGTCGAGGTAATCCTTGTTTTTCAGCTTCAGACTTTCAGGCGCTGTGGCGGCCTTCTTTTTGCCTTTTGCCATGACCTTGGCCCTCTCCAATAAATGCAGAAACAGACTGTTGATTGACGGGATACACCAGACACGTGAGGTTAGTTCATGACGTGCTGTTTGCCATTGCCGGGCAAAAAGCAAAATTGCCATGTGTTTCCTTCGTTCTTTGTTGCGTCGCACTGTTCATTGCCCTGCCCTTGTCTGCCTGGAGTTTTCTCGATGCCCGCGTCCAAATCACTGCCCGCCGCCCTGCTCGGTCTGGCTCTCGCCGGCCCGGCAATGGCCGAGACTCAAGGTCTGGAACTGGGGCAAGTGCTGATTTCGGCCGACGAGCAAAGCGGCTCAGACGCGAGCATTGAAGAGGCCAAAACCCGTCTTGAACAGGTCCCCGGCGGCACCAACGTGGTCGACATGCGTCAGCCGTTGCAGGGCCGCGTGGCGAGCAATCAGGATGTGCTGGCCTATCAACCAGGGGTTTATGCGCAGTCGGCGGGCAACGAAGGCGTGAAGATTTCAGTGCGTGGCTCGGGCATCAACCGCGCGCCGGGCGCCCATGCGTCGGGGCTGTACACGATGCTCGACGGCCTGCCACTGAGCGGTCCGGGCGGCACGCCATACGAATTGCTCGAACCGCTGTGGGTCGATCATGTTGAAGTGCTGCGCGGCGCCAACGGTTTTGATCGCGGTTCGCTGGCACTGGGCGGCGCCATCGACTACGTCAGCCACACCGGTTACAACGCACCGAAACTTCAGGTGCGCTACGCCACCGGCAGCCACGGCTATCAGCAGCGCCAGGTCAGTTCCGGACAAGTGCTCGGCGATTTCGATTACTACGTGTCGCTGACTGATTCCAACGCCGACGGCTATCAGGATCACACCGCCAGCGAGAGCAAAGGCGTGATCGCCAATTTCGGCTATCGCTTCAACCCGAACCTGGAAACCCGCTTCTATATCCGTTACCGCGAGACCGACAACGACCTCGCCGGCCGCGTGACCAAGCACTCCATCGAGCACTCGCCTCGCGCGGCCAATCCGTCCTATGTGGCACGCGATGACAGCCGCAAGCAGCCGGGCAGCACGTTCATCGGCAACAAGACCACTTATTACATCGACGACGATTCGAGCATCCAGACCGGCCTCGTTTATCACGACTACCCGATGGACCTGCGCGAAGGCCCTAATCGCTTGAAAGTCGCCTACACCGACGTCAGCGGCACGTTCGACTACAAACGCCGCGACACGATTTTCGGCATGGAAAGCCGCAGCAACGTCGGCTTGCGCGTGACCAAACACTTGCCCAACGACGGCGCCAGTGAGTTTGTGCGCATCCCCACCGGCAACACCGCAAGCTACGTGCCGGGCACGCGCATGCGCAATTTCACCTATCAGGGTTCCGACACCGCTCTGCACTTTGGCAACGATCTGGAAATCGCTGACGACCTGTGGCTGACTACGGGTCTCGCCGCCATCTACACCCGCCGCGAAAGCGCCGTGACCTATCCGCAGAGCGGCGGCAAAACCAGCATGAACGACTGGGATTACGCACCGCGCCTGGGCCTGCGCTACCAGATCACCCCGGATCTGCAAGTATTCGGCAACCTCAGCCGCTCGGTTGAAGCGCCGCATCCGTGGTCGCTGATCTACAGCTCCAACGTGCGCTTCCCGGCGGGTAATGGCGCCGCGACCGGCACGCAGAAAGACCCGATCGAACTGCAAAACCAGACCGCGACCACGCTGGAGTTGGGCGGTCGTGGCAACAGCGCCGTCGGCGAATGGAGTCTGGCGTGGTACTACGCGCAAGTGCGGCATGAACTGCTGTCGGTGTTGCCGGATGCCAATGCCGTCACGCCGTATGAGTTGAACGCCAGCCCGACCGTGCACCAAGGTGTCGAAGCGAGTCTCAACAGCCAACTCTGGTCTGCCGCCGATGGCCGCCAGTTGCGCCTGCGTCAGGCGTATACCTTCAGCGATTTCCACTATCGCGATGATGATCGTTTCGGCGACAACCGCCTGCCGGGGTTGCCGATGCATTACTACCAGGGCGAGTTGCGTTATGACTGGCCGCAGGGTTTCTTTGCAGCGGTGAATACGCAACTGGTGTCGAAAGTTGCCGTGGATTACGCCAACAGCTACTACGCCGATCCTTATGCACTGTTTGGCGCGACGCTGGGTTATAACGCGCCGAAGGGTGACTGGCAGACGTGGGTGGATATGCGCAACCTGACCAACAAGCACTACGCGGCCACGGTCACGCCGGGGTATGACGACAAAGGGCTGGATGCGGCGCGGTCTACGCCGGGTGAAGGAATGGGGGTTTATGTCGGGGTTTCGTGGAGTTTGCTCTAAATCTACCAAGGACGGGCCTGTTTATGATCGCGGTGTGTCAGGTGACTATGATGCAATGCATTCCGGCCTCTTCGCGGGCAAACCACGCTCCCACAGGTTTTTGTGTGATGCCGTTATTGTGAACATGCCGCTTAACCCTGTGGGAGCGGGCTTGCCCGCGAAGACGGATGTTCATTCAGCATAAAACAATCATGCGAAGCACTGGTTGCGAAGCCTAGAGGAATCATCTGCTGACGAGAGCCAGGTACCGGCACAGATTTTCAGTACCTGGCTTCCGAGTTAGCGGCGCCTAACTCCCTTTTGGCAGCTCTTCGTCAGTACGATGCTGCTCTCCTTCAAGCGGCGATGTTTCAGTACGCTGTTCGTCCAGCGTTCCTGCCGCGTCATTTTTCGCACTATTAATCTTAAGTCCGCTGCTTGATCTGGTCATCGATGTGCTTAGCGCATCCGACGGCTTAGCAAGTTTTTGTTGAGTATTCAATGTAGTCGGGTTCGTGTTAACTGTAAGTGCCATGATGTATCTCCCTTTTTATGAATAAAACATTGGTGAAACACCATGCTCTAGCAGTTTATTCGCTTCGGATACTGTAAGAAGTAACAGGTTTTCAGACCTTTATGCGCTATACCGTATTTAGAAATGTTCTGCCCCTATCAGGGATAGCGATTCGCTCTGTTACTGATTAGCGTTGATTGGTGGCAGTCGCAGTCGAGATTAGCCATCGAGAAAGTCAGACAGGAAAGTTTTCTCAAATCTAGGATTTCCACCCGTGTTTTTACTGGTTTCCCGCCCGTCCAAATTGGAGCCACATATCAACCAGTGGCTCCCTGAAGAAACCGGCTCAACCCAGCCGCATCGACAGTTCAATGTCATCCGCAAACGGTAAAGATAAATACCCATTCTGCGCCGCCCGCACGTAGGCCAGATACTCCGGGCAATAGTCGGTGTTATCCGCCACCACCAGCGCGCCCGGCTTCAGATGTTTTTCGACCAGCCCCAACACATCGCCATACAACGCCTTCGCACCATCGAGCAGGAGCAGATCAACCGACTCCGGCAGATCCGTCGCCAACGTCACCAGCGCATCGCCTTGGCGAATTTCCACCAGATCGCTGACGCCACCCTCAACGAAATGATGCCGCGCCAACTCGATCTTCGACGGTTCGAACTCACTGCCGATCAGTACTCCGCCACCGTTATCGCGCAGTGCCGCCGCCAAGTGCAGGGTGGACAGGCCAAACGAGGTGCCGAACTCGACGATGGCTTTGGCCCGGGTGTTGCGCGCCAGCATGTACAGCAGTTTGCCGGTGCCGCGAGAGACCGGCAGCCACAGGTCTTTGAGCATTTCATAGAGTTTCAGGTATTCGGTTTTGCTGTGCATCAGGCGCTCGCGCTCTTCGCCGGACACCGTTTCCAGCATCGGGCTGGTAGCGGCGCTGGCCTGGGAGTAGAGGCTTTCGATCAGGCTCGCGAGGGGTTCAGAGGTCAGTGTCGTCATGATTGCTTTCCGTCAGTCGGGAACTAGAATGCGAGCAATTCGTCGCATTTAAATGATGCGAGCGATTCGCTTCTTGCGCTATTCGCATTCCCACGGACGCCCGAGCTGCCCATGACCAACCGCCAGACTGCCCGTATTTCCTCACGCAAACAGCCGCAGCAGGCACGTTCCACCGAGCTGGTGGCGGCGATACTGCAAGCGGCTATTCAGGTTTTGAGCGAGCATGGGGCCAGCCGTTTCACCACCGCACGGGTGGCAGAAAAGGCCGGTGTGAGCATCGGCTCGCTGTATCAGTATTTCCCCAACAAAGCGGCGATCCTGTTCCGTTTGCAGAGCGATGAGTGGCTACACACCACGCAGATGTTGCAGCGGATTCTGCAAGACTTTGAGCAGCCGCCACTCACTCGCCTGCGCACGCTGGTGCAGGCATTCATTCGTTCAGAGTGCGACGAAGCGCAGATGCGCGGCGCGTTGAACGACGCCGCCCCGCTCTACCGCAACGCTCCCGAGGCCCACCAGGTGCGCGCGGCCGGGCGGCAGATTTTCGCGACATTCATGGAGGAATTGCTGCCCGAGGTCGGTGAGCAGATCCGCACCGCAGCATGCGATTTGATCCTGACCACGCTCAGTTCGGTCGGCAAGGATTTTTCCGGCAGCCCTCGTACCGAGGAAGAAATCTCGGTATGCGCCGACGGGCTGGCGGATATGTTCAGTGCTTATGCGCTGGCGCTGAATGAGCGGCGTGCACCTCTCACCCGCGTTTCGGCAACTTCCAGTTCGGCCGAATGAAATGGCAGGTGTAGCCATTCGGAATACGCTCGAGGTAATCCTGGTGTTCCGGTTCCGCTTCCCAAAACGGCCCCGCCGGTTCGATTTCGGTCACCACGCGACCTGGCCACAGTTTTGAGGCGTCGACGTCGGCCGCGGTGTCTTCGGCAATGTCGCGTTGCGCTTCGCTGAGGTAGTAAATCGCCGAACGATAGCTGCGCCCGAGGTCATTGCCCTGCCGGTTGGCTGTGCTCGGGTCGTGGATCTGGAAGAAAAACTCGAGGATCTGTCGATAGCTGATCACCGCCGGATCGAAGGTGATTTCGATAGCTTCGGCGTGGTCACCATGATTGCGATAAGTAGCGTTCGGCACGTCGCCGCCGGTGTAACCGACGCGAGTCTGCAACACGCCGGGATAGCGCCGCAGCAGATCCTGCATGCCCCAGAAGCAGCCGCCGGCGAGGATGGCGGTTTCGGTTTGAGTGGTCATGGCGTGTCGTTCCTCTTCGGGGTGTTGGGTATAGCGATGGTTATGAGGGCGGGTTGGCGGATTCCAAGGGGCTGAGCCAATAGAACTATTCCTGCGCAGAAACCTGATTGGCTTCCTCAAGCAAAGAACCCGTAATCCTTCGGCCGCTGTAATCACTGACAAAGTAATTGATTCGGTTAGCCAGATACTGAATCGATAACCAGCCCAAACCGTGGTAGTCACGCATCTCCTCGGCGTTGAGCTTGATCATGGATTGGTACCCCACAAAAGACGCTTCACATTCAACGAGGATGTAGACAGAACCATCTTCAGCCTTGAAAAGTCGCCAATAGCTGTCGTCGGTGTGATATTGCGCGGGGGTGAGTCGAATCCGTTCCATGATTTTAATTCCGTGGATTTTCTCTTGGTTTTGAGACCTTAACATGGCTGCAAAGCCACAATTTAGATGAGGTGTTTCTGGCCGGTTGCCGGCGTTAACGACATTCAGCTTCGGGTCCAAAGCGCCAATCGCGGATTGAAGAGACAAAAGTTATGACAACAGCACATTCACCCGCTAAACACCATTAGACGCGAGCTCCAGCAACCTGGTGAATTGAGCAATCGCCCGATGAATCTCATCCTGAGTATCACCATCCCAATCCTCAACGGTCGCCAACTCAGCCTTAAGCGCGTCAATTCGATCGCGAATTTCAGCAATCTCTTCATACCCACACTGGCGCGCAATTGCCGCCCACTTCTCATCCGAAATACGCTGCTGTACGGAAAGGCCCACACTCGCTTGCGCGATCATTGCTGACAGTTTGCTCATCAAATATCCCTCCTCTATTCCTTGCAGACAGTCGGCCCTATGCCCTCACCGGAAATGGGCATGATGTCATTGGCCGTGCTGAGCCTCAGCGCTTTATTACTGAACAGGCGCCCAAATCAGCGGGCTAAACGAGACCGAATCTATGCCGACATACGGTCCGGGGATACCTCAACGTAACTCGACTCCCCGCCTCCACTGGCACCGGACAACCACCCCCACACAAAGCTCAAAGTCGTTCGTCCCCCGTCATCCACCCCGACAATGCCACGGGACCAACCGGACAGAACCTCGTCCTCAGTCGTCAGGCAATGAAACAGCAACTCAATGGTGTCAGGGCCGGTCACGCGCCCCACTTGGTGCCCCATTCGAATCCGGCCGCCCTGGTAAGTGCTGGAAATGCACGAACCCTCAACACAGTAATGAAACACCGTGCCGCGACCCGACAGTCCTGCGTATTATTCGCTACCGCGAATCGGCGATCATGCAAACGTTCGCTGACTTGAGAAAAAAGGGTTCCCATAAATATCGCGTCCTTGATGTAGAAGGCTATTCCAGTGTGTGAGCATCCTACCCCATCGAATTTCGGATTTATCAGCCGGCTTTTCTGAACCTTTTCACAGGCGCGTAAAAAACTGCTCAGGGTTCTGCCGAGCAAGCCGTTACAACAAGGGAGGCGTATGAAAGTAAGTCGCGACGACAGGCCTGAAGCATTCCAACGTTTGGAACACCTTCTATACGGCTTCAACTATCAGGTATGGGTAAACGTCTATGGCCCGCTCGATGCGAGTCAGCCATTAGTTGATGCCCTTGAAAACGCAATCTCGCCGCGCAGTGTGGTCGCCAACATAACGACCACATCCATTGCCGAGGTGCAAAAGGACGTGATCGAGTTACTGCTATATCCCGGTGAACCAGGGATTGGTCCGATTGAGCTTGACGTTAAACGCGAAGAAATCACGCGACTTGCCAACGAGATGATGCAACTTGCACATGTCGATGAGGCTGACCAGATAAGCGCCTTCAGATACGTAAAGGGGCACCCGGGTTATCCGGTTTTCTGGGAGTTTGCCTACGACGTACACGCTCAAGGGAAACGCTGGATCCTGCTAGGGTGCAGCAGCGACTGATCTACTCTTTGCCATTCATTTTTTGTCTGTTTTTATGGAACCACCGATGGACATCAGCAATACCCTGGAAGAGAACACCCTAGAACAATCGCTCGAGTTGGCTGCGAAAGAACCTGCCCGCCGACCTGAATTTTTTAAGACGCTGTTGAACTCAATGGTTTATGTCCCGGGCTCGACCGGCGCGGGCAAGGGACACATTGACCTTGAGGCTGGCAGCCAAATCAGCATCGCACATTGGGAAAAGCAGGACGGCACGGCAGTCATCCCGTTTTTTACCTCGCTGCAAACGCTGGAACAGTCCATAGCTCGTGGCGAGTCCTATCTGGAAATTCCGGCCAGATCCCTGTTTGAAATGACACTGGGCACTCCGCTGTTCCTGGAACCGAAGTCGCCCTATGGCAAAGAGTTTCTCCCGGGAGAAGTGCAGAACCTGCTGTCCGCCGAGATTGGCCGGACCACACAACGCACATTGGAAAAAGACGCCCACGTGCAACTCGGGCAGCCCGCGCAATATCCAACAAAAATGGTTAACGCGCTCACGCAGCTATTCGCCAAACATCGCAACATCAAACGTGGGTTTCTGGCGCTGATGTACAACGTAACGACGGATGAAAAACCTCACCTGGTGGTTGGCATCGAAGCGGACGGCGATATTGAATTGATCTTGCGCGAAGCCAGTCAAATTGCCAGGGACACCGCACCCGATGGCGAAGACGTTGGCCTGTATCGCATTCAGGAAGGTGAGCAGGACCTGAGCGATTACTTCTTTACACAAACCACTCCGTTCTATCAGCGGACGTTGGGCAGCAAACTGCGTTCATTGTTTGGTTTTGGTAAAGCGTGACCGAGCTCAACCCCAAACTGACCGCAGATCAGGCGTGCGCAATCGTGCTCGCGCTGTTTGACGGTGTGATGAGAGATGGCAAACCCGAGCGGTTTGTCATTCAGCACTGTGAGCTGTCCGCCAACGGTGATTACTGGGTCATTCGCAGTAACAGCGAGGACTGCGTCGTCCACGGCATGACAGAGTTCTGCTACGTCGGTGTCAATGCACACTTGATCAATGTGGTGTCCGGCGAGCGCGAGACGGTCGCCAATTGCGTTAGTGTCGAGGAGTATCTACAGGACAAATACGACCTGACCGCGGCGGCGGGCAAACAGTATGTACTGACCCCGGCACTCGACCGGGCGAATAAACCCGCGCTGATCAATCTGCGCCGAAAACTGCAGTGCACCTACCCGCAAACCCTCGCGTTGCTGACGGGCCCGCAACGGCTATGGCTCACGGGTACACGCAGACGTCTGCAAGACGCACAGCGACTGCTTGGCGAGCAAGGCATCATCACTCAAATCGAGTTAGTGCCTGATGCCAGTGAAGCCGTCGCCATCGGCGTCGAAACCTGGTACATCGAGGCGGTGCTGAAGGCGGTGCGCAAGCGCTTGAGTTGAGCGGCGAATGACTCGTCGCGCTCAGTCAGACTCAGTCAATCAACTTGCTCAGGACTCGGTGCCCATCCTCCGTCACCTCGACCATCGCCGACAGCATCACGCTATCTGCACCGTCCCGGGTGAGCACGGTCCAGAGTTTCGGCGGCAGAAACCGCACGCCGACGCGACCGGACTTTGCCACCACATAAACGTTTAACACCTGCCCGGTCTCCATCAATGCTGCATCAGCGTACTCGCCCTTGTAACCGAGCACCTGAGGTGCCTGAACCCGCATCTGGCCCATGGCATAACCCGACAGCTCCTGCACGGCGACCGCTTCGCCGGCATCAAGCTCCTGTTGAATCGCGCTACCGATATTCGATACACGCTCGCCGGCCCGAATCTGAGCGATACCACTTTGCAGCGCGCGGCGCGCCGTCATCAACAGTTGCCGCTGCTGTTCAGTGGCATCGGGGGTAGCGAATGTCCATGCCTGGGCAACATGGGCTTGGGGTGATGCGGCGATCAACTCCACTTTGACCAATGCAGCCTCGGGGAAAGGCTTGTCAGTGGGAGGAGCGTTGCCCACCTGGTTATTCACTGATACCGGCACTGCCTCCGGGTATCCCTTGTACCCCACGGCCATCGGCCGCCAGCCGTATTGCGAAAACTGCTTCAGTAAAAAGTCCTGAATCGCGATACCGCTACCGCCCTCGCGGATCATCGGTTTGACCTTGAGCAGAAGGTCACTGGCCATGGGGGCGAGCAGTGTTTCCTCAGCCAGAATTGTCCCGCTATCCAGCTGAGCAATGCGCGCACCCAGTTTTCCGTTACCGGCGGCGTACTGGTCGTAGCGCGACTCGGTGGCAATCACATTGGTACAAAACAAAAATGAAAATATTCCAAGCTTTTTCAAATCGTCGCTCCTTGGACGCGAATGACGGGGATCAAGGATCGAAGCCTGCATCCTCGCCACAGATTATTTTTCGTTTAGCTTGTATCGGCTCAGTGAGCAGATCTTGAATCAGCCGTGGCCGAGGCAACGAATTCACTGCAAGTTGACGGGATCGGGCTGCGTTGGAGCGTAAAACGAGATTCAACGTTAAGTTGATTTTCGGCAGTTTCGAATGACTGCATCAGCAATGTTCGCTGATCAACATCAAGCCGATGCAATTACCTCGAGAAACACGCCTTGAATCTCGCCGCGACCGAAACCTCTGGGAAATTTCCTACACGCCAACGGGAAGCCGGCTATTCGATGCGCGCCTCGTGATCCTGATAATTCAGCCCTTCGTTGGCCGACGCCAACAACGTCCAGATGCAGTCAGCCTGCATTGAATGGCCGTTTTCTTCTCAGGAGGGCACACACCATGAAGATCGGGTTACGGATGCTGGGCGGGCTTGGCGCAACGGCGTTGATGCTGATGGCGGCGCCGGCGATGGCGGCTTGCACCTGGGCGACGGGCAACAATACGGTCAAGCAGTTGACGCTCACCGGCGGCGCGGTATTCGCGCCGCGAGACGTACCGATCGGCACCACGTTGAACACCAACGGCACCATGCGACAGCTGAATTTCGGTGACACCTTGCAGTGTTATGGCACCGCTTCCTATAACACGACACTGGTCGGTCCGGTGGCGGTGAACATTCCGGTGGACGTGCTGAATGTGCCAGCCAATGCCTTACTGCAGACCAACGTGCCCGGCATTGGCCTGGCCATCTACATGACGGGTTTCGCTGCAGCCTGGATTCCGCCGCCGGGCAACCCCAGCCGATTCATTCCCTTCAACATGAATCGTACCGCTCCAAGCCAGGCGAACATGAACCAGGCGATGATGCGTTATGCGCTGATCAAGACCGGTGACATCGCGCCCGGCACCCACACCATCAATCAACTGGTCGCCACTGGCACTTCGGACATGGGTCCAATGTTCGACCTGACCTTCACCGCCACCGTAACCCTGGCCGGTTGCTCTCTGCCGGCCGCTCCCGGCAACCAGATCAACGTGCCAATGGGCACTTGGGAAAAACGCGTATTCAACGGCAAAAACTCCACCACCCAGGCCCAGCCGTTCGCCATTACCCTCAACGCCTGCATCGCCGGCAACAACTACCCGTCGAACACCAACGGTTACTTCAATGGCAACTTCGCCAACATTCAAATCGATGCCGACAAGACCTCAACCATCCTCGACGCGGCCAATGGTGTCCTGAGCCTGTCGAGCGATTCGACGGCTCAAGGCGTGGCCATTCAAGTGTTGCAGGACAACGGCACGCCGATGAATCTGGGTCAGCCCGTGCGCCTCAATCGGATCGTCAACGGCGTGACGTCAGTGCCGCTCCGAGCCCGTTATATCCAGACCGGCGATGGGCCGACGCCGCAGCCCGGCACCGCCAATGGCCATGCGAGCTTCACCGTGACTTACCGCTGAAATCCGCCAACAAAAATCCACCTGTTTTTCCCGACGCTCCCCTTTGCCATCGCCTATTTCGCGCGGTGCCAAAGGCGGGGCGTTTTTTTGGCGACGACTTATTGATCGCATAGCAGCGCTAGGAATTTTCCTACAAGCAAAGGGATTCTCCCTACATAGCGCCCGGATCCGCATCCCGATAATGAGCCTCAGACGCCACGCTCTGCCCCTGAAGGGATGGCGACGTCGATCCGTCTCAGGGCCTTCGGGCTTCAGGACATTTACTCAATATCTGGAAGTGATCATGAAAAATTTTGCGCTCAAAGGTTTGTCCCTGGCCCTGGTTCTGGCAGCCGCTTCGCAAGCTGCAATGGCCGCTGACGGTGAAATCAACTTTGTCGGCAGCGTGACCGACAACACCTGCCCGGTAGTGGTTTCCGACCTCAACGGTTCGGCCGGTGCCGGCGACGTTGGCCTCGGCAGCGTGCCGGCGACCTCTCTGGCCACGGCCGGTGCAGTGGCGGGTGGCGGCGCGTTCACCCTGACCATCGACACCACCGCACCGGGCTGCAACGTCACCGGCAAGAAAGCCGTGGTCAAGTTCCTCTCGCTGAGCGGCAACGCCGGTTCCAGCGGCCAGTGGATCGGCCTGCTGCCGGAAGCCGGCGTGGCCACCAACGTCGCCGTGCAGATCAAAGATGCGTCCGGCAAAGACGTGCAACTGGGCCTGGAATCCTCGCCTTATCTGGACCTGACCCAGCCGCTGCGCTTCACCGCCAACTACGTCGCCACCGGCGCAGCCACTTCCGGTCCGGCCAACGCCAAAGCCGCGTTTACCGTCGACTACCAGTAAGTCCGGTCAGCCTCCGGCGGCGATTGGCGCCGCCGGATGCCCTTCCCTTTGCCACGGTTTTTGTGGCCGTGCCGACAAGAGGATGAACGCAATGAACCCAGCAAAAACCTCCTTCAAAACCGCATCGGTATTGGCCGTGTTGTTGAGTGCAACGTTGCTCAGCAGTTTCAGCCAGGCCGGTGTGATGCTCGGCGGCACGCGTATCGTGTACGACGGCAACAAACGCGATGCCTCGATCACGGTCAGCAACACCACGGCCGAGCCCTACGCGGTGCAAGCCTGGATCAACACCGAGGCCGACGACAACACCACCGCGACCCCGTTCGTGGCCACCCCGCCGCTGTTTCGCCTCGATCCGCGCAAAGAGCAAATGGTGCGCATCCAGAAAGTCCCCGGCGATCTGACGCAGGACCGCGAATCGGTCTTCTACTTCAACGCCCAGGAAATCCCGCTGGCCGGCAAGGCCGACGCCAACACCCTGAAAATCGCAATGCGCACGCGGATCAAAGTCTTCTATCGCCCGCCCACCCTCAAGGGCAGCGCGATGGATGCGCCGCCACAACTGCGCTGGAGCCTGCAACAGGAACAAGGCAAACCGGTGCTGGTGGTCAACAACCCGACAGCGTTTCACGTGTCCTTTATCGGCGTGAAAGTCGAGGCCGGTGCGCAAGTCGTTGAAGTCAATGAACCGAAAATGGTCGCGCCAATGAGCAGCCAGCGTTATGCGCTGCCGGGTTTCACCGGCCGCAGCGGCGCGGTGGTGTTCTCCGCGATCAACGACTACGGCGGTTACAGCGAGCCGAAAAAAGTCGAGCTGAGCAGCGCCCCGTAACACCGCCACCCCTTTCCTTGCGAACCTGCCTGCACGCTGCCGATGCCGCGTGGCGGCCGAGTGTTGAGTATTGTCATGCGAATCGAAGCCCTGAACCGTCATCGTCAGTCCGCGCCTTTTGTTCCATTGCATCTGTCGGTCGCCATCCTCGCGGCGCTGATGGGCAGCTCGGCGAGCGCAGACGAACCAGCGAAGTTTGATGCCAGCTTCATGCAGCCCTTCGGCGGCGCCAGCGCCGGGCCCAACCTCGATCTGGACGCCATCGCCAACAGCGGCAGCATTGGCCCCGGCACGTATCCGGTGGTAATCCGGCTGAACCAGAGCTTTTTCGACCGCCGCGACATGACCTTCGCCAAGGACGCAAAAAGTGCTGAAGTGCGCGCCTGCCTGTCCGAGGCGTTTCTCAAGGAACTCGGGGTCAAGGTCGATGCGTTCCTGACCCCGGGTGAAACATTCCCCGCGTGCATCGACCTTGCCGAACTGATCGAAGGCGCTTCGGTGAGCTTCGACGCCGGGCGCCTGGCCCTCGACATCAGCGTGCCGCAGATCGCGCTGCGCCGCGACGCCGCCGGTTATGTCGCGCCCGAAGAATGGGATCGCGGGATCAACGCGGCGATGCTCAACTATCAGTTCTCGGCGGCCAACACCCAGTCCGACGCCCGAGGCAACGGCACGCAATACAACCTCTACGCCAACGGCGGATTCAACCTCGGCGACTGGCGTTTTCGCTCCAGCTCCTCGTTCCGTCAGGACGAAGACGGCCAGCAGGACTGGCAGCGCAGCAACACCTACGCACAGCGCGATCTGACCGCGATCAAAGGCACCCTGACCCTCGGCGAGAGCTTCACCCCGGGCGATGTGTTCGACAGCATTCCGTTTCGCGGCGCCCAGGTGGCGTCCGACATGGGCATGCTGCCGGACTCGATGCAGGGTTATGCACCGATCATTCGCGGCATCGCCGAAACCCAGGCCAAGGTCGAAGTGCGCCAGAACGGCTACTCGCTGTACACCACTTATGTGGCGCCCGGCGCATTCGAAATCGACGACCTCAACGCGGCATCGGGCAGTGGCGACCTGGAAGTGATCATCACCGAAGCCGACGGCCGCGAGCGGCGCTTCACCCAGCCGTACGCCACGCTGGCCAACATGCTGCGGGAAAAAACCTGGCGTTACAGCGCCACCGCCGGTGAGTACAACGCCGTGGACGGCGGCCAGCGTCCAGCCTTCGCCCAGGCGTCGCTGGCGTACGGTTTGCCGTTCGATCTAACGTTATATGGTGGCCTGCTGGGCGCTGATTTCTATCGCGCGGGCGTTGTGGGCGTGGGCAAAAGCCTCGGCAGTCTGGGCGCCGTGTCGTTGGACGTGACCCAGGCCCAGACCGATGTGCCGAGCGGGTCCGGCGTCACGGCCGGTAAAGAGAAAAGCCAGAGTTTTGGCGTGCGTTACGGCAAAGCCTTCGAGACTGGCACCTCGGTACGCTTCGCCGGGTATCGCTATTCCACCGAAGGCTATCGCGACTTTGATGAAGCGGTGCGCCTGCAAGAGCCGAACGAGTTCAACACGTTCTCCAAGCGCAGCAAAGTCGAAGCCAGCATCAACCAGGCGCTCGACAGCTACGGCTCGTTCTACCTGAACATGAGCAAGCAGAACTATTGGGGCACCTCGCGCGAAGATAAACAGATGCAATTGGGCTTCAACACCCAACACAAGGGCGTGACCTACGGCATCTACGCGAGCAAGACCCTGACCGATAACTTCGGCCAGAACAATCAAGTGGTGTTCAGCGTGTCGATGCCCATCGGCCAGACGCGCAGCACCGGCACCTACACCGTCACGCGCAACAACGACGGCAGCCTCGACCAGCGCGCCGGCCTGAGCGGGCGCGACGGCAACCTCAACTACAACGTCAACGCCAACCGCTCCGACAACGGCGGCAACAACGGCTCCGCCCTGATCGGCTATCGCGCACCGTTCGCCCAACTCGGCGCGGGCGTCAGCGTCGGCAGCGGCTACCGTCAGACTTCGGTGAGCGCCGCAGGCTCTGTGCTCGGTCACAGCGATGGCCTCGAATTCGGCCAGACCCTCGGCGAAACCGTGGCCCTGGTCGAAGTCAAAGACACCCCGGACGTCGGCGTCCTCAACGCCCCCGGCACCCTGACCAACGCCAAGGGTTACGCCCTTGTGCCGTACGTCACGCCGTACCGCAAAAACCGCGTGGCCCTCGACACCGGTGAGCTGGACAACAACATCGACATCGAAGAAGGCGTGACCAACGTCGTGCCCCGTCGCGGCGCCGTGGTCAAAGCCAGCTTCGCCGCCAGCCGCTCGGAAAAAGCCCTGCTCAACGTGCGCCTCAAGGACGGCAAGCAACCGCCGTTCGGCACCCCCATCACCAACGAAAAAGGCGCCAGCGCCGGCGTCGTCGGCCAGGCCGGTCAAGTGTTGCTGTCGGTGGGTGAAGGCAAGGTCTACCAAATGAAATGGGGCGAAAAAGCCGAACAGAGCTGCCGCATCGAACTGGACGTGAGCAAAGCACCGCTGGTGGATGGTTATCGCGTGGCGGATGCCGTGTGTAAATAAAACCGGGGCTTGATGCGCGGTGATGATCGACGCTGTTTAAGGATGCCAGGCCTCACACGCCTGGCATTTCAACGACCGGTTTAAAAACGTTCCGAGATACGTCCGACAGGCTACAACGCCTTGCGCCGTTGCCTACGACTACGCCAGAATCCGCCGGCTTGTGCGCCGGGTGGGCGGGTTCTATCGTGGGTCGGTCACTGAATAGCAGTGATCGGGTTTGGTAGCCCGTGTATACAAGGTGCGCAATTTCACTATTGGCGAAAGTCTTCGCCTGGCTTTTATGGTGGTCATGCGCAGGGCGCTTTCGAGCGCGCCGGTTTTCCTTGTGTCCCGGTCTACCAACCTGTGCATGGCCGCCACCCATCGTTTGGTAGCGAGTGGGTGATGGCTCCTTTTAAGCGACACAAGGGAGTTACATCATGTTCAAGATCACACCGAACCCGCCAGAAACCGATCCAATCGCAGGCGACGAATCCCCCGACGCCAAGAAATTCAACGAAGCCGTCGACCGCGCCCTCTCCCACTACCTCGGCCCTGCCCCGGAAATCATGCTCACCCCATACCAAACCAACAAGATGTTTATCGCCAACCCGAACACCAAGACTGAGGAATTGCTGGTGAATGCCAGTGAATCACTCGGCTCGGCTTCGGTGATGCTTGGGGATGTTATCGGGCTGGTGCAAGGACCGGCACGCAAGACGCTGCAAGGCATTGCGCAGGTGGTAATGCTTGGGGAGTTGGCGGTGAATCGGGCGTTGGATAACGTGGTGCCGGTGGAATAAACGGCGCTCTAACCATGGCGGCGGTTAGCTGCCGCCATGACGAAATGAACCTAAAAAAACATGAGCAAAACGGCAGGTTTCGGCTAGAAGCGGACACTCACGAACTATACGAGAACTGTGAAAAGGGGGGATCTATTCCTCTGAAAGTAGATCTTCCCCCTGTTCTGATTATCGTGGTTTTTTTTCAGAAAGGTATACCTTACTAATTACTCCAACCATCAGCACTCAACCAGCGAGTGATCGACTCCAAACAATTATATATTAACGATTCAGATGGGGCCTTCTTCAAATATCGCGGAAAAAGTCTAGAGTCATCAACATATATCTGAAGATGCGACTTTCTAGAAGGAAACTTGGTGAATTCAACGCTCTGCCAATCACGAACACTGAAGCACATCAGCCCACAAAACAAAGAAAAACGAATACCTTCCTCCTCAGTCAGTTTGTCATTGCAAAACATAACCAACCAGAAAAGAGGAAACCACACTAGGTAAAATGGAACGTTAACATAACTGTAATCCGGAACCCCGTCATGAGAGATTTTATCGCGGGCCTCCTTCAAACCATCAAGATTAAGTTCGATTTCCTTCTCTAAATCCAAGCCTCGAGTAAAGCACTGCCTTGCAATGTGACTTATCAGTCGACTTGAATTGGAGAATTTATTGATGGCCTCCATAATCTTTTCACAAAAGACCTTAGAGCTTTCTTTTTTCTTTATTCCTTTTAAACTCAACAACACCTCAATGCTGACCTTTGCCAGCAAGGCTTTATCATAATGACTATGAATTGAGTAAGTACTCCAGCATCGGTTATACATTCTCATTGCTGCCATATGATCTGCGGAGCTCAATCCATTCGTTAGAAAACTAACATAAGATAACTGAGATGCGTGCAAGTGTACTGGCTTTTGTTGATGCGAGATGCGATATTCATAGTAAGCTTGCAGAGACTCCGAGAAAGCAAACATGCCGTTTGTTAATTCAACCTTTTGCTCAAACGCGCCATCTGGATTTTTCTCTATGACTCTGAAACACTCGAAATTTTCACTCGATACATAACCTTCAATACTGCCCGAATACGACGGATTGAGAAAAAAATATCCAAATTTCAACTTTTCCAGTGCATCAAAAATTCTGAAATCCGTTTCGCGATCGAGATAGTCGCCACTTTCGAACCCGTCCACTTCTATAACAGAACCTTTGCCATCAAAAACGCTATCTAATAGCAAACTGCTGTAGTTACTGTCATTCAGGAATGGCTTGATTGAAAAATCGGAAAGCGTGATGGTTTCTTTAACGTGGACTAGCGGAAGATAGTAAAGTACTTTTCTCCTTTTTTCCGAAAAGTCCACTTCTCCTCCGCGAAATCCACTTAGTATAGCTAGCTTTTTCTTAGTTCCTTTATGCCATCCAGAGCACGCTTCAGCCTCTGACATTTCGTAAGACTTTCCGAGATCACGTGAGCTACGCCCCTCTCCGCGCTCACGAGACAGTTTAAGTTCGACGTCATACTTCTCAAAAGCTTTTATGAAACAAGCGCCTGCCGAGCTTAATTCTCCTTTTTCATACTCCAACTCGATATCAGCTTTAACCTCTTTAAAAGCCTTATTAACTAGATCATACTCAAATCCAGCCTTAACCAGTTTCTCAATGACCGACTCTGACCATAGCAAGTAATCCATCAGCTTCCATCCTTCTTAATTTAATCCAAATTTTATGGGGCTCATCCCATTATCGAAAGCTGCCTCATGCCTATCCTGACTTGCTAAGGTCTATCACCTTGCCGCGCAGCAACGACAAGGTGATAGCTGTCCTACCTGCATCGCTCCTCACGAGAAGCAGCCCATCGTGGCGAAATCTGCAAATTCTGTACGACCTTCAAATCACCACCCGCTCCAGCTCAACACTTCACCCGCATAGTCCAGGATAAGCGCGCAGGCGACTGCAACACTGTGGAGGACCATCGAATACACAACCCCGCCAGTTATCACCCTCCCCACAGCGAAGATCACGCCTAGGGCGAACATAAGCGCGTGAGTCGTCCAGAGTTGGTAGACGCCGAAGTGTGCCCACATGAAGCAACCGGCTGATAGCAAGATCGCCGCGACGGCGACGGCCCAGTGCTTATTGAAGGGCAGCGCCTGTAGCAGAAATGTGCGGTAGGCCAGCTCTTCCACGATAGGGGGCAAGACAAGGACCGATCCGATCATCAGCCAATACTGGGCGGGCGTCTGCCCGAATCCCAGCATGGACATCTGAAATTCTCGACCCAACCCCAGGTGCAGAACCACGGCAATCTCAATCAGGTAAGTGAGCGCTACAGCGGCAGCCCCCAGTCCCAGCAACTTGGTATCGAACCGTCCGATCAATTCAAACCCAGGCCACAGCCGGCGTTGCAACAGCACAACAGCGATTAAGAAAAATGCAGGTAGCCCGTAGAGGATGGGTACAGTAAACGCCAAGAGCGTCACCATATCGAAGGCATGCTTCAGATAATCAGTAAATGCCCGGTAAGCGAAAAATACTGCTGGCCCAAGAATAAGTCCTGGAAGGATTTTGGAGGCGTAGGAAGCCCTCGCTCCCATGGTTAGGGATTCACTTGAAGACATTGCGTAGGAAGTCCTTTTGATGGTGACGAGCCAATACCGGAAATAAGGTGTTGCCGATATGGTCCCTAGGGTTTGCCTGAATCTGGTGTTTGAGAAGCCAGGCTTTCTCGCTTGTTGTTGTCCGCCGCGTTCTCGAGTATTCATAACTGTTAGCCCGTGCTCCACATCTCTACAAATCTACAATTCTCTACCTCCATGGCTAGGTGGGACACTCCATCGTAATAGATTTGCACAGGTCTTGATCAGGTGAATTGATCAGCCATGAGTATCGTAGACTCATTTCCAACGACTGCTTTTGGCCGGTTAGCGACGGTCAAGGCTCGACCGTCGCTATGCATTTTCAAACCTCGGTCTGTTCCGCCATCTCTAGGGCGTCGTCGACTTCAATTCCCAGATATCGAACGGTGCTCTCCAGCTACGTATGGCCAAGCAGCAGTTGAACCGCTCGCAGATTCTTCGTCCTGCGATAGATCAGCGATGCCTTCGTACGCCTCATTGTGTGAGTGCCATACTTTGCTGGATCAAGGCCAACTGCTTCCACCCAGCCTTTGACGATACGTGCGTATTGACGTGTTGATAGATGGTCTGAGGTATGCAGCTGACTCGGAAAAAGGCAGTCCTCGCTCCGGAGTTGGGCCTGGTGTATCCAGGCCGCAATAGCAAACCGTGTTTCTTCGGTGATCTCGAATTGCACTGGCCGCAGCGTTTTCTGCTGCATCACCATGGCGCGTGGTGATACGTGCTCGCCATGGGCGACGTCGCGCACACGAAGCTTGGTTAAGTCGCAGGCCCGAAGCTTGCTGTCGATGGCCAGATCGAAGAGCGCAAGATCACGGGTTCGTTCTGCAATTTGAAGCCTTACCCGGATGGCCCAGATATCTCTCAGTCTGAGTGGAGCTTTCTGCCCGACCAGTTTTCCTTTGTTCCAAGGCTGGCGGCTGCAGGTAGCGAAGATGTTCATGACGAGTCCTCCACGTGTCGAAGGACAAGGATGGCTGACCAGAGGACGGGTCGCTAACCGGCCAAAAGGAGCCAGTCGAAGGCATCTGGGAAATTACGGGCGATTCGCATCTACCCTGCAAAAAACCTATAAGGCCTCCCAAACAATCACTTGATGATCCACAATGGATCTGACTCCTAGATCTTTGGTGAAGCATGGCCGCTATTTCGAATCGCCGTTTTGTCCTACCTATCCTGATAGCGTGCTCGTTCGCGACTGGTTTATTTTTCGGACTAGTAGCAAAAGGTTTGTTAAGTCCTTCAGGTTGGGCTGAGGCCCTTTCCGGAGTCGCTACGGTAGTAGCTCTCATTCTAGCTGTCGTCACATATATAGGATGGCACAAACAAAAGATTAGAGAAGACGCATACTCAACAAAGAAGCTATATATTTCAACACTTGTTCAGATCGAATCAACCACAGTGCAAATAGCAAATCTGCTGTTCAATCTTGTCCCGGAAGCTGGTATGTTGGTGCCTAGTGATTCTCAAGCAAAGTCTAATCTAGAGAAAGTAGTTGATAAGAACAACGAACTGAAACTCTATTCCCAACCTCTTACTTCCGTTAATAGCGAGCTTGGCTTTTGGGGGGCGTCATTGAGCCAGGACTCAGCCGTCGAGCACGTCAAGCTGATGGATGCAATAAACGAGTACTTAACGTCTCTCCATTACCTTCATAACTGCCTGATAAATTTTTACGTCCACAAATCAAACGACAATACCATTCAGCAATGGAAAACAAGATTTATTGAGGCCAACAAGACCATATTTGATTTGTTCAACTCAAGAAAGAGAAAAAGCATGAGCACAGTTTTTCTAGACTAGCTCTATTTCAGATGCTCTGCGGACATGTAGGTTACGGCATCAACGCTCTTACGTACGCCTGACAGGCCAGTCGCGCGATCAGCCCGTTATCCCCGTCTCGGTGATGGCCACAATTCGTTGAGCATGCGTAGGGTCAAGTCAGACGCAAACGCCGCATGAGCCAGGCCGATGATTGAAACGATTGCTGTCCCTTATCAGCCAAAAGGAGCCAGTCGGATGCCTCCAGGAAATTAGGGGGTGATTCAAAACAACCACGCAACCCAGAACTTCACCCCACGCGTTGTGAAAGAACATCAACCCACTTCGCATTCATCTCCGCAAAAACTGTATGGAAGTGGTTGTCAGGAAATTTGGCAAGCCTGCCAAATTGATCAGTTGCATCCATCAGTACCATCAACGAGGTGGAAATGATCGTTTCTACAAACTTAGGTGAATCAGCCTGTTTATAGACCATATTCGTTTCATTCTGATGTCGGAATGCTAGCACGGCTAGATCGTTATGTGAGAAAGCACAAAGCATCGAATAAGGTCCAACTAAATGACCTAACCCGGCAGCACCAATATCGTCGCTTATTTTCTTGGGCTTGAGGCCGGCAGCACGAAAAACCTCACACTCGGAATGACAGATATCGTCCATTTCTTTTATTGAAATTTTCAATTGTTCAGGAATATGAGGGTCAGCAATTATCCCCTTGTAGACACGTCGCTCACCTTTTAATTTTTCATATCGCATCTGGTCAATATAGGTGTTACTCGTCTCAAGCATCTTCATAGCTACGAGTGCCTCGATCATTGACCTCACATGAGTGGCTGCGTGCGTACTCATATGGGCATTAGCCAAATGCAACATTGCCTCAAACTGCTCAGCAATAGTTAGTACAAGGCTGACCCGCAAACGATCTGGTGAAACCAATGGGGGCCGAGCACGAATAATAAGGCTTCGAAGACCTTCAAGTATTTGCTCCGCCGATTTGAGAAGTTGTAGGGCCGTCGTTGTACTCATCTACTCTCCACCAATAGGTTCATTCTCGCATCAAAATAGACCGCCGAATGCGTTAGGCAAAGCGTTACGGATGGCGTGAGTGAGCAAAACGAATTCTGCTGGCTCATCGCTTCCCATGCCCGAAGCTACCCGGCAGGCGCGCCCATGAGTCGAGCATATCAACACGCTTTGGCGCCTTCCTCTCCTTCGTAGAAACAGGCTTCACCGGTACTTTTGCCTTAAATTTCGCTCCGGCGAACTCTTCCACACTTACCTTAAAGCTCATATGCGTATTTGGAGGTTTCCCGCTCCTTGCGAAGACGGCCCCCACCGGCCCCATTTTGCTTGTCAGCCCAAGGCGTTCACAGATCCATGCTGAAACGAACAGCTTAAAGTCACGACCGTCGAATACGTTCACCAATGCACCAAGAAGGCTGTAATCACCATGCTTTTCCGAATGTTCTATACAGTGCGTAAGCGCCTGGCTATACAGGTAGGACATGAGAACCTTCTTTTCGTCGAGAAGTGTTCGTACTGATCCTTTGCTCAGGGCTACGATCTGTTTATATGAGTCCTTCATACTGCTTCCAGCTCCTGCCGTTCATGTATTGAGGCCAATTTAACCTAAAAAGCAGGAGCTCTGAATGTCCCTCTTTTCGTAGGCGAACCATAACTCCATTTTTGCCAGTTGCCATTAGGGCTGATGGTCCGCTTTTGGCCGATATCTGCCTTTCGCGCCAGGAAGCTTTCGGCCATACACCGTCACTACATCAGCACAGGAATTGGTTGGGAGTACACACCGGAGTCGTGGACTATTAATTCCAAGTTAGTGTTCACTCAGCCAGGACTGCCTACCTAATGATTTCCTTCATTCGACTCGTATGCCCGTGGTCCAGCCACCTAATTGAGAAGACACTCTAGGGTTATGAGCCACAAGAGTAATCACAGTAAAGACGCTCATGCGCTCCAACGGTAAGAGACTTACCCTACAGGTAGGAATATGTGCATTGAACACAAGCTCTGCGTCCCTAATTCGCTGAGTGCTGGGTGCTCCATTTTGCATCGGGTAGGTAGCACTAAAATTCGGTTTTGGTAACGATTGCAAAGAACGGGCGATGGAGCGCCAACGTGGCAACAACAGTACAAACGACATGGCTGTAGTGGCAAATTTTTGCAAAAAGACAACGCACCTGAGAAACCCAAATATCTTTAAAGTCCTTCTAGGATTTTCGTTTGGCCATCTCCTTGAACTCTTGTGCCTAGCTATCGCACACTCCATCAGTAGTGAAATATGCCTTGCTTTCAAAGAAGGACTGAACTTTTTTAGTTTGCGCAAATTTAGGGTGTTTTGAAATTTCCGTAGTTCTGGATTTGCTCTGGATAGCTGCGGCGCAAATAGCCAACTATCGAGCCTTACCGGATTGCCGATGGTGCAGGCACGGAGATCCAGCAAGTGAGTGGCGGCAGCCATGGCTAAAGAATTCGTAAAAGCCGGCGATAGGGAATGTATCTTTCGTTGCCGTATATGAAGCGCCAAGCTGTCGTCTCGATCCCAACTCAGTGAGAGGCGTTTATCGAGCGCTGCGGTTAAACCTTGCCCTTTCATTGGTAGAAACAAAACAGCACAGCCAATGTAGAGTCCTGGTAGGAAATACCAGGGAAAGCTCAAAGTAATATCAAATATTATTTCGCATAAGCGGAGGGTCAACTGCGAAAAAAAATACATAACAAGTGACAGAGTCAGCGCTTTTATAAGATTGAAACGATGCAGTCGAAAAAAATATCGACGAATCGCACTTACTACAGTGGTCCCTTTAAAAAAACTGGCTGAACGTTTCTGAGTTCGCATTATCAGTTTATCGAGTAGTAAAGAAAATAAGATGCACCCTCCAAGGAATGCTAGTAGTTCGTATAATGCCATTATGAAGCTATTCATAGGGATTGCTCGGTCAACTTTTGGCCCCGGAATTAATCGTAAATTTTCCGATTAAGAGGCTTTATGGATTCATGCATGTTCTCATCTCGGGCAAAAGCTATGACTTGCGCCCAATTCACCGTGTCAGTTTCAAACTCTTGGAGTCTGAAGAATTTTCACGGGCCCTCGCACACAGACTGCGAGAACACACCTCGAAGAGGCATTATGCCATCATGGCTGGAGAGGAATGAATATTTAGCCCTTCAATCGGCTTGGGAGGCAGATGTCGCCACGACGCGATGGTTCAGCCCTGCGAAATGGTGAACTCACCAATGTCAGCCTTTGGCCGATCGGTGCCATTCGTGGAGGGCACCGATCGGCCATAAGAGGAGGTTCAGAAGCAACCGCTACCGGCCGGCTATTCCGTTCTGCTTCAGACTCTCGGCTCAGGCTGGGCACGCATAATCTCATGGTGACTTTCTTCGTTATCCCTATTCATATCTACTCCACGACAGACCCGCTTCCTGATTCAGCCCCCCACACACACTGACTCCAGTGCCAATCCAATGCATCTGCACTCACTCGATCAGAATCCTGTTTTGGCAGACGAACCAAAGAGCCGTCCAGCGTCGCGTAATCGGTATCGATCAACTCTGGTGAAACCCGTATCACCATTTTCTCCGACTCGATGGCGATCAGCCGCAAATCGAACAGGGTATGAATGTCCGCCCTTAACAGAATTCCATTCGATACAACGTTGGTATGAACTCCCTTATAGGGGTAAATGTGAGCAGCCTCGAGCACGGCAGGCAGGTTGCATCCTGTGATGGCACAGGCGCTGTCATAAGCTCCCATCAGCGCTTTGCGGAATGCGGGTTGCCCGCGGCGACGGACAATGTCGGCGGTTACGCGCTTTCTGGCATCGGCGATGTCCTCAGGATCAAAAGTGCCTCCTTGCTCAGCAACCTCCTCAGCGTCTGCCAGTGCTTGCTCGACCGGATTCGAAACTCGCCGAACAGAAACACCAAATCGGCTACCCGAAGATGCATCGGGGTAGATTTCCCAAATGCCGTGCTGGACCGGGTCGTAAACCTCAAAGGCACCCTTACCGACCTTGAACAGCCTGTCGTAACGATTGCCCTGATCAGTCGTACGCGGCTTTTCATTTTGTGTGTAGCCAGTCCGGGCAGGTGAGTTGACGGACAACATGTAGAGGTCTGCCAGGTTGTTGGTGTTGTACCCCGGATCCTTGGTGAGGATCCAGTCTTCAACATCTTTCCGACTGGCTTTGCCCCCAAGCTCAACGACAGCCCCTAGGGCTTTTTCCCAAGTGCGAAGGTCTTCAAATTTGGCCAAACGTCATTTCCCCTTGAATGCTATGCCTGCGCTTAAGCGAATTGCTGATGAGCGCGTTGCCACAGATCGTGCATGTCATCGATCAGGCTGACAGCAATTAACTCCCTCGTCTGCGGATCCCGGAGGAGAACCAAATCTTCATTGGTGGGCGTATGCAAGTTCACATTGATCTTGGGGAATTTCCAGAACAGGGTGCCTGAACTGCGAGTATTGGGCGCGATCAATCGACCCAGCGCCATGAGGCGCTCCCGATCCTCCGGGAACTGCTCACCGTCGCAGTAGTAGCCGCTGTAGAGGCGATGATTGAGTTCGATGTACACGCCCCCCTTCATGAACGTGAAAGGGAAAGTGAGGCCGATGTACTTGCTGTTTTTGGCCTTTTTGTAATAAGCGTAAACCGCCTCTTTCGTGGCCGAAATTTCAGGTTTGCCGAGTTGAGGATATTGGCGAGCTTGATACGCTGTCATGCGCTCCCAGATGTCGATCTGTAGATCGGCCAATACGGCGTTGAATGCATGGTTGATATCGGCGATCACGAAAAGGTTCTCGCCTAGCAGGATCTGTTCTTTCAGCTTGTTCATGTAGATCTCGCTCTGGTCACTGGATGTCAGCTTTTGGAGTAGTTCGATGTACTGGAAAACGCTTTCTCGCACGCCGGGCTCGCGGGCAACCAGCGGGACACAGTCCTTGAGCCAAGGCACAATCTCAGCTTCATAGCTGAGGAGGATGACGGGCAGGGACTTGCGACTCCGCTCAGTGGGCTCGGAACCCTCCAGGGTGAGATAGGTGGTCCAGATTTCGGCGTAACCTTCTGCCTGCATTCGCTGGTGATAGCGCCAGAGCTGCTCATCCTGATCGCCGGCGTAGATCTTGTTTTCGATGATCAGTGCTTGCCCGGATAGGTTGCGGACCAGGATGTCGATGTTCTGGTACTCGACCTCGACAGTCACACTCTCTGAGTCGAAGTTCTCGATGCCCAGTCGCTTCAACAGGAGATTCAGCAGGGTTGTTCCCTGATGGTGGGTAGCCTTGGGATCAAGCAGGAACGCAAGGAAGCGCGAATGAAGCCGAACCTCGTCACTTGAGCTACGTAATACGGAGAAGAGATTGAAAGCTGGCGGGCGCTGATATCTCGCTCGCAGAAGCGCCACGGTTTGCAGAAAATCGTCCATGAGAGAGGGATCCTGATTAAGGCGGAGTGAGTGCGCGTAGTATCAGGGAAATCGTACACAATGGTAATGGCGATTTGATGCTGCTTATATCACGCAAGCATCAAGCCCTCCGCCCCAACACAGTCTCCAACTCCCCAATCCGCGCCTGCAAACGCTCTCGCTCCATAGAATAAAGGGAAGAAGAAATATCTTTACTTACGCTCAGAACGTATTTCAACGTCCGCATTGGGTCGACTTCGGCCCGTTACGAGAGACAGCTATTGGCCGAAGCCGAACTAGCTACTCACCACCCAGTCCAAAGAAACGGCTGCGTCCATGTTTAGGCAGCCTCTTCACCCCTTCTTCTTAAACAGCTTCTCCAGGTAATACTTCAAACTCCACCGATCCTTCGGTCGCGGCTTATAGTGCGTTTTATTCCTCTGCCCCGGCTCCCCGCTCACTCCACTCGCCGTGTAGTAATACAACGCAATCGACCGCCGAGTGATGTGCTCCGGCGTAGTCAACGGCTCCGGATGCCCATGGTTACTGTCCTTATCCGTATTGAAAATCACACACCGGTTATAAATCGGTAGCACCTTCTTCAGGCACTTCTTCATTCCCACATCCCAAAGCTCCAGGTTGCCGCCGTACGCCTCCTGCCAGTCCTCGGTCAGGTAAATGATCACGTTCAACCGCCGCTCAACGTTGAGCTTTTTGTTCAGCCGAAAATCCGAATGCACGCCGAGGAAGCCGCCGGTTTTGGTTTCGTGTAAACCACCGCCAGCAAAATAAGGATCAGGAATCAATCCTTGAATGCCGGTGAGTTTTTCGAGGAATTCCAGCATGGGTGCGGAGTTGAAGGTGTTGAAGACGTTCTTCAGGTAAGGGCTGCAGGCGTTGGGGCTGATCTGGCGTTTGAGTTGGCCTTTGTAGCCGCGCTCGTAGGTTTGTTCGTTGTTGGTCGGTTCGACCGGGAAGTGTTCGCAGATGCAGGCGATGACGTCTGCTTGCAGGAAGTTGTCGATGACGATGTGCGGGAATGGTGTGGCTTGGGTGTATTCGTGGGTCAGCGATTCGCCGAAAGCGCTGGCGGCGGTTTGGTCGAAGTCGAGTTCCGGGGTCAGGGTGATGGGGAGTGTTTGCGTGTTGGCTTGCATTGCCGCTCCAATTGACTTGAATGCTTTCAGGTCTCGGTAAACAAGGCTGGGCGCTCGGCGCGATGCCTTGGTTTTTTTGCTGAGTACAGTTGCGAGCAGGTTGCCATGTCGGCCATGGCCTGCCGAGTGTCCTTTTCTTAAACACGGCGCTGCGCTGTAACGACATGTTTCTGACTGTCACAAACGCGTCATATTGCCTCTGCTAATCTCCTCGGCGCCCTGCCCTACACCCCAGTCCTAGAGCCCCCCACCGAAGGTGCCGCCAAGGTGTTTCCGACTCCCGTTCGCCAGCAAATCATTCTGCGCTCCGACAATCTCCGTTCCGACGACTTCGGCGCGTTGTTCTCCCGATTCTTCGGCAACCGATATTCCGACTCCCCGCCGCTGCCGTCGAACATCATTATCGGCGGCGTTTACGGGCGGCACGATGGCGTCAGTTTCCGGCGCATGCATTACCACGGCGATTTCAGCGTTTCGTTTCCCGATCCGCAGGATGAGATCACGTTTGTGATCCCCACGGCGGGCAAGATTGTTTTCAATCACGCGACCGAGTCCATCGGTGTGACGCATGTGGGCCTGGCGGTTGATAAGGCCGATATTCGTTCGATGCGCTTTGTTGATGATCATGCGCATCACGGCATGTCGATCAATCGTCATCAACTCACCGAGCGGCTGTCGATGCTATTGGATAAACCGATTCTGCAGAAGATCGTTTTTGCACCCAGCGTGGACCTGAACACCGCAGCGTTTCAGGGGATTCGGGCGTTGATTGATCTGGCGACGGGGGCGGAGTTTGATCTGTTGCTCAACAGCGGGACGTTGATGCCGTCGCGGTTGCGCGAGATGTTGATTGATGCGGTGCTGGAGGCGTGGCCGCATAATTTTTCCGAGGCATTGCAGCGGCCGACGGCGATGGTTGCGCCACGGCATGTGAAGTTGGCGGTGGAGTTTATTCAGGCGCATCCGGAGCAGTTGGCCAGTGGCGTGGATCTGGCGCGCTTGAGCCATGTCAGTCAGCGCGCGTTGCAGGAAGGATTTCGGCGGTTTGTCGGGATGTCGATTGTGGCGTATCAGCGGCAGGTGCGGCTGGAGCGGGCTTATGCGGTGTTGAAGCAGCGGGGTTCGGGGTCGGTGACGGAGGTGGCGTTGCGGTTCGGGTTTAGTAATGTGGGGCGGTTTTGTCAGTATTTTCAGGGGGCTTTTGGGGTGAGTCCGGCGGAGTTTCGGGCTCGGGGGTGATTGGGTAACAGGTTTGCAAGGTAACGTGTGGTGAGAAGATTTCGCTAAACGTCGCACCGCGCCGATGGGTCGCTAAGCGTGGGGATGGCACGCCGGCGCGGTTGATCGAGGAGTGGGCGCGGAGGCGTTTGACCGAGTTGGCCAGTTGATTTTGCGGTGACTGCTTTCCCCTCATCGGAACGCCGCCCGCCTATCCCTCTCCCCAAGGAGAGGGAACCGAGCCGGGGATATTGAAGATCTACACCGACCTGAGAGTCTTGCTTTGAATCCATAATCGTCTCGATCTTTCAGGTCGATGAATGACGCAAGACGCCTCGGTCAGTCCCCTCTCCCGAGGGAGAGGGAGCCGATTCGTGGGCTTTTCAAAGTTTGAGTTCGACTCGGTATGCCACGTCGGTGTAACTCTTCCAATCCACGCGGTCAGTCCCCTCTCCCTTCGGGAGAGGGTTAGGGTGAGGGGCTTTTGTGGGAGCGAGCTTGCTCGCGAATGCGGTGGGTCAGTTGATGTTGACTGGTCTGGCGCTTTCGCGAGCAGGCTCGCTCCCACATTGGGTTTTGGGGTGTTTGTTGGATTGGGGTCGTCCTTGATCCCGTGTGTTTCTTAGAACGCGTAGCTGGCCTTGAGACCGCCGTTGAAGCCGTGGCTGTCGCCGCCGCCATTGGCGCCGATTTCTGCGCCCAGGCTCAGGGCGCCGAGGCTGGCCATCACATTCACACCGCCGCTGAACTGGTCGCGATTATCAAATGCGGCGCGTTGTTCGATGTCCAGACCCAGCAGGTGGCTTTGGCTGTCGACCTGGTTGTCGCCCAGTGTGCGTTCGTAGCCCACTTGTACGCCCGGCACCAGTTGCCATGCGCCCATCGCCATTGGGGCGAAGCCAACGTTGAGGTTGGCGACGGCGCTGCGGCGGGTGGCGGTGTTGTCGTCGACGTCGAGTGACAGTTCGCTGCCCTTCTCTTTGAAACCGTTGAGGTCGAGGTGGCTGACGCGCAAACCAAGGCTCGGCTCGAAGGTCATGCCGTTGACCGGAGCGCGGTAGCCGAGGGCGACGGTGGCGCCGGTGAGGTTGCCGTGGCTGTTGCCTTTCGCGGTGCCGAGGCCGCCGCCGAGGTCGCGTTTACTGTCGTAGTCGATGTAGCCGGCGCTGGCGTTAGCGTCGAGAAACAGGCCTTGTTCGAGGCTGGTGAAACCGTAGCGGGCGCCGACGTTGAGGAAGGTGAAGTCGGTATCGGCTTCACCACCCGCGCCTCCGACGCTGCCTTTGCTGTAGCCAAAACCGCCGCGTGCGCTGAGTTGTTCGCTGAAGCGCTGGGTGATGCCGACCATCAGGCCTTGGCTGTGTTCGTTGCTGCTTTCGGCGTGGGCCGAGCCGTCGGTGCCGAGGTAGCCGGCGAGCGCGGTAGTCCAGAGGCGATATTGGCCGACATTGAGGTCAGTGCCGCTGGCAAACGGCGCGGCGGCTTGTTCGATCATTGCGTTTTGCCGCAGCAGGTAGCTGGCGGCATCGGCGTGAACCTGGCCGCCGACCTGGGATTCGACACCGCCGAGGGTGCCGGCATCAATGGCCGATTGCAGGTAGTAGTTGTAGGCGCTGTAGGTGCCGGACAGGTTGGTGTTCTGCAATTGGCGAAGCAATTCAGCGCCGGCAGCGGCGTTGCCGATCAGCCCGGCCTGACCCGGCAGGCTGTTGTATTCGACCAGTTTGCCGCGCAGGACGTAAATGGTTGCCTGCGACAGACCGAGACCTTGTTTGAGGTAGATGTCCATGCTGCCGTATTTGGCGGTGACTTCGTCGAGGCCGGCCTGCAGGTAGCTGGCCTGCACGCCGAGCAGCGGCTCGTAGATCGCGGCCATGCTCGGCGGCAGCGCTTTGAGCGTGGCGGCGACGCGGGCGGCGGTGTAGTCGTTGGTGGCGAGGTAATTGGCCATGATGGTCGCGTTGTCGACCCCGGCGATGCTCTGCAACACGGCGGCGGTCCAGCCGGTGCGGTCCTTGCCGGCGGTGCAGTGGAACAGTTGTGCGGCGTCGACGCTGGCGAGTTCATTGAACAGTTTGCCGAACTGGCCGCGCATGCCTGCGTCACTGACGAAAGCGCGGTTGGTCTGTTCCATCATGGCGATGGCGTCGGCGGCGCTTTTGAAGGAGATGTTGGTGATGTTCGAGCCGGAGGTGGTGCTGCCGATGATGTCGATGTTCTGCCAGGTCGCGCCGCTGATCATGGTGTCGGGGGTGGCGGCGATTTCGCTGGGGGTACGCAAGTCGTAAACGGCTTTGATGCCGAGGCTGTTGAGAATCGCCAGATCGGCGGCGGTCGGCGTCAGCGCGTTGGAACGGTAGAACACCCCGGCGCGCATCGTGCCGTCGTGGGCCGTGGTGTACGCGGTGGTGATGCCGGCGACGTCGCGGAAGTTGTCGATGCCTTGCAGGCGCGGCGTGTCGAGCGGTACAGCCTCGGCAGCATGGGCGGCGGCGATGGACAGGCTGAGTACGGACAGCGAACACAGAAGACGTTGAAACACGGTGCAGCCTCATTGTTTAAGCGTTGGGCTGGTCACTATGGGTAGGCAAGTGATACTGAATATGACAGTTTTGCTTTGAACGGAAATGGCTGCGCGATCGGGCCGTAGGGTGCGTGATTGGTCCATCCACCGGCAGGAAAAGTCTCAGGGACTAACGAAAATGGAAGATCAGATTCGAATGGCAACACGCGAAGATGCCGCCATGATCAGTGAACTCATCGTGAACACCTTGCGTGAGTCCAATGGGCGCGACTATTCGCCAGACGTTATAGAGCAGGTGCAGCGCAGCTTTGCACCGCAGGCGATTCTCAGCTTGCTGGGCAAACGTCAGGTTTACGTGGCGACTTTGAATAAACACATCGTGGCAACCGCCAGTCTTGATCAGGACGTGGTTCGCAGCGTGTTTGTCGCGCCGGCCCGTCAGGGTAAAGGGCTGGGTAAGCGGCTGATGGAAAAGCTTGAGTCAGTCGCTGTCAGCCAGGGTTTCACCACGCTGCATGTGCCCTCTTCCATCACGGCTGAAGGTTTTTATCGATCGCTTGGGTTCGACAGGGTTCGAGACGAATATCACGGTGCCGAACGTACGATCATCATGCAAAAGCAATGGTGATGGCAGTGTCGAACCCACCGTAGAAGGATTACCGGAGTGAACCTGCTCGCGATGGCGGCCGGCCGGCCATCTGAGGTGATGGTGACTGAAAAGCCCCCATCACGAGCCGAAAAAGGCCTGAAGGCATCAACGCGAACTCAATCGACGATGAACAGTTTCGCTCCAGTGGCGGTGAAGGATCGATGGCCTTCGGCGTCGTTGCCTACCTGGTAACTCATGCCGGGAGTCAATGTGAACTGGCGGCCATCCTCCAGTTCGGTCTGCAACTGCCCTTCCAGGCACAGGAGGATATGGCCGCGCCAGCACCAATGATCAGCGAGGTAGCCGGGACTGTACTCGACCATCCGCACGCGCGTTGCGCCAAACTGGCAGGTTCGCCACCAAGCCGTGCCGGTTACCCCGGCATGCGCCTCCGGTTCAATGGTTGACCAATCGGTGGTACCGAAAGGAATGGCGGTGAGATCCATGGCTACCTCGTTGATGTTCGCGAAGCGCGCAAGGTATCAACGAGGGAATTGTGCCGATAGATACAGACAGCGTGGATTTGCGGGATACAGACTCTGAACACGGTCCTTGTGGAAGCTGGCTTGCCAGTAATGAGGCTCGGTCACGCAGCTCACAGAACGCAAAGAAACCAAACAATCCGGGCAGTCAGTTAAATTGATCTGGAGCAGTATTTACCCCACACGGCAGCCGTAATCTGTAATGGCTGAAAACAGCCGTGCTGTGCGCACGTCACAGGCCTTGAGGCCAAGGTGGCGCTAAATGAACAAAAAACGCATTGTCTGGGGGAGCATTCTCCTGGGCCTTCCGTGTGTCTTGCTTCCGGTCCTTTTGATGGGTTACGTCGCCTGGATGTTGAATCTGGCGGCGGCGCAACAGCGCCTGGAAACCCTCGCTTCCGTCGCCTCTAGTCGCGCCCACGGGACTTTCAGTGAAGCGGCCGGTGCACTGAAATCCATCGCTGGATCGCGTCTAGCGCCGTGCACCCCGGAAAGCATCGACGAGATGCGTCTGCTGACCATCAACACCCTCTCGGTGAAGTCGATCGGCTACGTCGAAGAAGAGATTTACGCCTGTGGTTCCTGGGGACCGGTCGGGCAGCACGCGACGCCATGGCGCGAGGATTTCACCACATCGGACGGCGTGCGCGTTTCACTCGGTGTGCAGTCGCGCATCGTTGCAGCGAAACCGATGATGGCGCTGCAGTACGCGGCGTTCAACGTGCTGGTCGATCCCGAGCAGTTTTTGCAGGTGATGCTTGATGAGGATTTGCACCTGGCGGTCGGCACCGCGTCCGGGCAATTGATCAGCACCTCACGCCCGGGCGCGGAACACTTTCTTGCTCGCGTGCATTCCGGCCCGCACTAGGGCCTTGCCGACGGCTACCTCTACACCCTCGTGCACAGCGGCGACTGGGTCGCCATCGCCGCGCTGTCGCGCCATGAGCTGATGCAAGGCTTGATCCGCCGGGAGTTACTGCTGTTGCCCATCGGTGGTTTGCTCGCCGGGGTGCTGGTGTTGCTGATCGTGCGCCGCACCCGGCAACGTCTGTCGCCGCTGGCGGAACTGCAACTGGCGGTGCGCAATCGCGAGTTCGTTGTTCACTATCAACCGATCATCCGCCTCAGCGACGGTGCCTGCGTCGGTGCGGAGGCACTGGTGCGCTGGCAGCATCCGGATGGCTCGCGGGTGTGCCCCGATGCGTTTATTCCGCTGGCCGAGCACAGCGGTTTGATTCTGCCGATCACCGATCAGGTCATCGACAATGTGATGCGTGACCTCGGTCCATTGCTGGTCAAGGAGCGCAGCTTGCACGTGGCGATCAACCTGGCGGCGAAGGACGTCAGCAGCGGCCGCTTTCTGCCGATACTCGACGCTGCGTTACGCCGCGCCGACGTGCAACAAAAGCAGATCTGGCTGGAGGCCACCGAGCGCGGCTTCGTTGAGATTGATGCTGCCCGCGCCACCGTCAATCGCGCCCGTGAGCTGGGTTATCTGGCGGCTATCGATGATTTCGGCACCGGGTTTTCCAGCCTGCAGCATTTGCAACAACTGCCGCTGGACGTGCTGAAGATCGACAAGTCGTTTGTCGACAATATCGATCAGGATGCCGCGACCGGCACCGTGACCGGCCACATCATCGAAATGGCCAAGAGTTTACGTTTGCAGATCGTTGCTGAAGGTATCGAGACCGAAGCGCAGCGCGATTACTTGCGCGGTCAGGGTGTGCAGTTTGGTCAGGGTTGGCTTTTTGCCAAGGCGATGCCGGCGGAGGAGTTTTTACGGTTCTATCGAGAGTGCGCGCAAGTGGAGCACGATGCGCAGGAAGCAGCGATGCCGGTTTAAGCGCGCATAAACACGCGGGCAAACCCATCTTCGGTCGCGCAATGGGTTTGCCGTCAGCCTGCTTCAGTTGGTCTGGCTGAAAACCTCAATCTCCGTAATCCCTACTCGCTCGGCATGTTCAAGAATCTGCTCGGGCGTTGAATCCGCTGTAGGCATGATCAAGCCGTTTTCCGCATCGCCCAGATGCAGTTCCAGCAGATGCATCGCAGCCGCGTGCTTGGCCAACTGCTGCTCCTTGAGTTCAAGCAGAAAAGTCCGAGGCTCGCCGTTGAATAGATATTTGATGTGATAGGTGTACATGATGTCATCCACGTCAGTAGGAAAAGGCACTGATTATCCTGACGTGACGGTCAGTTTTTAGTTCAAATTGAATCGCCTCTCTGACCAATCCGGAATTCATGGCAAACTTTTTCCTTGCCGAGGCGTCCCTTTCTTAAACCCCCAACCGGCTGATTTCAGCCAAGGACTGGCGATGACCTTTTTCATTTTTCTTCTGGCCTGCGCTGCGGCGGCAGCCACCGGCGTGATGTTCAAACCAGGGCCGTGGTACGAAGGGCTGAACAAACCCGGTTTCACCCCGCCCAATTGGGCGTTCCCGGTGGCCTGGACGATTATCTATCTGCTGCTGGCCTGGGCCGGTTACCGCTTGAGCCTGATCCCCGGCAGCCAGACCGTCCTGGCGCTATGGGCGGCGCAGATTGCGTTGAACACGCTGTGGACGCCGGTGTTCTTCGGCGCGCATCAGGTGCTGGCGGCGATGGTGATTCTCACCGTGTTGTGGCTGGTGGTCGCGGCGATGGTGGTGCTGGCGATACAACTGGACCTGATCACTGGCTTGATCCTGTTTCCTTATCTGGCGTGGCTGTGCGTTGCCGCGGCGTTGAATTTTTCCATCCTGATCAAGAACCGCTGATGACCAGTGCCAATCGGGGCAGTGCAACGCCATGGCCGCAGGGCGAGCGCGAGTTGGCGCAGGTGCGCGCCTTCAACAGGAAGCTGGCCTGGCTGCCGCGGTTCAAGATCCGCAACCGCCTGACGCCACGCTTGATTCAAGCGCTATTGCGCGCGAGTCAGATTGGCGGCTCGGGCGCGTTGCGCAAGCTTGGCCTGACCGCTGAGCGTAAGCTGATTGATAACGTACCGGTGCGCATCATCCGCCCTAAAGGCCCGGCGAAAGGCGTGGTGCTGGATTTTCACGGTGGCGGCTGGGTGATCGGCAATGCGCAGATGGACGACAACTTCAACGCGGCCATCGTCGACAGCTGCCAGGTGACTGTGGTCTCGGTGGATTATCGACTGGCGGTGTCCACGCCCATCGAAGGACTGCTGGAAGATTGCCTCAACGCCACTCGCTGGTTATTTCACGAGGAGGAGTTTGCCGGGCTGCCCGTCGTGGTTGTCGGTGAATCGGCGGGCGGTCATCTGGCGGCGGCGACCCTGTTGGCGCTGAAACAATGGCCCGATCTGCTGCAAAGAATTAGCGGCGCACTGCTGTATTACGGCGTCTACGACCTCACCGGAACGCCAAGCGTACGCAACGCGCCTGCCGACACGCTGGTGCTGGACGGCCCCGGCATGGTCGAGGCGTTACGCTTGCTGACGCCTGAGCTGACTGACGAGCAGCGCCGACAGCCACCGCTCTCTCCGCTGTACGGCGACTTCGCCGGTTTCCCGCCCGCGCTGCTGTTTGCCGGCGAACTCGATCCACTGCGCGACGACACCCTCGACATCGCCAGGCGCTGGGCGCAATCGGCGCGGGTCGAAATGTATATGTTGCCCGACTCGCCGCATGGCTTTATCCACTTTCCCACGACCATCGCCGAGGGTGTGCTGGCGTACAGTCGGCAATGGATTTCGGCGCGCATAGGGAACGCTGGTTCGCCACAAACGCCAGCAGCTTCACCGTCTACTTAGCCCAAGCGTCACCGTTACAGTAAGATCTGTGCGCACCTCCTTGGCCAAGGAGACAGGCTAATGAATACGAAGGGACAACGTGAACCTACGAGATGAAATCGAGAGGACTTTTCAAGGCAAAGCCTTTGCCCGACCTCTTTTCTATTCCTGCCCTGGAGGACTGCGTTTTGAGCTCTCCGAAACGGGTGGGATCATTGAGCAGTTCCTGACCGCCCTACGAAAATCGACAACGATCTGCAGCGATATCTTTTCTGACGCGGCAACGTTTGTGGCGTGTCTGCGCACTCACTCAGGCAACCATGGCTTTACTCATCGGGCCGCGATTCGGGCATTTCGATCTGCCGGCATTGATATTCCTCCTGAACGCTCAATCTGGAGCGAGGAGATAGATGTCGAAGAATGGTATTGCGAAGAAGAGCCTGAGTACTGGATCAACATCGCGTTCGAAGCGCCGATCACAAGCCTTCAAGCATTTCTCTGGTGCGCGTTGACTAAAGATTTTGGCGCTATTGAGCCCAATCCCCACTGTGATGTGTATCTGTTCAATCTGTCGAAACAGGTCATGGTTTTTCCCTACGACGACAGAGGCATGGATGTCGTCGGCCCTAATGCACCGCTACTTTCGCAACTGTACGAGCGGCACAATCAATACCTGCTTGACTATGACCGCTCGGCCATGGACGCCACGTTCGCAGGGGCGCGTTAGTCGCTACACCGGACGCTGGCATCAGCGACGAATCCAAAAAGGGAGCTTTTGGGCGTGAGCAATACTGGGGGCGCAATATGGAAATAGATCGTCTGCTCAAGAAGCGGCAACTCAATGTGCGGGAACAGAATGCGGTGACTGCCCATCGCCTGACGGAAACCGCTCGATTCTGGCGTGATACCAATATTCCCGAGGCCTTGACACGTTTCGGCGAGCGCCAAGGTGTTGATTGGTCAGAAACCGTCGTACTCGATCTTGAAGTCGACTTTCCCGGAATGCCACGGCTGTATGGCTTGATCCTCGATCAAGCGGAACGGTTCATAGCGTTTCAAATTGACACCGACAGTGATCATCAACACGTAGAGTTCGTAAGCCAATGGGAGGATGTCTCGGCGCATCAGAGCTATTCGGCTTCCGAGCGCGGCACTGGCAAAGGCTTTGCTGTGATTGCGTTGCAGGTCAGGCGGGAAGTGCTTGCACAACGATAGGTGTCGGTTTTCAGGCATAGGTTTCCTCTCCCTGGAAGGCCGACAATCACCGTGCTCAGGCGATGTAGAAGAAGTACAGCGCCAAACCCAGCAACTGCATGAGCAACAGGATGGAGAGCAAATGATTACAGCCCTTCCACGCCTTGCTCACCGGTTGGTTTTTTGCCACTCGGTAGCGAAGATAACTGTCGAGCGAAAGCGACGCCGTGGGGATCAACACGAACAAAAACGTCAAAAAGAAATTAAACATTTCCTTTGTCCATCGACTCCCAACATGAAACCGGATTTGTTCGCTGCATCGTGCGCTGCTCAAGTTATCTGAGCAGACAGCTTAGCTGATCGGCATGCCCCCGGAATCCGTGGGGTTCTCCGCCGCAGTGATCCCGGGCAATAGCAGTGGGTGGGGACAAGTCGGTGACATGCAAACCCTCAAGTCCGCCATTCAATGGCAGAATCCCCTGACCCTGATGATTTCGGAGACCACAATGCTGCGCGTGTTTGAACAACGGCTCGACCCATTTCCTCCCGACGAAGCACCGCCTCCGCCCGTCGGCCTGATGCGGTTCCTGTGGGCCTGCACGCGCGGTGCACGCGGCTATATCCTCGCGCTGGCGCTGCTCAGTGCCGGCGTGTCGATCTACGAAGCCTGGCTGTTTTCTTTTCTCGGCCAGGTCGTCGATCTGCTCTCGACGTGGCAGGCCGGCGGTGGAGTCAACGCGCAGGAAAGTCGCGTGCTGTGGGGCATCGGCATCGTGTTGTTCATCAGCATCGGTCTGGTGGCGCTGCGCACCATGGTTCAGCACCAGATCCTCGCGATCAATTTGCCGTTGCGGCTGCGTTGGGACTTCCATCGGTTGATGCTGCGGCAAAGCCTTTCGTTCTTTTCCGATGAGTTCTCCGGGCGGGTCACGACCAAGGTCATGCAGACCGCACTGGCCGTGCGTGAAGTGTTGTTCACCCTCATCGAAATAGCACCGGGCATCGGCGTTTACTTCATTGCGATCATCGCCCTGGCCGGCGGTTTTGCCCTGAAACTGATGCTGCCGTTCATTATCTGGGTCGCGTTGTTCGGGCTGGCCATGGTGTACTTTGTGCCGCGTCTGGGCCAGGTCGGTCAGGAGCAGGCTGATGCGCGATCGTCGATGACCGGGCGCATTGCCGACGCCTACACCAACATCACCACGGTAAAACTGTTCTCGCACTCCAAGCGTGAAGCGCACTTCGCACGCGCGGCGATGGAGGATTTCAAACTCACCGGGTTCCGCCAGATGCGTCTGGTCAGCCAGTTCGAGATCGTCAATCAGGCGCTGGTGGTCGGGCTGATTATCGGTGCCGGCGGCTACGCGCTGTGGCTATGGCATCTGGGTCAGGTAGGCACCGGCGCGGTGGCGGCAATCACCGCCATGGCGCTGCGCATCAACGGCATGTCGCACTGGATCATGTGGCAGATGACGTCGCTGTTCGAAAACATCGGCACCGTGCAGGACGGTATGGCCACCCTCACCCGTGGCCCTAAAGTGCAGGACGCGCCGAACGCCGGCGTGCTGGTGCCGGCGGGCGGCGCGGTGACGTTCGACAAGGTGAACTTCAACTACAACGGCGAACGTCAGGTCCTCGACAACTTGAGCCTGAGCATCCGCGCTGGCGAGAAAATCGGCCTGGTCGGCCGCTCCGGTGCGGGCAAATCGACGCTGATCAATCTGCTGCTGCGCTTTTATGATGTCGACAGCGGTGAGATCCGCATCGACGGCCAGAACATCGCGCACGTGACGCAAGACAGTCTGCGCAGCGCCATCGGCATGGTCACCCAGGACACGTCGCTGCTGCACCGGTCGATTCGCGACAACATCGCCTACGGCCGCCCGGACGCCACCGACGAAGATATCCGCCGCGCCGCCGCGAACGCGCAGGCCGACGGCTTCATCAGCCAACTGAGCGACAAGCAGGGCCACAGCGGCTACGACACGCTGGTCGGCGAGCGCGGCATCAAACTCTCCGGCGGCCAGCGCCAACGCATCGCCATCGCCCGAGTGATGCTGAAGAACGCGCCGATCCTGCTGCTCGACGAAGCCACCAGCGCGCTGGACTCGGAAGTCGAAGTCGCCATCCAGGAAAGCCTCGATGAAATGATGCAGGGCAAAACCGTGATCGCGATTGCCCATCGGCTGTCGACGATTGCGGCGATGGATCGACTGATTGTCATGGATGAGGGGCGGATTATCGAGCAAGGGACGCACACTGAGTTGCTGAGCAGAAACGGTATTTATGCGCGGCTCTGGCAGCATCAGAGTGGTGGGTTTCTGGGTGAGGATCAGGGCGTGGCGACGGCGATGGATCAGGCTTGAGGGTGTGGGGCTGGTTGGGAGCAGTCGCTTGTGGGCGACTGCTGTCGTCCATTATCGGAAAGTGGTCTAAACGTCCAATGGCCAACAAAAACGTCAATTGCATATTAGTCATTTGCCCCAATTGCCTCAGGTGCGCTTACTTTCCTGGGAAGGAATCGTTTCTTGTTTGAGATAACGAAATGAACCTGCCGATTGTCATCAACAAAAATACAAACGAACAAGACCCGAATTCAAAGATCCGGGTCCTGTTCGGTTTATCTGAAACTGCATTCAGGAGAGGCTTTTACCAAGCGTAGCGGTAGCCGAGGTTCACCGAATAAGGCTGTTCTATGCCATCGCCCTTGGTGTATTCCGCGTCGATGAAAAACTTGTGCTTCTCGGCGGTTTGCAGGATCGCCCCGCCACCGATTTCGGCCCGCGAACCTGGCAATTTGCTGTCCAGACTTACGTCGTTGACGCTCACATGGCTGTCACCGGCATGTTCGGTAATCCACGATGCTTTGGCGTATGGCTGCACAGTCATACCGTTATCCAGCTTCATGTTACGACCGAACAGGCTGCCAACTCGGCTCTGAACAGAAGTAACGGCGTCCTGTTCGACTTTCAAGCCATTGCTTGCGGTGTAGTCGCCACTGCCCACGCGGAATGCTTGCACTTCCAGTTGTGGTTCGACGAACCAGCCTTGTCCAAGATCGATTTGCTTGCCAACTTCTACGCTCGCCGCAATTGCGTGATTCTTGTATTTACCGTCGACCTTCTGGCCCATATTGCTGGTGATATCGACCTTGTTGTCCAAGTGGGTGTATTTCAGCACGCTGTCAACGTACACGCCGTTTTGGTCGATGTAGGTTGCATAGGTGCCGAGCATGGCGCTGTCGATGTGGCCTTTGCTGCCTTCGCCGAAGTTCTGACGAGCCTCACCTTGTCCGGCCATACCGCCGAGGTACAGCTTGCCGTTGTAGAAAGGAATGGCCTTGTCGGCGCCGATCTCGAAACCGTTGACCTGCTGCTCAAAGGCACGGCTGGAACCTGTATCGATGCGCTGCTCCTTGCCGAAGCCACGTGTCCACAGACCGCCCTCATCATTACCCATACGCAACTCGCCCAGTCGTTTGGTCAAGGCGTTCATCTGCGCACCGATGAGTCCCGTGGCCGCCGCCTGTTGAGCGATGGCAGCGTTCGCGCCCTTACTCAGGTTCTCTGGTTGAGGATTGCTGATAATGGGTTCAATGGGCGCAACGATGTCTCCGGCACCGCCAGCGGTATCACCCACTGGCTCCTCGCCACCGCCCGCATCCTGTGCAGTACCAGCCAGGTACCAGTCATCGCCACGCTGTTCGAGGCCATAACGGAAGGCACCCACGTCGACTTTGCCGCCGTACAAATCGAACTTGCCCGCGCCGCCGTTGGTATCCACCAGCATCAGTGCACCACCTTGGGCCTGGTGGCCGGAATCGGCAACGATCAGCGTGTGCTCCCCGTCAACTTGTCCTTCAACCTTGAGCAAGTCGCCTTGCAGCGTTGCCAGGTCAGTGTTGAGCAAGAAGCTGCCATTGCCGCTCAAATTGCCCACCGTCAGCGTTTTGAACAAGCCGTTGGCGTGGTCGAAATTGACACGGCCGTCGTTCAACGAAAGAGCACCCAACGAAGAGTCGCCAGTCATTGTCCAGGCGCTTCCACTGTTTACACCCAGTTTATCCAGCCATTGCGCTGCACCTTGCCAGGTCGAACCATTTTCAAGGTTGATGCTGCTGTCTAGCGTGTGATCATGATCGATCGACACGTCGCCTTTCAGTCGCGACCCATTGGTGGCGGCCAGTGTCATACGTTCGATTTTCTTGCCGCTAGTCTCCACGCTGCGGGAGCCCATCAAGATGTTGCCTTCAATCGTTGAACCGTCAGCGGTCACATCAACACCGGCGAGAACCCCTCCCTTGATGGCATAGTCATTAGAGCTGACCAGGCTGTTTTTGAGATGAACGCTATGCTGGCCGGATGTCAGAGCGGTGATCCCGACAGCGGTCGTGCCATTGACCACAACACGTGAGTCTTCGAGGCTCAACGATGAACCGACGTCCGTGCCTACATAGACACCGTAGCTGCCATTACCATTGAGAGCGATATCGACATTCTTACCGATGACAGTACCCCCAGATGCAGAGTAGAGACCGATGCCGCCGTGCTCACCGTGGATGCGGACATTATCGAACGTTGCTTTCCCGCCATCGATTTTGCTGCTCCAGAGGCCGTGTTCCCCTAAATCCACTTCACTGTTAGTCAAGTTGAGGGTTGAGCCTGCAGATGCCCGGAGCATAGGTCCTGATCCGTCGCTGGTGATCTTCACATTGTTCGCATTGACCACACCTCCCTGTTTGGCCGAGATGGCAGTGGCCGTTGAGTGCAGGTTTGACGACTCAACATTCACCGTCCCTCCAACATCAGCAAATACGGCTTCGGCGTTAGAGTTGATGTCCATGTTCTTGACATCAACGGTCGCCCCTTGGGATGCCTGAGCACCATAGGCGTACCCTGATCCGGTAGTGGTTATGCTGCCGCCGTCCAGACTTATGTGAGCACCCTCTCCTGAGGCCAGCGCTCCACGACTGTTGTCCCCCGAAGTACTGATCGCAATATTGTCCGCCGACACCGTCCCGCCTGCGGTGGCGTATATTCCATAGCCCCTGCTATTGGTGGTTTTAATGGAGCCTCCGCGAACGTTGACGTTGCTGGTCCCCGTTGTTGCAATTCCATACCCGTTGGCTCCGAGGGTAACGATATCGAGATTGCTGACATCAGCCGTCGCATTCGTCACGAGCAGGCCCGAACCTGTGCTATTGATCTGCACATTGTTACCACTTAGCTGGCTTGCTTCTTTGATATCCAACGCGACGCTGTTGCCCAGCGTAGCGACCTCGGTGTTTTGAAGGTTTACCTTAGAGCCACCAGACGCCACCAACCCAGGCGTATTGGCCATGAGGGAATTCACGGTCATGCCGATCAAGTTCAGCGTGGAGCTGGTTTCTACCAGCACAGCGCCCAAGCCAGTGCCTGAAGTGCTGAGAATACCGTTGCTCCAAGTCGCATCACCGACATTCATAACCCGCAATGCAGGGTTGTTGTCACCTGATGTCACCATTTTCCCGGTACCGTTATAGATCGTACCGTCGACGAGCACACCAGTGGCGTGCCCCATGCTGGAAAAGGCCAACAACAAGCTGGCAGACAACGTGCTCAAGGGAAAAGCCGGGGCTCTTGAAGTTAAGCGCGCAACGCTGTTTCGCGATTTTAATACGCCAGACGCCGACTCCGACGGCACCGTAAAATAGGTGCACGTGCGATTCCATATAGTTCGGTAGATGCTGTTCATAAATCTCTCATTCATTGATTTTTTTCAGGACAGGCTTAAACAAGCCGGCGCTCGAAAGTCACTGAGGAGAAATTTGAACAGGAAATTTAGCGGCAAAAATTCAGGCTTTTCCGACGGAAATGTAGGACTTTTCCTACGAGTGAGCTGATCTTTTTGGCACTCAGCAACTCGTATCACCGTCTACTTCCAGATGAACCTAGCGGAATCGAGTGGCCAGTATTGGTCGGGAGTGGACGTTCTGACGTTTCATGGAAAACGGCAAGGAGAAACGGTCAATGGACTTCATTATCGATTTGATAGCTCATCGAATTGGCGTGTTTGTGTTGGGCTTACTGAGTGGCGGCCGTTTCAAGGGTGAGAGTGGTTTTGCCTGGGGCTGGGCAGTTGTCGTCGGTGGACTCATTCTGCTATCTCCATTCGCAGCGCTAATAGCTGTGCTCATCTATACCAGTGGCCAGTGAATTGATGTCTGTAATGGGTCAGGAGCTGCGTTTTTCGAACGGTAGCTTCTGGCCGACAGCAGTCGTTCGTGAGCGGATATCGCCCAGAAGCAATTATCCAGGACGTGGAAACATTTACCCGCTATTCGTCAAGACGCAGTCCATCGATGACCTACCTTTTGATGGACACTCACTTTTAACTCACCGGCACCGCAAACACCGCACTGGCCCGCGCCACCGTGCGTTCCCCAACATGCAAACTAACGGCAGCAAACGCCAGTTGCCGGCCTTTTTTCGAGTACTCCAAACGCACTTCCAGCCACTCGTTCATCTGCACCGCGCCGAGATAATCCAGCGTCATGCTCGCCGTGATCAATGGCTGTGGAGGGTCACTGGAAAATGCCATCGCGTACCCCATCCCGACATCGGCCAACGTTGCCAATACGCCGCCATGCAAGGTGCCACGGCCATTGGCATGGCGTGAGTCGGTTAACAAACCCAGTTCCAGTTGCAACCCGCTGCCCCTCGCGTAGATCGGGCCCAGCAAATCAAGCAACGGGCTGCTGCGGGTAAACGCGGTGAAACCTTCGGGAATTGCGATGGCGTCCATGGTCCCTCCTGGTGCCGTTGACTCACCGGCTTCATTGACCTTAATGGGAGGGTTTATTGGCAATCGCCTGATGGAGCAAGAACTATACGGATGCGGAATCTCCAGTGATCAACTGTCGAAGCAGGACCGACCGATCATCCCGTGGACGCCAGATCGCCACGTTCCATCATTCGAACACTGGCAAACGTCGATTCGTTGCGCGCTTGGTCGAGCGTCGTCAGCGGCTTGATTGTTGAAGGCTGTGCTACCGGTTTGCGACTCATCTCAGAGCCGGAGCGCTCATCACTCGGCGGCACGCCAAAATGCTCGCGGTAGCATTTGGAGAAATGCGGTGTTGAGACGAACCCGCACACGTACGCCAGCTCAACGATCGACAAGGACGTCTGTTTGAGCAGTTGTCGTGCGCGAATCAGCCGCAACCGCAAGTAGTAGCGCGACGGCGTGCATTGCAGGTATTTCTGAAACAGCCGCTCCAGCTGTCGACGTGACAGGTCGACGTATTCGGCCAGGTTATCCAGGTCGATCGGCTCCTCAAGATTGGCCTCCATCAACGCCACCACTTCTTGCAACTTGGGCTGATGCGTGCCGACCACATGCTTGAGCGGTACGCGTTGGTGATCCTGCTCATTGCGGATGCGTTCGTAGACGAACATCTCGGAGATGGCGGTGGCCAGTTCACGACCATGATCGCGCGCAATCAGGTGCAGCATCATGTCCAGCGGCGCGGTGCCGCCGGAGCTGGTGAAGCGGTTGCGGTCGAGGGTAAACAGACTGGTGCTGACATTGACGCGCGGAAAAGCTTCCTGCATCGCCGCCAGAAATTCCCAGTGCACGCTGCACTCGTAGCCGTCGAGCAACCCGGCTTTGGCGAGCGCCCAGCTACCGGTGCACACCCCGCCCAAGCGCTTGGACTGTCGCGCCAGGGCTTGCAGCCACGTCGTGTGCTCGCGGGTAATTGCGCTCTGGATGCCGACGCCACCGCAGACGATAATCGTGTCCGCCACGGAGGGATTGCTCCACGACCCATCCGGGGTGATCGGCACGCCATCGCTGGCCCAGACCGCCGCGCCATTGGGGCTGAAGGTATGCCAGCGATACAGCGTTCGCCCCGTCAGTTGATTGGCCATGCGCAAGGGCTCGACGGCGGACGCCAATGACATCAGGGTAAATTTGTCCAACAGCAGAAACCCTACGGATTGGGTTGCACCGTCGGCTACGGAGGGGGTCGATGACATCATGGCCTCATAAATATCGGTCGCGACGCAGGCGTCTGCCATTCCCTCCGACATACGTGGAGGGAGTATCAGGTTCGGCGCAAACGCCTACCCCACCGACGTGACCCTCGCCGCTGGCGCGGGATGACGCGACGTCAACAGGCCAATGAAGGAAATCGCCAGCGCCAGGCCAATGGTTGTCGTGACTTCAGTGCGGTGTTGCGGGGTGATCATCATCACCGCCAGCGCGGCGCAGATGAATACGATCACCAGCCATGTCAACCAGGGAAACAGCCACATGCGGAAGGTCAGCTCGACGTTGCGCTGTTGCAATATCCGCCGCATGCGCAACTGCGACACCGCGATGGCGAGGTACACCAACAGGGCAATCGCTCCGGAGCTGGCCAGCAGGAATTCAAACAGCCCGGCAGGCATGAAGTAGCTCCACACAGTGATCGACGCACCGAGCACGGTGCTGGCGATAACCGCTGCGCGCGGCACACCTTCGGAAGAGGTCGCCTTCAGCGCTTTCGGCGCATCGCCACGCCGGCCCAGCGAGTACAGCATCCGCGAAGCAATGTAGATCGAGGAGTTCATGCAACTGGCCACGGCAATCAGCACGACGACGTCGACCATGAACTTGGCGTGGGGAATGTTCATGATTTCCAGAGCGCGCTGATAAGAGCCGACCGAGGCCAGCAACGGATCATTCCAGGGCACCACAGAGATCACCACGAAGATCGACAGCAGGTAAAACACGCCGATACGCCAGATCACCGAACGGGTGGCCTTGGCAATGTTTCGCGACGGGTCATTCGATTCGGCGGCGGCGATGGTCACCGCTTCGGTACCGATGAAGCTGAACATGATGGTGATGAACGCACCGACCACCGCTGACAAGCCGTTGGGTGCAAACCCACCGTGCTCGGCCATCAGCCCGCTCAAACCGCTGACTTCTCTGTCGGGAATCCAGCCCATCAACACGGCAAAACCAACACCGATAAAACCAATGATCGCCACGACCTTGGCCATGGCGAACCAGAACTCGAATTCGCCGTACTTGGCCACGCTGAACAGGTTGGTCACCACCAGCGCAATGATCGAGCCCAACGCGAACAGCCAGGCATCGACCTGCGGAAACCATTGGTTCAGCACATGGCCGGCGGCGAGCGCTTCGATGGGAATCACCAACACCCAGAACCACCAGTACAACCAGCCGATAGTGAAGCCGGCCCAGCGTCCGATGGCCTGGTCGGCATAGGTCGAAAAAGAGCCAGTGTCGGGGTTAGCCACCGCCATCTCGCCGAGCATGCGCATGACCAGCACAACGAGCAAACCGGAGAACAGATAAGCCAGCAGAACCGCCGGCCCCGCCGCCGCAATGGCATGTCCTGAACCTACGAACAATCCGGCGCCGATAATCCCGGCAATGGACAACATAGTGACGTGACGAGGCTTGAAGCCCTGCGCCAATTGGCTACTCGAATCCGTTGAGTTCGGGCTGATCATTGGTTTTTTTATTCTCTGCTGAACGACATTCTAGCGAGTTGACCAAGGCAATCGAGCACTGTCGTTGCCTGCCGAGCCCCCCGAAAGAAGCCCCCTTCAACCGCCGCAGTTCTTATCAACCCCATGATCTGGATGGGATTATTTTGATGTGAAGACGCGTCACCTTACCCGGCCTGTCAGATGATTCAGTAGCCTGATTGCGTCATGGTTGTGTCTGATATCGACATACCAAGACCGAATGGTCGAGACGGATACCCATCAGTCAGCGAGAAGTCTCTGAATAGCTTGCGGGTTCGTTGTGCCTTGTTCCAACAATCAGCCAAACGCAATACGCAGATGTTTGATCACTTCTTCAATGGAAGGGCCTTGCGCCTTCGGTGGTATCGGGTTTTCCCCAAACTCCCGCCAGACGAACAACGTCAGCTCTGCACCGTCAGTCGCTGACGCAGCGCCTTCAGCGTGGGCAAACGTATCGAGGAGCCGATATCGCGCGTCCTGCCAGAACAGCGCTTCGACCCAGTGATAAACCGGAATGAAATGGAAATGAATCGGTAAACCCGGCTGATGCCCGTATCGACCGATGTAGAGGTGTTTTGGCTTGAGTTGTCGCTCGATGACTTGCTGGGTTTTGGCAAGCAAACCGCCCAACTCGCCCAAGGCATCGGATGATAACTCGGCCAGCGATGTGGTTTCGACCTTCGTCCCCAGCATCAGATAACCGGGAAGCGAGTTCGCCAGATGGTGATTGATGATCCAGTGTTCGGTTTCATGAATGATGAAATGCGGGGCAATTTCCATCTGCCTGAGGTCCTGAAGCGATTGAGGCCAAAGAGTAACAAAGGACTCGTCACGATGCCTGCGCAGATCCCGCACACCCCGGCAACGTAAACACTACCCGCGCTGCGTAAGGCGTATTCACCTCCGCCCACAAGCGCCCGCGGTGGGCAACAATAATCATCACCCATGAGGTGACGTTTGAAGAGTTTGAAAAGATCAAGTCGCTCCTGAGATGAGGTCTTCAGAAAAATAAGGATTTTTTTGTCCTCCGGCGCAAGTCGCGTAGGCTGGCGCTTTTGCGCAAATGATTTGCCCCCGCAAGGACGCACAGGACTGCCCATGAACACCACACAAGACTGGCTGGCTCGGCTAGCACGCAAGCAAACACAGCTTTCCGCGTATGAGAACTATCGACGCAATGAGGCGCTGGAGATACTCGCTCACTTCGGCAACACCGGCACTTGGGCAGACGTGAGCAATCACTCCAACGGTTTTGTTCGAGAAGTTGCGGTGCGAGAACTGTGCAGGCAGCCTTCTGCCGAAGCATTAGCGGTGCTGATCGAGCGTCTGAACGATTGGGTCCCGCAGGTTCGCGACCTGGCAGCGGCAGGCCTGCAACACTACCTGTTGCCCGCTCACACCCAAGCGTGGTTATCCGCACTCGAACCGTTGATGGCTCTGGCAGCGCAACGCCGGGTCGACCACAGCCAGACGCTGTCGATGATACGCGCCATGCTGCAATCGGCGGAATGCCGGGATGAGGTGTACGCCAACTTCTTGAATCGCCAGGGCAAATCCGCGCGTTATCTGTTTACGCTTTTGCTGGAAAGTCCTGAGAACTTCGAAACCCTGCTCCGCAGCGCTCTGACTCATCGCGAGTTGACCGTACGGCTGATGGCGGTCTCGGCGAGTGGGACGTTGCCAGCGGACCAAAGTCTGCCGTTGCTTGTTGACGCAATGGCATACCCGGGCGGCAAAATCCGCGTGCGCGTCTTGTATGCGTTGCTGCCACTACTTGCCGATCCGAAACCTGTTCTACGCGAGGCCCTGCTGGATGTGTCACCAGCCGTCCGCAATCTGGCGCTGTGGGCCGCGCCTCGTAACGACGTTGATTCGCACGCCGTCCTCGCCGAGCGCTTGAGTCAACCTTTGCCCACGTCAAAACAACACTGGTTGGGCGTGATCGGCCTGACCTGTGAACTCGATAGCACGTTGCCAGAGCACTGGCATGCCACCGCATTACGCTCGGCCTTTGTCACCGTGCGACAGGCCGCAGCGCGCCTGCTTCGCGATGATCAATTGCCTGAGCTGCTCGAGGCCCTCGATGATCCGTCGGACAAAGTTTTTTCGGTGGTGATTGCGCGACTGGACAAAGTTGCCTGGTCTTTGTTGATCCGCGGATTGACAGCCAAACTTGATCGAGACTGGCATGAACTCCCCCTGACGCGGCGCAACGCCATTTTTCTACTGCTCCCCACGTGGCAACAAATCGGCTACTTGCTTGGGCGCCTCGACACGGGCCACGCCGGGCAAACTTACTGGATCGGCCAAATCGAATGGTGGTGCGACAGGCAGTATCTGGCTGTCGATCCGGTAACGCCCAAGGCCGAGCGCGAAGGAACGCGGGAAAAGCTTCGGGCATTGACTGCGAAGGGCCTGATCCGCTCGGGTGCGCGTTTGTTCTCCTGAATGATCCGGGCTGTTGATCAAGACAACCGCTACCTTTCCTCTTTCACATGGAACGACGGTCGATCCTTGTTCTCTACCACTGAACCTACCGTGGAGGAATTGACCATGATTGCCCCTGAAACCGGTATGAAACCGGGTGAGCGTTACTGCATTGAAAGCGTCGAGCGCGCGCCGCAATTTCCTGGATTTTTCCTCGATGGCAAGTATTACCTGGGCCCCGAGTTGCAGACGGCCGTCGGCTGGCTTGAAGGACAGAATTTCCTGTATGACCAACTCGATCCCAATGGCGAGCCGGTTTATCCGGGCAGAATCGTTGGCACGATTACCGCGCGGACACTGGAACTGGCGGATGGGTTGCGTCTGAGCATCGAGGAAATGCCGTTTCAGGCAGAAGCCGTTTCACCATTGCGGACGTTTGACGAAGTGACCATTGAAACCCGACCTCTGACGATATCGCAGCGGCATACAACAGCCGGCCGCCAGCCGATGCAACCTTCTGCGCTATTGGTTACAGGCGCGGCATTGCTGGTAGGGCTGTGCTTGTTGGCGATCAATCGTTCTGGCCGTCGAGGCAAATAGGCTTTGCACGACGCGGGCGGTGACCGTTTTTTTACGGCCCGCGATCAAAGGCTGATTACAGCGCTGGCTTCGCGCATGAAGATTTCCACGGTCTTCGGGCCGATGCCATCGAACTCCGCCAGTCGCTTCTCGAATGCCTGGCGATCAGGGCTTGCCTCGATCATATGGCTGACCTTGCCCGCGTACTCGTCGTTAAGCTTGCGTGCCAAGGCGTGCAGCCGCACGGCAGTGGTCTCGTCGTAACGCACGTAATGCGCCTCCCCTAGCATCGCGACCAGTTCACGATGGCTGCACGCAGCCAGTTTGCGCGGCGTATCGCGCCCGTGTTTATCGGCAATCACCCGATACGCTTCGGCGGCGATTTCAGCCTGTATCCGCTTGCCCATCAAGAAGCTCGCGAGCAGCCATTTGAACAAGCCACCGTCATCGTTGTGCTTAAGCTGAATGTTCAAATCCCTGGCGCTGATGGTCTTGTTCACCGCTAACCTCCGGAGTTGAAATCGTGGGGATTTTTCGTCCTCTGCCTGCCTGGTAAGTACTTGATCGTTAGGCTGCCGCCGGTTCCAACCGTTCAAAGCAAAACACCTACCAGCGGCCTGAAACGAACTCCCGAAAATCCTTTGAATTTTTTTCGTCGGCAAAACTCATTTGCGTATGAGCGTAAGGAGGAGCGCATGAGTAACGTCGACATCTTCGTTATCGAATACAAACTTCACGGCCAGCCAAAGTCATTCGTCATCCGCGCAAAAACCATGCGCAACGCTGACGCATGGCATTGGGCGAGTTGCGACGCCGGCATTGCGCCGATTCCAAAACCCGGCAAGCCACCGTTGAAAGTCATCTCCAAACCCCAGGCCGAACGGTTTGGCATCACCGAGGTGAAATGGCGCGAAACGGCGACGGTGGACTGGACGGAGGCTTAGTCATGTTCAAACAGATCGGTAAGATCATCTGGGTGAGGTGCCGGTGGCTGACGGTGGGGTTTGGCAGTCACCGTGAGCAAATCATCGCTGGCGAGCACTTAAAGGCTCGTCAGCGGCTCATTGAGCAAAATCAGCATTCCGAAAGAGGCCTGCCTTACTGCACATTCAGTTGAAGCAACTCACCACCCTCTTCACTCAGACGCTGCAGATATGCACCGGCGTCAAGCAACTGATAAGGAAAGTAAAGACCTGCCGGAGTCGGCGGCTGACCATCCAGCCCAAGCAATCGCTCCAGCAGCATGGCGACGCTCAGCCCCGTCAACGCTGCAGCGCCTGCCGGGTGAACGAGGGCATGCCGGGTGTGCAACGGTCGCCCTTGATGATCCTCACCCAGCAGTTCGATGAGAATCTCGGTCGACATCGGCCGACCCGCGCGGCGCGATGAACTCACCCCGCTGGCTAGATTGAACTGCACATTTGGCGCATCGGTGGCCGCCGCCAGCCCGGTGACATCAATGGACGAGAAGCCGCTGGCTTGCATCGGCGTGCCGTCCAGCGCTCGGAAGCTGACGTTCTTGTCCGCCCCTTCGCGCCAGAGGTAATCGCCCTCGCGCCGAGTCAGGGCGGCGGGCAGCATCTTGTTCAGGTGTTCGAAATCCTTGGCCACCGCCGGCCCGCCGCCATCCTGCTCGTCGACCAACGCATCGATGCGAATATCGCGCACCCGGGCAAAGGCCTCGGCGAGGTGCAGCGTCGCAACGGTCGTAGCGCCTACCATCCACTCGTAACCCAGCACGATGGGCGCCGCATCAGGGCGGTGGATGTAGCTCGCGATTTGCGGCGCTATCTCGAAAATGCCGGAAGAAATGCTCAGGTGCGGCACCCGTCGCCTCTGCGCGAAACGCAACCCGGCAAGGGAATGATCCATATAGAAAACCGCTACGGCGCTGACCGGGCGATCACCCAGCCCAAGGTCATCGGCAGCAGGGTCAATGACCACGCCCTGCGCCCCGCCCATTTCCTCGGCGGCTTGCTCAGCCTTGGCCAGGTCTCGGCCGCCGATCAGCAACGGGACGCCGGGATAAGCAGCACGCAACGCTTCGGCAGAACGGTGGCCAATGGCGCCGGAACCGCCCAGGAACAAAATCGGGTGAACTGACATGGGTATCCTTCCTCGTCTTTTGGGGTTGTAACCTAGTGTTGGTGCGTGCCCTGTCGTGAGGGTTCCCCGCCACTGCCTGAGCTGGAGAGTGGACCGACGAATGTCATTTTGAACAGCGTGTTGATGAGCCGTGTTTAGGCGTTTTTTATGGTTGTTTAAAAGACACGTCGCGTTACCTGCTTAAGGCTACAACGTCTTGCGCCATTGCCTACGACTACGCCAGAATCCGCCGGCTTGTGCGTCTCAAGGGCCACCGGTAACTTTGTTCGCGTCACTGATTCCCAGTGATCGGGTTTAGTAGCCCGTGGTAAATGAAAGTGCACAAGCGTCCATGAGAAGGTATTCACTTACCTGTACTTGATGGCGGCTGTGCGTAGGGCGCCCTCGGGCGCGCCGGCTTTCTTCTTTTCCCCGGTCTACTAACCTGCGTACAGCTGCCACCCCCTGTTTAGTAGCTCGGAGCGGCGGCCACCCAACAGGAAAAAGAAGAAATGTTCAAGATCACGCCAAACCCGCCGGAAACAGATCCGGCCTCTCCGTACGAATCACCCGACTCAAAGAAATTCCACGAAGCCGCCGAACGCGCCCTCGACCACTACCTCAAACCGGCCGACCGGATAATGGCCACGCCGTACCGACCCAGCACCATGTTCCAGGCCAACCCGAAAACTGCGACAGAGGAATTACTGGTCAATGCCAGTGAATCGCTAGGCTCTGCTTCGGTGATGTTGGGCAACGTGATCGGAATGGTGGAAGGCCCCGCGCGCAAGACCCTTCAGGGCATTGCGCAAGTGGTAATGCTGGGCGAACTGGCGGTAAATCAAGCGCTGGATAATGTTGTGCCGGTGGATTGATGAGTAATCCCTTTGTGGCGGCGTTCTGGCTGCTGTCACAAAGGGATCAAGATTGCATTGGGTGGCCGCTCTCGGCCAAAAGCCGTCAGTTGCAATTAAAACTAAACGGCTACGTGTTTACCCAACTCAATTTTACTGAAGGAGTTTCAAGGCGCGATCAAAGTCGAACAGCTCCACCTGCGCCGCGGCAAGTGCCAGACGTTCTGCCAACGCTCGATCGAGTGGCCTGTTGCGCAGGGCCGCTAGCACGTCCAAAGCCGCCGTATCTCCTTCGTCCAGAAGAACAATAAGCCTGTTCAGTTGCTCGCTGATTGCCGAGTCGTCCAGCAGGTCACCCTCCGTGGAGGCCAGTGTGTCCGCCTCAAGGTTCGCCAGACTCGCGAGGGTCGGGAGCAAGTAATGCTCGACCTGCATCGCTAGCGCTTGCACGACCTCAGCCGGTTCGTTGTCCTGACAGGCCTGTTCTAACAACGTGCTAGCCTGCGCCACGGCCTTGGCGCCGATATTGCCTGCGGTGCCGCGCAAGCTGTGCGCCAGTCGTGCGGCAGCAGCAGAATCCGGATCGATTCGTGCGGCCTGGAATTGCTCGGAAAAATCTTTCTGAGTATCGCGAAACTTGCAGAGCAGACGTAAGTAGAGATCCCGCCGCCCCATGCAGGTGGCGAGTCCCGCCGCCAGATCAATGCCCTCAAGACGATCTGGCAATCCATCGATCAAACCTGCACTCAGCGAAGCTTGAGCGGCTCGTGGCTTGATCCATTTTGCCATTGTGGCGAACATGGTTTCGACGTTGAGTGGCTTGGAGATATGGTCGTTCATACCGCATTCGAGCGCGCGCTCGCGGTCACCGTCCATGGCGTTGGCGGTCATGGCGATCACTGGCAGAGTGCGGAAGCGCGGTTGCTGACGAATTTTCCGGGTGGCCGTGTAGCCATCCATCACCGGCATCTGGCAATCCATCAGCACGCCATCGAAGTCGTCATCCTCGCCGAGAATATCCAGGGCCTCTTGGCCGTGCGTGGCGAGTCGCAAGCGTATTCCGACACTCTCCAATAGCTCGCTGGCCAGTTCCTGATTCAGATCGTTGTCTTCGACCAGAAGCAGTCGCGCTCCATTGAGGCTGGCGACGGTGTTGGCATTGTGCAGGGAGCGTTCGCCAGCCCGAGTATCGCTGTGGGTGTCTCTGCCCAGCACGACACCGATGGCTTCAAGTAACGAGGACGGCGTGACGGGTTTGGTCAGTACCACCGGCAACTGGATGCCCTGGCGCTCGGCTTCTTCGCGGGCTTCTTCGCGGCCAAAAGCGGTCACCATGATCACCGATGGCGTGCGCATCAGGCTGGCGGAATGCATTCTGCTCACAGCTTCCATGCCATCCATGCCGGGCATCCGCCAGTCCATCAAGACCAGATCGTAAGGCAGCACCTTGTGCTCGGCGTCGGCCAACATGCGCAGCGCCAGACTACCGCTCTGCGCGACATCCACTTCCAGACCAAAGCTGCGCGCCATGCCCGAAAGGATTTCACGGGCACTGGCGTTGTCATCCACGACAAGCACGCGCATGCCCAACAGCTCGCCAGCCTTGAACATGCGACGCGGCGGAACATTTTGCTGTACGCCGAGTTGTACCTGGAAGTGAAACGTGGAGCCGACTCCCGGTTGGCTTTCAACCCAGATGCGACCGGCCATCAGCTCCACCAGCTTCTTCGAGATGGACAATCCCAGCCCGGTGCCCCCGTACTTGCGAGTGATCGAACTGTCAGCCTGACTGAACGACTGGAACAGACGTGAACACTGCTCGACGGTCATGCCGATGCCCGTATCGCGCACCCAGAAATGCAGTTGCACGTGTTCGTTGTGAGAAGCAACTTCTTCAACGCCGACCACGATGTCACCGTGCTCGGTGAACTTGGCCGCGTTGTTGCCGAGGTTGATCAGCACCTGCCCCAGCCGCAGGGGGTCGCCCAGCAGTGCCGTGGGCAGGTCGGGCGGGATCTGAAACAACAACTCCAGCCCCTTGTCCTCGGTCTTCAAGCCGATCATGGCAGCGAAGCTGTCGAGTACATCTTCCAGACGGAACGGGATCTGTTCGAGACTCATTCGGCCGGCTTCGATTTTTGAGAAATCGAGAATGTCGTTGATGATTCCCAGCAGGTTCTCCGCTGATCGGTGGACTTTTTCAATGTAGTTGCGCTGGCGTTTATCCAGTTCGGTACGCAGCGCCAGGTGGCTCATGCCGATGATGGCGTTCATCGGTGTTCGGATCTCATGGCTCATGTTGGCGAGAAACTCGCTCTTGGCCTGCGTGGCCTCCTCGGCCGCAGCCCTTGCCTCTGCCAGTGCGGTTACATCGATGTTGATGCCGGTTGCGCGCAATGGCTTGCCGTCAGGCGTACGTGAGAAGCGATTCAGCGACCGGAACGTGCGCACCTGCCCATCGTTTTTACGCACAATCCGGAAGTCGAACTCGGCGCGATCATCGCCACTCTGGACGGCACTCTCGAACGTGCTGCTGACCCGCGCCAGATCGTCGGGATGCACCAGTGCCTTCCAATGCGCCAGCGTACCGCCGAAGCCGCCTGGCTCCAGACCAAACAGGGTTTCGAGTTGGGGGGTCCAATAGTTTGTGCCACTGACCAGGTCGACGTCGAACAGCCCGATGTCACCGGACTCCTGCGCCAGATTCAGACGATCGCTGGCCGTGCGCAGCCTGGCTTCCATCGCCCTGCGTTCACTGACATCGCGCACCGAGGCGCACACACAGACGCCACGCCCCTCCAGGCGCGGTAGATGGGAAAGGCCAATTTCTACGGAGAACAAACTGCCGTCTTTGCGTACACCGCTCAGATCGTCAAGATCGCCGCCCATCTGCCGGGTTCCGCCGCTGGCAATGAACCCGTCGCGTAACCTGACATGGCGCTCGCGGGCAGCCTGCGGTACCAGACGCTCGATGCTGGCGCCAATCAGCTCGCCGGGGGCGTAGCCAAACAGGGTATCCATTTGCGGGTTGGTCATCAGGATGCGACCGTCGGCGCCCAGCACCAGCATGCCGTCCGGTGCTGCCTCGATGATGCCGCGGTACCAGGCTTCGGTGGCGCGCAATGCGGCCTGCTGGGCCTCCAGCTCGCTGGCCTGGTGCTCCAGTTGCAAAGCCTGCGCGCCCATTTCGTCTGCCTGACGGCGAGTTTCCAAGAGCAGCGCCTGAGCTGCCTCACTGCGTTCCATAATGGCCATGGCGCCGGCCAGCCGGGGCAGGACTTCTTGCAGCAGCAGCGCTTCGTTCTCTTCCAGTTGGCGAAAACCGGCCATTTCCATCACCCCGAGCAGGCGTTCGCCACGCATCACGGGCTGAACCAACAGGACGCTGGCGGGGGCTGCGCCCAACGGCGTGCGCACATGCCAAAACGGTTCCGGTAGATCCTGAAGCTGGCGGGGCTGGCGATCCAGTGCGCACTGGCCAAGCAACCCTTCACCGAGATCAAGTTCAGCGGGTAGCGGGTGAACACTGTCCACCGCATAACCGCCAACCAGGCGCAGGCGTGCCGCGCCTTCATAGAGAACGTAAAGCGCTCCCTGGCACATGCCCAACTGCGGCGCGATGTGGCTGAAAAAAGCCTGGGCCAACTGCTGCGGCGTCTCCGCCTGTTGCAGATCCACTTGCAGGAGCGAGGTGTGGTTTTTGATCCAGCGCTGGCGCTCAAGCTGACAAGCTTCCAGCTGCAGCGTGGCGATGGCTCGCGCCAGGTCGCCGGTTTCGTTGCGAAGATCGGTGTGCGGGATCTGACCGTCCAGCTTGCCGGACGCTAATTCGTCCACCGCCACGCGGACGCGATTCAACGGCACGCGTATGGAATAACTGACCAGCCAGGTCAACAGCAAGGCCAGCGTCGACCCACCCAGCAGCAAGATGGACGTGATCGCAGTACTACGCTCTGCGTACTCCGCCAGGTTCTTCGCTGTATCGTGGATGTCGGCTTCCTTGTTTTTCTCGATCTGGTTGAGCAGCCCATCGCCGCCCTGTTCCAGCGCAAGAAAATCCTTACTGTTGAGCAACATCAAGGCCTGACCCAAGGAACCCTTGCCGGCCAGCTCCAGTGCCTCATCGCCGTCTTTTTGCAGACGCTTTAATACCATTTCGAATTCCAGCAGGCTGCTGACGCTGCTCTGCCTGCGCAGCGTTGGACGAACCTGCTCCAGCGCTTCGTGGAGTCGCGCCTGGGCGACATCCATCTGGGCTCTGGCGCTGATACGGATGTCTGCGTTGTTGGTCGCGATTGCACGTTGCATGGCGAGCAACAGATGCGGCAACTGCACCCGGACCTCCTGCACATGCTGGATACCTACCAGATCCTGTTGGTACAACTGCTGCATTTCAGTTCTTAGCGAATACTGCGTGCGCAGGCTTTGCACGCCCAATATCAGAATCAATATCAGCAGCGCAGCGAAGCCGATGATCAATTTACTGCGCAGAGACAGGCGCTCGAGCATCTCGAACAGTCTGTTCATAAACGGCCTCTTTCAGCTGGATGTGCAGAGTCATGCGCGGGGTTCAGGGACGTTCGGCAATCTGCTCAAGCAGTGCTAACTGCCTGGCCATGTCCTGGTCGCTGTCGGCAAATCGCTCGGCAATTGCGCGGAACTGCTCGGCATTGGCGAGAAACGCGTCACAGATGTCCGGATCAAAATGCGAGCCCCGGCCTTCGCCGATGATTTTCACCGCCTGCTCGTGAGGCATGCCGGGCTTGTACACGCGGCGGCTGATCAGCGCATCGTAGACATCTGCCACGGCCATTAACCTGGCGCTGATCGGGATATCGTCGGCGGCCAAGCCTTGCGGATAGCCACTGCCATCCCACTTTTCCTGATGGCCGTAGGCGATTTCCTTGGCCAAATGAAGGAAATCGACGTTTATGCCTAATTGATCCTCCGCGTGCTGGATGGCGTCACGCCCCAATGTGGTGTGGGTCTTCATGATCTCGAATTCTTCAGCGGTGAGCCGTCCCGGTTTGAGCAGGATGCGATCGGGAATGCCAATCTTGCCGATATCGTGCAGCGGTGCCGATTTGAAGAGCAGCTTGATGCTGTCCTCGTCGAGAAAGTGCCGGAAGCGCGGGTGGTTTCGCAACAGTTCAGCCAGGCGTTTGATGTAGTGCTGGGTACGGCGAATGTGGTTGCCGGTTTCGTTGTCACGGGTTTCGGCCAGCGAAGCCATGGCGTGGATGGTGACATCCTGGATGGCGATCACCTCCTGGGTGCGGCGCTGCACTTCCCGCTCCAGAAACTCATTCTGATTGCGCAGGAAATCGGCAACGGACTTGAGCTTGATTTGGGTCTCGACCCTGGCCATGAGCACCGGGGGGATGATCGGCTTGGTGATGTAATCCGCAGCCCCGAGGCTCAAGCCGCGAATCTCGTCCTCCGTGGCGGTCATGGAGGTGAGGAAAATGATCGGTATATGGCGAATGCGAACGTCGAGCTTGAGCTGCTCGGCAACGTCATAACCGGACAGGCCCGGCATCATGATATCCAGCAGAATCAGATCGGGAAGCGGGTCGGCCTGCAGAAGGCGTAGGGCCTTTTCGCCGCTGTTGGCGGCCTTGACCCGATATTTGTCCTTCAGCAACTCGGCGATCAACATCAGGTTGTCGGGGGTATCGTCGACCACCAGAACGGTCGCTGATGGATAAACGCCCTGAGTGCTATCCATGGTTGTTGGCTCCCTTGCCAGACAATTAAGGAGTTGGCGCACTTGCACCAGTCTCTTGCTGGCAAGCGTAGCTATAAAAGCTGCAATCGCTAGGCGGAGATCTGTAGGCTGGTTCCCGGCATCAGGTGGATCAACTCTGGATAGAGCGCTCGTAAATTAACGAGCATGGGCTTCAGCGTCCGGTTCAGATAGCGCGATAAAAGCCTTAACGTGCTGGGCGACGGCAAGCAACCCCATTCGATTTGACCGATATCGGATGGCTTGCACACTTCCCGGCACATCAATGATGGTCATTTTTCCCTATTGATTGATCGACGTGCCAAATGCAACGGCTCGGCGAAGGCGCCGGGCCGTGAAGAGCCGTGCTTAGAGGAACGTGAGGACAGCGTTGAACACCAGTGCCGCGACAAAGCCAAGTGGCGCTGCGCGAAACAGGAGCTGCTGGAACAGTGAGCTGCGACTCTGCTCCGTGACACATGAGCCTAATATCAAGCTACCACCAGAGGAGAACGGCGAGATGGAGGTGGCTTGAGCGCCGACGACAATGGCCACAAACAGGATCATCGGATCTAGCCCCAGTGCCGTGGCAAGCGGTGGCACCAACGGGAACAGCGCCGGCGTCACCACCCCCAGCGTGCTGGAGAACAGCGACATGAACGCCGCCACCACACCGAAGACAATCGGCACCATGATCGGCGCAATGCTATTGCCCATCCACGATGCCAGCAAGCCGATGGTCCCGGCCTTGATCGCGACCGAGATCAGCATGCCCACACCACAGATCATGATCAACGTGCCCCAAGGCACAGACGCCATTGCCTTGCGTTCGTCGCCCAGTTTCAGCAAGAGCGCGATCACCGAGAACAGGCTGGCGATCAAACCGATGTCCATCTTCGAATTGATGAAGCTCACCGTGGAATTTTCCGGGAAGACAATTTGCGCGACGGGTGCCGCCAGTACGATCACCATCATCGCTAACGTCAGCCACAGGGTAATTGTCTGCTCGCGGTTCAGCGGCGTCGGCACGGCGACCGCATAAGCGGACGCTTTCATCGCCTTGCCATGGCCGGTGAGAAACACCAATACCGAAATCACCGCCAGCGGTATCACCAGGGTACTGGCGAAAATCGCTGCGGCGTTGATGAAGGCCTCGTTTTCCGGGATGCCAGCATTGGCCATCAAGCCACGAAAAATGATTCCACTCTGGCTGGAGACGAAGTTGGCTCCGCTCAAGGCGCCATAGTTGACCGCCATGCCGCCCGTGATCAGGCTCATCCCGGTGCGCTCGCACAGCAGCAGCGTGATGGGCGCCATGAACGCCAGCACTGTGTAGTAGCCCGCCCCCATCGCCGAGATGGTGGTTGCCGTGAAGAAGACCGCGAACGGCAACAATTGAGGCATCGACCGGCATCGATAAATCAGATGCTCCGCCAATTTTTCAAGCGTGCCATTGACGGTGGCAAAACTATAGAACAGACAAACCGAGAAGATGATGAAGAAAATCTTCAACGGCCACAGGCTGATGACTTCGGACGGGCTCAACCCCATGCCGTAACAGCCGATCAGGTAAGCAAAAGCGATGGCGAACAGACCGATGTTGATCTTGGTCTTGTAACCCAGGGCAACGGCGACAACGATTGCCGCGACGACGAGCAGGCTCATCATGATGGAAGTCCTATTGTTGTTATTGATCGTTTAGCAGCGTATTTCGAAGCCAAACAGCTTCGCTGGGTTGTCCTTCAGCACATGCGCCCGCTCGGCCGCGTCCGGCAGCAAGCCTTCGAGGAAAGCCACTTGCCGGGAATAGTCCGTCTGCTGTTCATACTGAGTGTTGGGCCAATCGCTGCCCCAGACGAGTCGCTGGAGGCCGCCACTCGCGTCGCGCAACAGCGCCAGCCCATGCGATGCCTGGGCAAGATCGGATCGACTGCGGTACGGGGCGGAAAGCTTGAGCCACACCCCGTCATCCTTCAGCAACTCAAGAAACGCCTGATGGTTGGGGTTCCCGGCATCGATGCCCCCCGTCGGCAGGCCGAAATGATCGATGACCACGGTCACACCGCAGGCCCTGATGGCCGATACGATCGGCGCCAGGTCATCGATGCCGCGCTGAACTTCAACTTGCCATCCCCGCAGCGCCAACCGCTGGAACAGAGTGGTCCAGGCTGGGCCGCTGTAATCCGCCAGCGCCTTACCAATGAGATTCAAACGGATACCAACCACACCCGCTTCGGCCAATTCGTCGAGCAGGGTTTCGCTGAAGTCGACATCCACCACCGCCACCCCACGCAAGCGCTGCGGATAACGACGCAACGCGTCAAGCATGAAGTGATTGTCGGTGCCCAGAAAGCTCGGCTGAATCAACACGCCGTGTGAAAAACCGTGGCGATCCAGGTGATCCACGTATTGCTCCACCAAAGCGTTGTAACGCGGGCTGTAGCGACGGTTGGCAACCATCGGCAGATCCTGGCGGAAGACGTGGGCGTGCGTGTCCACACCGGTGAAAGCAGGCGGGTGAAGGCTGGTCATAAACAGATAACCCCGTTCGTTTGTTGTTATGGAGAATCACCTGCCGCCATGAGAAATCAGGTTATTTGGCCCAATCCTGCAATCGTCAGCACGTGTACAGAAGCTTAAATTCATATATATGACTAGATCACCATATATTCAGGGATGGATATCTGTCAAACCTCACGCAGGTGCTAAAGTGGCTGCGCATGCCGAAAAGGAATCAAAGAAAAAATGAACGCCCCTACCCTCGGATACGACGAGCGCTTGCCGCTCTATCAGCGCCTGCGAGAAGAAATGCTCGCCAAGATCGCCACCGGCGAATGGATGCCAGGCTCGCCCATCCCCACCGAGGCCGAGCTCACCAAACACTATGGTGTAGCCATCGGCACGGTACGAAAGGCCGTGGACACACTGGTCAATGAAGGCCTGCTCCTGCGCAGCCAGGGCCGGGGCACCTATGTGCGCCGTCCCAACTTCGATGCCTCATTGGCGCGATTTTTCAGACAAGTGAATGCCGCTGGCGGGCGCGAAATACCGACCAGCCGCATCCTGGCAAAGAGCCGGCAAAAACCCTCTCAACCTGTGGCAACAGCCCTGAAGTTGCAGGACGACGAAGACGTCGTGCACCTGGAACGGCTGCGGATGGTTGAAAGCCGCACACTGTTTCACGAGGATATCTGGCTCCCCGCCACACGGTTCGGCGTATTGCTGGAAATTGAATCCGAAAGCTTCGGCAAACTGCTCTACCCGTTTTATGAAACCCAGTGCGGACAATGTATCGGCTCGGCGACAGAGACCCTCACCGTAGAGCAAGCCGACCGGGCCACCGCCAAAACCCTTTCAATCAAAGAAGGCGCCCCGGTCGTCACCATCGAGCGCACCGCCCTCGGCTATGACCGCTCCCCGCTCGAATACCGAATTTCCCGCGCGGCGGCCGAGGGGTTCAGGTACCAGATCGATATCTCATGAGCCCAGTGACAAGGGCTCCCACGCCCTAGCAGCCGGGGGTGTCGGGGTTACGCCGGCGGTCCAACCGGGGCGTAACCGGCTTGTTCAGGCTCAACCTGAGCCGGACTGGAGATGTGTTTCTACCTGGTGATCCCGTTCCTGCTCATCTACAGACTACGGGGCGCGGCCTTCGCCTTGTCGGTTGCGGTCTTCATCCCCGCCTGCCTTGGATTCATCAACACCGACTACTACGGCTACCGTCTGTTGCCGGGTGTCCTGTTCATCTTCCTGTGCGGCAGCTACCTCTACAAACCGCAGACGAAGGGTTTCGCGATTGCTGGCGGTACCGCTGTGGCAGCGGCATTGATCTTTGCAGCGATCATGATGGGCTGGATCGAACGTCGGCCGTCCAACGCCGAAGTGGCCGCCGGCATTGCCCTGGTCATCCCTGCCGTGTACGGGCTGACAACACTCAAATTTCACCGGATTGACGAGTTTCTCGGGAACATCAGCTATGGCGTATTCCTCAATCACTTCGTGGTGATTTACTTCCTGCACGGCCTCTGGCCGATCACCTCATTCGATTGGTCCAAGGTTGCAACGGTGTTGGTGCTGTCGTTCTTGCTCAGTGGTGTTTCGTATTACTGCGTCGAGCGGCCAGCGTTGAAGTATCGGCATAAACTTCGGGACGGCTCCAAGGATCGAGTGGGGCCGTTCGGGCAAGTGAGGCAACGGCTTGACGGCGACAGGCGACAGATCGCGCTGCTGAACGTGGTCTGTCTCTCACATTCATGTGCCTAAGCGAGCGCAGTCATTCGCGAACCACTGCTGGCGGCGCTATGATCGCAACACCCGACGTCTTGAACACAAAACCCATGCCCACGCCAAAAACCCGCCCTACCCCCGCCCCGTTCCTCAACCCCGGCGAATCCGTGGTCCTGTTCGATGGCGTGTGCAAGCTCTGCAACGGCTGGGCGCGTTTTTTGATTCGCCATGATCATCAACGTCGCGTGCGTCTGGCAGCGGTGCAGTCGCCGGAGGGACAAGCCTTGCTCGCGTGGGCCGGCCTGCCTGTCGACCAATTCGACACCATGGCGGTAATCCGTGACCGTCACTACTGGGAACGTTCAGACGCGTTCTTCGAAGTCATCAGCCAACTACCCGCCCGCTGGCAGCCATTGCGGCTGCTACGCGTGTTCCCGCGCGGCCTGCGCGACTGGGCCTACGACCGCATCGCGCTGAACCGCTACCGACTGTTCGGCAAGTACGACACCTGCCTGCTGCCTACCCCGGATCATCAACAGCGCTTTCTGAAAATAACTACGCCAGAAAGCTAATCAACTGCACCGGTGTCATCTTCGTCACCATCATCAGCACGATGACAAACATCCCGGCAAACCCGAGCACGCCCATCCAGAACCACTTCCGGTAAACGGCTTGATACTGCTCATCAAGCCCCGTCCCCGCCTCGCTCGCACTCGACGCCATCACATACAGGCGCTTCTGCAGGAGCAACACCGGCAGCCACAGCGAGCCGACGCAGAAGAAGACAATCAGCGAGGTCAGCACCCACTCGGTGCTCATCGACAACCCCGAAAGCCGCATCAGCAGATAACCGGTGATGATCTGCACAAACCCGGCCGGCGTGGTGATCCAGGTGTCGAAGCGCACCACCATGCGCGCGACATGCGCGATCACGTGCGGGTTACCGGTGCGGCTGGCGGCGATCAGGTAGAGGTAGGAGCCCATGCCGAAACCGAACAGGAAGATCGCGGCGATGATGTGCAGGTACTTGAGGCACAGGTAGAGCATGTCAGCGCTGCCCGTCCGAGAAATGCACGGCCAGGCTCAGGTTGTCCGGGTCGTTGATCGCGGCCATGTACTCGGCGACGCTGATTTCGCCCACGCACGGTCTGGCACCGGCGGTTGGCACGTAACCCTGGGCCATTTTCGTGGCCAGGGCCACGGCGGCGCAGCTGGGGATCTCTGGGCCTTTGTCGTTCAAAGCGGTGAGTTGCGCGGTCATCGACAGCGGTTTGCCATCAACACCAAGGCCCTGCACGTCGATGTACATCGCACTTTTGCCATCGCCGAATCGCTCAAATCGCATGCCCAACCGATGCAGTCTTCCGGCCCACAAGGCATGGTCGCGCACCAGCCCGACTTTCAGCGCCTGCGCCAGCAAGCCGTTGGCGATACCGCCGAGCTTGAGACCGGCGCCGGCCTTGAAGCTCAGGGTTTGCGCACCATAACGACCGGCGAAGATGTCCATGTCCGGGACATCGACGTTGGCCAGCAATCGCGTGCCCATCTGCGGCATCTTGCGCAGGGTCAGGTCCAGCCAGCCCGACACTTCATGGACTTTGCCGTTCTTGAGTTGCTTGATCGGTTTGCCGGCGTAAGCGAGTACGCCTTCGATGGTCGACAGCCCGGGCATTTTTGCCGAGGAAGAAATGCCATGCTCGATCGAGTCAATGCGCGAAAAGCGCTGGCGCTGCTCATCAATGATCGCGGAAGACAGCGTCGGCACCGAGCTGCAACCACTGAGGATCGCCACGCCCGCTTGTTTCGCCCGCGCGTCGAGCACGTCGATGCCGTTGACGAAGGTGCGGCAGTCCGCGAGATCGCAGTAGTTCACGCCGGCATCGATGCAACGCTGCGCAACGGCATAGGCTTGCCCCTGAAACGGCCCGCCGGTATGGACGACCAACTGAATGTTCAGCGCACGCAAAGCGGCTTCGAACTCCGCGCCCATGGCATCGCCGCACCAGCCTTCGCAGACGTTTCCCGAATGGCTGTTGAGCTCATCGAGTTTGCGCTGCAACTTGCGCGGATCACGACCCGACAGCACCAGCCCGATGTCCGGCATCAGCGCCAGATGTCTGCACACGATGCTGCCGAAATTTCCGTAGCCCCCGACCACCATCACCCTGAACGGCATGCAATTCTTCCCTAAGTCATTTCATCAAACAGGCGGGAAGGATATAGGGCCGAACGTCAGTAGGCCATTCAGATCAGTTGTTCGCCAGCCGACGCGATCCATTTGCGCAGCAGACAGCCAAAGTGTGCCGTCGCGATTGTTGGTTGATGAAGGAAGCAACACACGACCTGAAAGCTCAGCAATTCCAGGGGGCTTCGGCGTCGGCGTCGATGCCGTATTTCGCCCGAGCCTGGGCATGTGCCTGCGGATCGACCGAAGCCAGCGCCGCCAAAACGATGTGATAGCGATCCACTTCAAAGAAGCTGCGCAACGCCGAGCGTGTGTCGCTGCGCCCAAATCCGTCGGTGCCCAGGCAGATGCACGGCGCCTGTAAATACGGCACCACCAATTGTGCATAGGCACGCACGTAATCACTTGCCGCCACGACTGGCGCGTGACCGGGCAGACAATGCAGCAGGTGACTCTGGCACTCGACATCGCCGCCGAACACTTGCTGGCGCTGCACCTCGCGGGCATCCCGGGCGAGTTCGGAGAAGCTGGTCACACTCCACACTTCGCTGCTGACTTGCCACTCTTGATCCAGCATATGTGCGGCGGCAATCACCTCGCGCAGAATCGCTCCCGAACCCAGTAAACGAACCGCCGATACCCCCTCGCCATAGCGCGCATAGAGGCGCATGCCGCGAATTACGTCCGCGTGTTCGTCTGGTTCAAGTGAGGCCTGAACGTAGTTCTCGTTGGTTACCGTCAGGTAATAGAACTCATCCTCTTGCTGCTCCAGCATGCGCCGGGCGCCATGGTCGATGATCACCGCCGCCTCGCTGGCAAATGCCGGGTCGTAGGCGCGGCAGTTGGGCACAGTGGCTGCCATCAACTGACTGGAGCCGTCCTGATGCTGCAGTCCTTCGCCGGCCAGCGTTGTGCGCCCCGATGTGGCGCCGATCAAAAAGCCTCTGGCGCGCTGGTCGGCCGCTGCCCAGATCAGGTCGCCAATGCGCTGAAAACCGAACATCGAGTAGTAAATGTAGAACGGCAGCATCGGCTCGCCATTGACGCTGTAGGAGGTGGCCGCAGCGATCCAGGAAGAAATCGCACCGGCTTCGGTGATGCCTTCTTCGAGCAGTTGGCCGTCGGTCGATTCCTTGTAATAGAGCAGCGCGCCGGCATCTTCTGGCTCGTACAACTGGCCGACGGATGAATAAATCCCGATCTGCCGGAACAGATTCGCCATGCCGAATGTGCGCGCTTCATCGGCGACAATCGGCACAATGCGTGGCCCCAATTGTTTGTCCCGGATCAGATGGGTGAACAGTCGCACCACCGCCATGGTCGTCGAGTTTTCACGCTCATCGGCCTTCAGCGCAAAACGGCCATAGCTGTCGAGCGGTGGCAATGTTATTGGTGCTGACACACCGTTGCGCTTGGGCAAGTAACCGCCGAGCGCCCGTCGCTGCTGATGCAGGTATCGCAACTCGGGGCTGTCGTCAGCCGGTTTGTAGAAGCGCATTTCTGCCACGGCCTCATCATCCAGCGGCAAGGCGAAACGATCACGGAATGCCTTGAGCACCTCGATATCGAGTTTTTTCTGCTGGTGCGAGGTGTTGCGCGACTCGCCGATCTGGCCCATGCCGAAACCTTTCTTGGTTTTGGCGAGCACCACGGTCGGCCTGCCCTTGTGCTTGCGTGCGGCCTCGAACGCGGCATGCAACTTACGAAAGTCGTGACCGCCCCGGCGCAACGCGTCGATCTGCTCCGGGCTCATGTCTGCAACCAACGCCTGCAACTGCGGGTCCTGGTCGAAGAAATGGCTGCGGTTATACGCACCGTCATTGGCCCCCAGATTCTGGTACTCGCCATCCACCATCCCGGCGAAGTGGCGCAACAGTGCATGGCCGTCATCGCGGGCAAACAATGGGTCCCAGTCCGAACCCCACAGCACCTTGATCACATTCCAGCCGGCGCCGCTGAACAGTGACTCCAGTTCCTGAACGATTTGCCCGTTGCCGCGTACGGGGCCGTCGAGACGCTGCAGATTGCAGTTGATCACGAAGGTGACGTTGTCGAGATTCTCCCGCGCTGCCAGCGAAAGCGCCGCGATGGACTCCGGCTCGTCCATCTCGCCATCACCAAAGACGCCCCAGACATGCCGCCCCTCCGTCGAGGCAATTCCACGGTGCTGCAAATACCGCAGGAACCGCGCTTGGTAAATCGCATTGATCGGGCCAATACCCATTGAGCCCGTGGGAAACTGCCAGAAGTCGGGCATCAGCCAAGGATGCGGATAGGAACACAATCCGCCGCCCTTCACTTCTTGCCGGTAACGCTCCAGTTGCGACGCCTGCAAACGCCCTTCAAGAAAGGCCCGCGCGTACACCCCGGGGGCAGAGTGCGCCTGGAAGTAAACCAGATCACCGCGCCCGGCTTCGCTGTCCGCTCGGAAAAAGTGATTGAAGCCGACCTCGAAAATTTCCGCCGCCGAGGCGTAACTGGCGATATGACCACCCAATTCGCCATAGGCCTTGTTCGCCTTCGCTACCATGGCCAGGGCGTTCCAGCGAATGATCGAGGTAATGCGTTCCTCCATCACCAGATCCCCGGGATAAACCGGCTGCTGTTCGAGCGCGATGGTGTTCTGGTACAGCGAATACGCACTCGCCGTCGTTTGTACGCCGAGACGGCTGGCCTGCTCGGCCAGTCGCAGCAGCAAGAACCGCACGCGCGGTCTGCCGCCGACTTTCGCGACACCTGCCAGGGCTTCCAGCCACTCGTTGGTTTCAATGGCATCGATGTCTTCGTGAACCGGCGTTCCGTGGGTTGGCCGTTGCGCGGTATCTTTCATGGCTGCACACCCTGACAGGTTGAATGGAGGACTGGATCAGTTCGACACGTGCTCAAGAAATATCAGTTGCAGCGGCTCTTCCAACAGGTCATCCGCCGCGGTGGCAAAGCGCTTGAAGTAAGGCATGGCGAAATGCGCATCCAGTGCCGCCTGATCCTTGAAGGCCTCGCGCATGTAGAACGTGCCGCGCTGGTCGCGCAGTTCAAACAACACATAGTCGAGATTGCCCGGCTCTGCGCGTGTCGGCTCAACCAGCGCCAGCAAGCCTTCTTTCAAGGCCTGTTCCTGGCCTGACCTGGCCTTGAGCACGGCGATCGAGATCAATGTTTCTGTGGACTGGCTCATCTTCAATACTCCTGGGACCGGCTGCATTCAGAGAAAGGTAAACAGCGACTGGGATGGCAAGCGGGACTTGGGCAGGCCTGCGTTGAAGTCTTCGCTGCTGTGATAGCCCAGGCTCACCACGACCAGACTGGTGAAGCCCTGTTCACGCAGGCCCAGTTCACTGTCGAGGACTTTGCTGTCGAAACCTTCCATCGGCGTCGCGTCGATACCCAGCGAGGCGGCACCCAGCAGCAATGTGCCCAGCGCGAGGTAGGTCTGCTTTTCCATCCAGTGCTGCAGATCTTTCTGATCGAAGCGATGCAGATCGACAAAACCGCGCCGCCCACGCTCCTGCCCTGCTCGCGCCTCGGCATTGTGAAAACGCCCGTCCATGGCTTCCTGAGCCAGCAACGCCTGCAGGTATTCCTCCGGCAGATGCGTGCGAGTGCAAAAGACGATGACGTGCGACGCGTTGAGTATTTTCGGCTGGTTGAAGCTGAACGGCCCCTGAGTACTGTGGGCGATTCGCGCACGGCTCTGATCACTCTCGGCAACCACGAAATGCCAAGGCTGAGAGTTGACCGACGAGGGGCTGTTGCGCAGTTGTTCCAGCAGCAACTCCAGTGTGTGCCTGGGAATCTTGCGGTCGGCATCGAAAACTTTTGTAGTGAAACGGCGCTTGGCCAGAGAAACGAGATCCATGATTGAACTCCTGATCTGAAAAGTGAAAACGTAGAACTCAATGCCGCTTGGAAATCAGCGCGTCGGCGCCGGCGCTGCGTCGATCTTCAGACGCATCAGGCTGTAAGGTTTTTGCCGCTGATCCTGCCCGGAACGGAATGCCGCCTGGCGGTGCAACTGGTTGGCGATGAAATACAGATAGCCGTCGGGGCCAATGGACAATGTGTCTGGCCAGAGCAGACGCGGGTCGTGTACCAGCGTTTGCCATTGGCCGTCCGGCAGACGCTTGCGGATCGAGTTGTGCTCGTAATCGCCGGCATAGACGGCGCCGGCGGCGTCAGCCTCCAGACCATCGGACGCGCCCTTCTCCCCCAGGTCCTGCACGGCGGCCGTCAGTTGCTGTTCACTGAAGTTGGCATCACGCAGCAACGCGGTGGACACCGAATACAGGTGCCGACTCGACAGCGGTGTGAAATACAGTGTCTTGCCGTCCGCCGACAGCGCGATGCCGTCCGAGGCCACGCCCAGCGGTTTGCGCTTGCCGTCCGGACCTTCAACGGTGAGTGGCAGGCCTTCAACCACCGGGACAAAGGTCGGGTCAACCGAGGTCGCCGGCACACCGCTCAAGCGGCGCATGGCACTGCCGCTGGCGATGTCCATGACGATGATCGCGCCCGGTCCGCGCAGGGACGAGTCAGTCAGATAGACCGTTCCCTCCGGGCCTGTGCGAAAGTCGAAACGCATGTCGTTGACGTAGGTGCTCGGCAACATGACGTTGTCCGGGAACACCAGGCGCTTGACGATCTTGTTGCTGACCAGATCCACCGCGATCAGCTTCGCGCCTTTGGGTTTTGGGTCTGCGAAACCCGGCGCGGCGGTATCGAGCAACCAGACACGGCCCCGCCCGTCGGCCACCACGCTCTGTACGCTGATCAGACCATCACTGGGATCGTTGAGGTTTTCCTGGTTGATCGCCGCGTTCGGGTAAGCCACGACTTTGCCGTCGCGGATCTCGCCCACGGTGAACGGCACGTTGTCGCCCCAACGCGGGAAGTTGACGAAGATGCGCCCGGTCTCGGTGACGGTCACACCGGTGGGCATCGCGTCGTAGAACGCATGGACCTGTTCGAGCTTGCCGAAGGATCGGTCGGCGGGGGCATTGGCCGGCAACGGCACGGCGCTGATTGCATGGGCGAGCGGCGCTGCCATGACCATGGCCAATGCAGCAGAAAGCTTTTTCATACGCATGAGCTGCTCCTGACCGGCCCGCGTGCAGGCCCGTCTGAATGAGTGAAATCAGAAACCTTCGAGTACCAGTTTGCCTCGGGCCTTGCCGCTCTCGACCAAGGCATGGGCACGGCGCATGTTTGCCGCGTTGATCGCGCCAAAATGTTCACCGACAGTCGTTTTCAAAATGCCTTGGTCAATCAGATCGCTGACGCGATTGAGCAGGTGATGCTGCTCAATCATGTCCGGGGTTTCGTACAGCGAACGGGTGAACATCAGCTCCCAGTGCAGCGACAGCGACTTGCGCTTGAGCGGCATCACGTCGAGGCTTTCAGGATCGTCGATCACGCCCAGACGCCCTTGTGGTTGGAGCACTTCGATCAGCTGCGCAAAATGCTCCTCGGTATGGGTCAGGCTGGCGACATGGCTGACCTCGTCGATACCCAGTGCCTGCAACTGTGCGAGCAGCGGCTGACTGTGATCGATGACGTGATGCGCGCCCAATTGCCGGACCCAGTCAGCCGTTTCCTGCCGCGAGGCGGTGCCGATGACGGTCAGCCGCGTCAACTGTCGGGCCAATTGCACCAGCATCGAACCGACGCCGCCCGCTGCCCCCGTGATCAACAGGCACTTGCCCTGCCCTGAACCTTCGGTGACACCAAGACGGTCAAACAACAGCTCCCAGGCGGTGATCGAGGTCAACGGCAATGCCGCGGCATCCGCAGCACTTAAAGAACGCGGTTTGTGCCCGACGATTCGCTCGTCCACCAGGTGAAATTCGCTGTAACTGCCGGTGCGGGCAAGGGAGCCTGCGTAGAACACTTCGTCGCCAGGCTGAAACAGCGTCACTTCAGCCCCGACCTCGCGGACAATACCGGCGGCATCCCAGCCGAGGATTTTCGGTTCTTTGGTGAAAGTGCCGGCGCGTACTTTGGTATCGACCGGATTGACCGACACCGCACGAACTTCTACGAGCAAATCCCGGGGGCCGGGAGTTGGCACCGGAAGGTCGATGTCCTGCAACGATTGCGGATCTTCAATGGGCAAAGCGTGTTGGGTGAAGGTGATGGCTTTCATGGAAACTCGCTGTCTGAAGAGCTGATGTGCTCGCTTGGCGCCATCTTCGACTTCCCAAGCACAAAGAAAAACCAGCAGAATGCGCCAACACTTTCACTGCAGGAGTGAAAATGATCCGCATCGATGATCTTGGTTTGTTCACCCGCAGCGCCGCGCTGGGCAGCTTCACAGCTGCCGCCCATGAGGCGGATTTATTGCCCGGTCAGGTTGCCGCGGCGATCAAGCGTCTGGAGCGTGAGCTGGACGTGCGCCTGTTTGCGCGCACCACCCGCAGCCTGCGATTAACCGCCGAGGGCGAGCAATACTTGCCCACTGCCCACTCGGTGCTGGAGGCGCTCAAGCAAGGCAAGGAAAACCTGCGCGGTGAAAACGCCACGTTGCGCGGCGTGTTGCAAGTGACGGCGCCGTCCGATCTGGGGCGCAACATTTTGCTGCCGTGGCTCACACTGTTTCGCCGCCAGCACCCGGAACTGACCTTGCGCTTTTCCCTGTCGGACCAGATGGCCGACTTGTTTCGTGACCCGGTAGACGTGGCGATTCGATACGGCTCGAATGAAGATGCCAACTACGTGGCGCTGCCGCTGGCACCGTGGAACCGGCGGGTGCTGGTCGCCGCACCGGAATACGTGGAGCGCCACGGATACCCGCAAACGCCGGATGATCTGCACAACCACGCTTGCCTGCTCTACCAGCAAGGCGGCCGGATCTACGACAAGTGGAGTTTGGGCAGTGAAACGATCCAGGTCTCGGGACCGATGTTCAGCGACGACGCCGACATCGTGCGCCGCTGGGCGTTGAGCGGCGAAGGCATCGCCAACAAATCCTGGCTGGACGTCAGTGCAGACGTGATCGCAGGGCGACTGGTCGTGCTACTGAAGGATTTTCCCGGCAATGCCTCACCGTTGAGTCTGGTGTGCCCGCATCGCAAGCAGATCACCCCGGCGGTGTCTCAGCTTTATGCGTGGTTGAGTGGCCAATTTGTCGCTCTGGAACGTATCCAATAGCTCCCCTGGTGGTTGCCGCATTGACGAGACGCTCCTCGAATGTTCAGATGCCGGCCAGTTTCAGGTGTCCCATGCCGCCGTGCATGGGGTGAAACGGGAAACCGGTACGTTCTTTTCGAACAAGTCCGGTGCTGCCCCCGCAACGGTATGCGCGTGATGTTTTCAATACACCACTGTGGCCAGACGGCCATGGGAAGGTGAAAACCTCGATACGCGCGAGCCCGGAGACCGGCCTGGAATTTCGTTTGGCAAAATCCTGCGGTGGGCGGGCATGGGCCGGTATTGGCTGTGCGCGATGCCTTCTCTTGCATGCTCTTCTGCGAAGATCCTTTTCGAGAAGACAATGATTCGACCTTTCAACACTTCTGCTCCAACCCTGTTCCTTGGCTGCCTGTTCAGCCCGCTGCTACTGGCCGACGACGCGCCGCTGGAACTCAATCAACAAATCGTTACTGCACCGTCAGTGGAATCCACCACCGTCGCCGAGATGGCCAGATTCGGCAGCAAGGTCGAAATCGTCAGCCGCGAGCAGATCGAACGCGCCGGCCCCAGCGCCGATGTCAGCCGGGTGATGCAGATGTTCATTCCAGGCTTGTATGTGGCGCCGAAAAACGGCCCTTTCGACTACGGCACGTATTCGCTGCTCGGCGGGCGCAACGACGACACGCTGATCCTGCTCGACGGCGTGCGCCTGAACAATCGCCTGTACGGCGGCCTCTATCTGGACACTCTGCCGGCCAACGCCATCGAACGCATCGAAGTGCTCAAGGGTGGGCAGAGCCTGTTGTTCGGCACCCAGGCCGTGTCCGGTGTGATCAACATCGTCACCCGCAGCCCGCAATCGCGCAAAGCCGCCGGCGAAGTGAATCTAGGCGTCGACAGCTTTGGCGGCACCACCGAAGACGCCCGCGTCGAGAATATCTTCACTAACGGTTTCGGCGACCTCGGTTTGTTGGCGTACGTCAGTCACAACGTCTCCGACGGTTACCAGCCCTATCGCAACCGCGACATGAAAAACGATTCCGGCAAGGATCGCGCCTACGAAGTCACCACGTTCGGCGGCAAGGCGATTCAGTCATTCGGCGATGATTCGCGGCTGGAGCTGTTTTACCAATACGCCGACGCCAACCTCGATTTCGCCCGCCCGGTCGACAACCACAAGACCACTAACGACCGCGTGCAGCAGATCGCCACGGCGACGTTCGAACAGGACATCAACGAGCGTCTGAGCTACTTCGTCAAAGGCCATATCAACGACTGGGACACCCGCTACACGCGTGTCAACAACGTCGCCGGCGGCGGCACCAAGGTCATCAACCACAATGACTATTGGGGCTTCACCGATTGGGGTGTGCAGGCCGAAGGCAAGGCTGAATTGCCCGGCGATCATGTACTGGTGTTCGGCACCGACAACCAGTGGTTCAAGGGCCAGGATGATGTGTTGATCATCGATAACGACAAGGCCGAAGCCCACGCTTTCTACACGCAACTGCGCCCGCAGATCGACGCCCTGCCCGACTGGCACCCGAGCATCGGTGTGCGTCACGAAGCCATGAGCGGTGGCGATGGTGCCACCGTCGGCATGCTCACTTCGCTGTATGACCTCAATGACAATTGGTCGGTGCGCGGCCAGTACGGCAGCGCCTACAAACTGCCAAACGCCGAGCAATTGTTCGTCAATGAACCGGGCGACGAGATCGGCAATCGCAACCTGAAGCCGGAAAAAAGCCGCAATGCGGAGCTGGGTGTCGACTACAAAGGCTTTCTGCTCGACCGCGAATTCAGCGCCAGCGTGACCCTGTTCAAACGCAAGATCGACGACTTGATCACCCTCGACGACATTCAATGGGTCAACGGTGAAGGCCAGGTGCGTATGCGCGGTTTCGAGGCCGACACCAAACTCGCGCTCAACGATCAATGGAGCCTGCAAGCGGACATGACCCGCAACCTCACCGAATCGCGCAGCGGTGTAACCCTCAACGATATCCCGAGCTTCTTCGCCCGCTCGCGGCTTGGCTATGAATCGGAAAACCGTCTGTGGGGCGCCGGCGGTGCGATCCGCTATATCCGCGACATCAAAAGCTCGAAGCAAGTCGAGTACGGTAACTATTCCGTGGTCGACGCCGACGCTTATCGCTACCTCGACAACGCTCATCAGCACCGCGTGAGCCTGCTGGTGGAAAACCTGTTCGACCGCGATTACGTCACCAGCCGTTCGAGCAACGTCGACAACCTCGGCCGGCCGTTCACCTCCGAAGTGCGCTACACGTACCGCTTCTGATGAGTGGAATCAAAACCGTCGACGGCGTCGACACGCACCCGGACTGGTCAAATGTGCCCGAGCATGCGCGCCATGTATTCCTCTGCACCGGCCCGCGTTGCACCCAGCGCGGCGCCTTGCAGTTATGGAAAACCCTGCGCCGGCATTTGCTCGCGCACGATCGCATCGAGACGCCGGATGGCGTCTTGCTGACGCGTACGCACTGCCAGTTTCCGTGCAATCTGGGGCCGATTGTAACGGTGTATCCGGAGCGCTGCTGGTATGGCGTGCGCAGCCATGAAGATGTGCAGCGGCTGGTCGAGGGGCATCTGGTGGGCGGTGAAGTGGTTGCGGATTTGCTGATCAAGGTGCAGACATGAGATCGATTCTGTACGTACTTGGCGCCCTGCTCTGCTCAATGCCTGTACTCGCCGACAGTTACCGCAATTGCGGCGAAGAATGGAGCGCCGATCAATCTTCGCGCATCGTCGCGCTCAATCAGCATGCGGCCGATCTCGTCCTCGCACTGGGTGCCGGGCCAGCGCTGGTCGGCGTGGCGTATCTGGATGACACCGGTGCCGGTCAGCGCCAAGCCGAGTATTTCGGCGTACCGGTAATCGCGCGGCAGTACCCGGCCAGCGAAGTGCTTTACGCTGCGAAGCCGGATCTGGTGATCGGCGGTTTTGCCACGGCGTTCGGCGACGGGGTGACCTCGCGCTCGGGGCTTGCGCGCAATGGCGTGGGTTCGTATCTGCTGGAGTCCGCCTGCAACGGGCACTCACTGGATTATTTCGCGCATGTGCGCAATGACTTGCTGACCTTGGGCAAGCTGCTGCACCAGCAGCAAAAAGCCCAAGCATTGATCGACTCCATGGAAAAGGACATTGCCAGCGCCCGAGCCTTGGCCGGTGTAGGTAAACCGTTGTCCGTGTTCTATCTCGACAGCGAAGTCAAAGGTCTCGACAGCGAAGGTCGACGTGGCTTTGTCACCCAGCTGTTGGCCGCTGCCGGTGCGCGCAATGTGTTTGCCGACATCAACCTCTATCGAGTGACCGTGAACAGCGAAACCCTGCTGGCCAGCGACCCGGACGTGATCCTGCTGGCCGACGCCGAATGGTCGCCCGCCCGCCGCAAACGCTACCTGTTGGCCCACGACCCGGTCCTCTCGCAACTGCGCGCGGTGCGCGAGAACCGCATCATCGAGATCCCTTTCACCCACCTGCTGCCAACCTACAACAGCGGCCGCGTCGCCTTGCAACTGGCCCGCCTGCTCAATGCCCTGAATAAAAATAAATGAACCCGCCGCACCCTACGCCACCTAACGAACAGACCATCAGGAGGTAGCCAATGCAAATCGAAACCGTGTGGATCGTACTGGCGGCAGTTCTTCTGCTAATCGAACTCTGGGCCATCAATCGGGTACGCAAGAGCGAGGGGAAAGCGAGCAATAAGGGTGTGTGGATTGTGCTGATCGTGTTTGTGCCGTTGTTCGGGTTGATTGCCTGGGCGCTGGCGGGGCCCAAGCATGTCAGTCAGCATTCGGCGTCGTAACCTGATCCTTGATCCATAGCGACTGAGCATCCGTCACGGACCGGCAGGCCTAATGCCCGCCGGAGATATGCTTGCTTAAACCGTTGCCAGCGGACGAGCCCGGCTTTTGGCCGGGCTTTTTTCTGGTTGCTCGCTGCGTCTCCCTGCTGCAGGATCAGCCGATCGACAACAGGGAATGTTGAAATGAACCAGGCAACACATCGACGAATTGTGGTGGTGGGTGCGGGCATCGTCGGCGCCTCGCTTGCGTATCACCTGTCCGGCAAAGGTGCACAGGTCACGTTGATCGAGGCCGGCGAGATCGCGAGTGGCGTGACGGCAAGCTCTTTCGCCTGGATCACTGCCACGCACGCCGGCGCTGAGCCGATTGCGCAATTGCGCGGTATGGCCATAGAAGCCTACCAGCGACTCGAAACCGAGCTGCCGGATTTGCAGATTCGCTGGACCGGAGCGCTGTCGTACAGCGAATCAGCAGAGTATCCGGCGTCGGCGACATTGTTATCGTCTGCCGAAGTGCTTGCCCGCGAGCCCAACCTGAAAAATCCCCCACCCTGCGCGTTATTTCTTGCTGAAGAAGGCGCACTCGACGCCGTGCAGGCCACCCACGCCTTGATTGCCGGCGCCCAGGCGCTGGGGGCGCAATTGCTCACGCAAACCCGAGTGACCGCTTTCAAAACCTGCAACGCAGATGTCACCGGCGTTGAAACCACAGCGGGCACGTTTGATGCTGACCTTGTTGTGCTTGCCGCGGGGACTGGCACCCGGCAGTTAACACAGATGCTCAGCGTCTCCCTGCCCATCGACGCCTCGCCCGCCATTTTCATCCGTTACCAGACCCAACCGGGCCTCGTTAAAGGCATCATTTCCAGCCCTGTCATGGAAATTCGGCAAAGCGCCGACGGCACGTTGCTGGCCGCTGAAGATTATCTGGGAGAGGCGCCGGGCAACTCGCCGACTGACATCGCCCGGCAAACCGCCGAAGCCATACAGAGTGAACTTCACGGTGTGGTTTCCATTGCGCCGCAAACCGTCGCCGTCGGGCTTCGACCCATGCCCGCTGATGGCCTCCCCGTTGTCGGTTACTTGCCTGGGGTCGGTGGAGTTTACGTTTGCGCGATGCATCCCGGTGTGACGCTGGCGGCAATCGTCGGGCGCCTCGTCAGTGAAGAGCTGCTGGATCACCAGTCATCTGCTGCCCTTGCACCGTGCCGCCCAGAGCGTTTTTTCAGAATTGCGGCAAAGTGACAAACAACGCTGCTCTTACCCGCTGAGAACCTGCGGCAATATCTACAACAAAGAGATTTTTATCATGGAAGAAGTCATCACCTATCGCATTGCCACTGCTGACGATGCGCCGGTAATGAGCGAATTGGGCCAATTGCTCAACTCGGTACACCACGCCGCTCGCCCTGATATCTACGCCGCCGCCACCGAAGATTTTGCCCGCGATTTGCCGCACTGGGCCGGGGTATTCGAAAAGCCTGGCCAGATCGTCTTCATCGCCAGCGCCGGTGAACGGCCCGTGGCATTCATTACGGCCATCCTGTCCGCCAGTTCCGGCCCGCTGATGCAGCCGCAGAATGTGGTGCGCATCGGCTCGGTGTGTGTCGCCGAGCCGTTCTGGGGCAAAGGCATTGGCCGCGCACTGATTCAACGGGTAAAAGACTGGGCTATCGAGCAAGATGCTCAGGACTTGCGCCTGACGGTGTGGCCATTCAACGAGCGCGCGGTACGCATGTATGCCGAGTTCGGCTTCGAAACCCGTGCCCTGGAGATGGGCGTGCGTTTGTGAGGAGCGGACACGTCCGATCATGAATAACCGTGAACAGCTCCATCAACAGGGTTTCGCCCTGCTCCGTCATGCCATACCCGCCGAATGGCTGGACGACCTGCGCCAGGCGTTCGATGCGGGTGTGCTGCCGTCAGATCGCTGGCCCGTGCCACGCGGTCAGGACTGGCGCCATTCGCTGCTGGATGAGCATGCGACCGTGCGCGCGGTGTGCCGCTTGCCAACGGTGTTGGCCGTGGTCGGTGAGCTGATCGCCGAGCGCTTCTTCCTGTCCCAGGTTGAAGGTCGCGAACCGCTTGCGGGGGGCGGCCATCAGCAGCTGCATCGCGACTTGTCCGCGCAACGCCCCGGCGACTGTGCGGTGGCCCTGGCTTTTTTCGATGACTATGGTGCCAACAACGGCGCGACCCGTATCGTCCCCGGCAGCCATCGTCCGGCGCCGGGAGCACCACCGGTAGACGTCAATGATGAGTCGGGGTCAGTCCAGCTCACGGGCCGTGCGGGCGATATTCTGGTGTTCGATGTCGACCTGCTGCATGCCGGCACCAGGAATCTGCTGGGTGGGCGCCGGCGTTCGGTTCTGATCAACTATTGGGCCGAGCCGCTGTACGCGTCTCACCTTCAAACGATGGCTCTGCGAAATATCCGCATGGACCCTATCGAATGGTTTGATCCTGCCGACAACATCCCGGTGGACAGCGCAAGATTGAACGACGCAAGTCCAATCCCTCATTTTTGATTCAAGAGGCTGCACCCATGAGCAACGCCTGGAACGAAGGTTATTTCACCGACGAAGGCTACACCTACAGCTATAGCCGGGAAATCAATCCGGTATTCCAGCGTTACTGCCTGTTGTTGCGCGGTGTTGCCGGTCTGGACAATCCCGACGGTTATCACTGTGAACTCGGCTTTGGCCAGGGTGTGTCGATCAATATCCACGCCACGGCGAGCCCTGCCGGCTTCGTCGGGACGGACTTCCACCCCGGTCAGGCGGCCCATGCCATTGAGCTGGCAGAACTCAGCAACAACGGCGCAAAACTCTATGACGACAGCTTTGAGCAACTGCTGGCGCGCCATGATTTGCCGCAATTCGACAGCATCAGCCTGCACGGCATCTGGACCTGGGTCAGCCGTGACAACCAGAAGCTGATTGTCGAATTCGCTCGGCGCCACCTCAAACCGGGTGGTCATCTGTACGTCAGTTACAACGCATTCCCGGGCTGGTCGCCTGCGGCGCCGTTGCGCCAATTGTTCAGCCTGCACGACCGTTTCGCCAATCACGCGACGCGGGCGGATCAGCGCATCGACGCCGCGTTGCAGTTTTCCGAAGCGCTGCTGGCGGCCAACCCCAAGTACGCCATTGCCGCGCCAAGTCTGGGCGCCCGACTGCAGACCATCAAAGGTCAGGACCGCCAATACGTCGCCCACGAATATTTCAATCGCGACTGGAACTGCATGTATTTCGCCGACATGGTGGATGCGCTGGCCCCGGCCAAGCTCGATTACGTCACGACAGCGGTGCCGCTGGATTCGGTTGATGCACTCAATCTGAGTGCCGAAGCCCTGACCTTTCTCGACGGTATCGAGCACCCGGTGATGCGCGAGCAGGCACGTGACTACTTCGTCAATCAATCTTTCCGTCGTGATCTGTACGTGCGGGGTGCCAACCGGCTCTGCGCCGCTGAGCGCCGGGCGCGTATGCTCAAAACGCGTTTTGTCCTCATGCAACCAGCAGAAAACGTAGCGTCCAGCGTCACCGGCCCCGCTGGCGAAGCGTCTTTGCAAGCGGAAATCTACGGCCCGCTGCTCGATGCCCTCGCGGGCCAGACGTATGAAGCCAAAACGATGCAGCAGTTATTCGATGCGGTGTCGCCAATCGCCTATGACGATCTGGAACAGGCGCTCGCCATCCTGGTCGGCATGGGTGCGGTGGCCCCGTGCCAGAGCGAAGCTGCCGAGGCTCTGGTGTATGAACGCTGCGCTGCGTTCAACCTGCAACTGTGCAAGCGCGCGCTGTTCAACGCCGACATTCAGGTGTTGAGCAGCCCGGTCACCGGCGGTGGCGTCATGGTCAGCCGCTTCCAGCAACTGTTCCTGATTGCAATCCGCCAGGGCAAACAGCACCCGGCGGAGTGGGCGCAACTGGCGTGGAGCGTCATCGCTGAACAAAACGAAGTGTTGGTCAAGGACGGCAAAACGCTGACCACCGCTGAAGCCAACATCGCCGCACTGACCGAGCAAGCCCAGGCGTTTGCCGAACAATCGCTGATCGTGCTGAGCGCTTTGAAAATCGTCTGATCGGGGTAGGTGGTGCGCAGCGGGGCAGGAAATCTTAATCAAACGCCCCGTTGAGCACCTCGTAAATCAGGCCGGTGGCCAGCGCAACCAGTATCAGATCCGTACCCGCCTGCTGCCATTCGTAGCCATCGTAATGCGGCAGGTGACCGACCAGGCGTCCATCGAGCTTTTTCGCGATCCCGGGCGGGAGCGGTTTGCCGCGTGCAAGATTCTTTTGAATGCCCGGTGGCAGCGCAGGCCCCGGGCTCCAGTAGTCGCGGTAGCCACCAACAATCCCGAGCACATTGCCGCGATCAATATTTGGGCCATGACTCCAGTCACCACCCGAGTTGTTGCCCTTGTTGCCATTGCCTTTCTGGTTACCGTGGCCCTGCACATTCTGCGAATTACCTTTGCCATTGCCCTGGCCCTTGCCATTACCGGGATCAGCCAATGCCATCGCCGAGCTGACAACCAGCGCAAGAGAGGAAATCGTTGCAATCAACGTGTGTGACTTGTTCATGCGGCGCGCCTTCATGGTGGGTTGCTCCTGTGTCATCTTGACGTTACACATCAGCTTAGTTTATTCCGGCTGACCGATCGTCGATTACGCCCAGCCCATCGACTCCCGTCCGGAACGCGCATCATCTGGTTGCCCAAGCGCTTCGGGCATTTCTCGATCGAGATTCTCGAAGAGAAGGCGCTGGGGGCATTTATCGAGGCAGCATTTGCTTGCGGATGAAACTCCGCCGCCCCTGATCGATACGTCTACGCTCTCTCCATCGCCACCACGCCTGGAGACTTCGCCATGACCCGCCCACTGCTGACTGGCCTCGCCCTGCTCGTCCTGAGTTTTCAGGTCCACGCCGACGTCACTCCCTTCCCCGCCACCTTCCACACTCAGGACATCAAAGTCGAAGGCGCGACAATGCACGTGCGTGTCGGTGGCAAAGGCCCGGCCGTGGTGCTGTTGCATGGCTTCGGCGATACCGGCGATATGTGGGCACCGCTGGCGGCGGATCTGGCCCGCGACCACACCGTAGTGGTGCCGGATCTGCGCGGCATGGGTTTGTCATCGATTCCGCAGGACGGTTACGACAAGAAGACCCAGGCCGGCGACATTCGTCAGGTGTTGAGCGCGCTGAAGATCGAACATTCGGTGGTCATCGGGCATGACATCGGCACCATGGTCGCGTTCGCCTATGCCGCGCGCTATCCCGAGCTGACCGAGCGCCTGGTGGTGATGGATGCGCCCGTGCCCGGCATCACACCGTGGAACGACATCGTTCGTTCGCCGATGCTCTGGCACTTCGACTTCGGCGGCGCGGACATGGAGCGTCTGGTTGCCGGGCGCGAACGCATCTACCTCGACCGCTTCTGGAACGAGTTCGCCGGCACCCCGGCCAAAGTCGATGAAGGCACCCGCCAGCATTACGCCAAGCTCTACGCCCGCCCCGGCGCCATGCACGCCGCATTCGCCCAGTTCCGCAGCATTCGTCAGGACGCCCTCGACAACGCCCCCGTTCTGCAGAAACACCTGGCCATGCCGGTGCTCGCCGTGGGCGGTGAAAAGTCCTTTGGCAACAACGAAGCGATCGTCATGCGCAATGCCGCGGACAACGTCACCGAGGTGGTGATTCCGGCAGCCGGACACTGGTTGATGGAAGAGGCGCCGGCACCGACCATCAAGGCAGTGCGCGACTTTATCGCAATGTGAAGAATGGGCATTGCCTTGGCCCGACGCTTACGTCAGGATTCGCCCCTTTTGCGCGCAAGAGCAGGCCGGACAGAAAACATGAATCGTCAAAAGAAACTGCAGCAGTTGTTCAAGGAAAAGGCCAAGAAGGCCAGCGCCAAACTGGCGCCGAAAAAGCCCAAGTACATCAGCAAGGCTGAGCGGGCGAAACTGGAGGCTGAGGCGGCGGTGGAATCAACCGATACCCGCGAGAGCTGATCTCTGCCCTGCAAGAACGGCGCAATATTCGCCAGCGCCCGCTCAATGTAGCGGTCTTTCTCCGCCATCGGCGCCACGTCATGCAGCGCATCGCGTGCAGCTTGCAAACCGACAAGCCGTGCGATGAACCAGGCCGTTCATTGACCGCACCTTGGCTGTGGGACTGGCGATAGACACGCGCCAGTCCGGCTGCCGAACCCGGTTGAGCATGGCGTAGGCAATCAGCGAATCGAGTTCGTTGAAACCTTCGACAGTCAGAATGGCAATGTGCATGCCGAGCCTCAAGCGAGATAGCCGAAAGCTCATCGTAGAGTCGCAAAATCAACACGATCAATAAATTGTCATGGATACAACCGTTGGCTCCATGAATTCCCACCGAATTGGATCTTTCCTTAACCCGTTGTCGCCCTAGACTGGTCACACTCCTCAGATCGATCAGGAAGAAACCATGCCGGTATGCGAATTCGACTGGCAACCCGTTCTTCATGGACGCACGCTAAAGCTCAGGGCGCTGACCGCCAGTGACTTTGAAGTGTTGTTTTCAGCGGCGAGTGACCCGCTCATCTGGGCCGGCCATCCTGCCCACGATCGCTATGAACGGCAGGTGTTTGAAAGGTACTTTGCCGCTCGACTGGCCAGCGGAAAAGCACTCGTCGTTATCGATATCGAATCGGGGCAAATCGTCGGTATGTCGAGCTACTACACGCCACCCGATCAGCCCGAAAGTATTGCCATCGGCTACACCTTTCTGGTGCGGGCAAAATGGGGTGGCGATGCCAATCGTGAGTTGAAGGCACTGATGCTGGAACATGTATTCGAAGTCTACGGCACCGTCTATTTTCACATTGGTCCCGCCAACATCCGCTCGCAAAAAGCGGCGTTGAAAATCGGCGCCGTGCACTTGTACGACGCCGAGTTGAACCTCTCCGGTGCACCGGCCCTGTGCAAGTGCTATGGGCTGACCAGGGAACAATGGATCGAACGCCGACGGTGACGTTAATGGCATGTCTGAGCGCACCTTGCGAGCCAGTCCGCATCAAGAAGGCGTTTTACACGCCAGCCAAGCCCCCCAGAACAAACTGCTGAAAAATCGCGTCGCCTCGCCAAACCCGGCCTCATGCAACAACGCCTGAACCGCCGCTTCGGAATGCGGCGGGTCGGCGCCTTGCAGAATCTTGCCCAGCTTGGCCTTCACCTCCTCCGCACTGGCGCCCTGCTGCCGCCAACGCTGCCCCCACGCCTGGAGCATTAATGGCTGGCTGGCATAGGCGTAATGGTTGCCGGCGACAATCAGCGGCGCGTCCGGTTTGAGCCGCGCCTGAATCGCTTGCAGGATCTGGCGCTTGGGCTCATCACCGTTCAGATGATGGAGCACGCCGATCAACGTTGCCGCATCAAATGAGGCAGCAGCCGGCAGGTCTTCGACGTGGCCAAGATGCAACTGGGTTCGGTGCAGCAAGTCGTTGGCCTGCAGTTGCGCTGTCGCGGTTTCCAGCATCGGTGCGGAAGGGTCGACTGCGGTGAAATGCCATTGCGGCTCCAGCGCCGCCATCGCAATGATTTCCTGCGCCGTACCGCCAGCGCCGACCACCAGTATGTTGGCCGGACGCGAACCCAGGCTCGCCGCCAACATGCAGGCCGCCAGATCATGACAGGCGTCGTAGCCGGCCAGCGCGATGCGGCTTTGGCGGGCGTATTCGCTGGCGCGGGAGGTGTCGAATTTTTCTGCGGGGCTGGTCGAGGTTTGGCTCACGGCAATGCTCCTGGTTTTTCGAGCACGCTACGCCGAAGAGCGCGAGAGGGAAAATTCATTCGCTTCATGCCCCGCATTCCTTGCGGGAATGCGGGGCATGTGAACCTGGGTTTTGTATTACCGAGCAAGCAGCGCCTGCAGCCCACCATGGCCGTCGACGATCAGGCTGCGAATCAGTGCCTGATAGTGCTCGGCACTGGTCGGTTCTCGAAGATCGAAACTGGCCAGCCAACTGACCAGTGTTCTGTCCTGGCCTGACAAAGCAACCAGTTCCACGCTGGCCACGTAGTTGTCCAGCGGTAAGGGCGACTCTTCAAAACGGTAGGACAGCCTCAACGCCGAGTCATCAACCGACAACAAGCGCTCTCTGACAACGGCGCCATCGCTCAACGTGAGCGTGCGAATGCAGCCCACAATCTCGGGACCTGCGCCTTCGATATGACTGTCCACAATCGAAGGGTGCCAGTTCTTGATCTCGCCAAACTGCTTCACCACGTTCCAGACCTGTTGTGCAGCGCCTTCCACGACAGCGGAAAACTTAACCTTCATCTCGTATCCCCTTGTAATTGATCATCCGCCGATCCCGGCAACGGACTACCGGGATCGACCGAGACTCAGGCCTCGAACTGGTGATAAACCTTGGCGATGACCTTCCAGACGCCGCCCATTTTGATCAGGGTCAGGTAGTCGTTGTAGTCAGCACCGATCGCATCGGTTTCCATGTCCACGCGCACCACTGCGGTGGTCGGTGTGATCGCCAGCACGTCAAGACGTGTGCTGATTTGCGGGGCAGCACCGTTTTTCTCGACGAAATCAAACAGGTTCTTGATCGGGCCGCCGAGTAATTCGCCGTTGGTGAAACCGTACATCACCGCCTCTTTATGGAAGGCTTGAGCAACGCCTTGAGCATCACCGACCCGAAGACCTTCGACGTATTGATTGGCGGTGGCGATGACAGCGGTGTATTCGGCGGTCGGTACAGCCTTGATGTTCTTCGACATGGTTGTTTCCTTTCGTTGGGGGTGAGTTACAAAGGCCACCGGAAGCCAAGGCTGGCACCCGGTGGCTGCAGCAGCCAACACTCACCAGTCCTGGCGCGTCGGCGAAATGATGAGGTCGTTGACGGTGACGTTTTCCGGCTGGTTGAGCGCATAGATCACCGCACGGGCAACATCGTCAGGCGCGATGGCGATGCGGTTGAGTTCCTGGGCGGCCTTGCGCCCTTGCGGATCACTGACCTTGTCCGCCCAACCGGTATTGATAACGCCGGGGCTGACCGTGTTGACGCGGATGCCATGCTGTACGCCCAGTTCCTTGCGCATGGACTCGGTCATGGCCTGCACAAAAAATTTGGTAGCGCTGTAAACACCCGCCGCCGGCCCGACCTGATGGCCGGCCACCGAGTCCATATTGAGGATCTGCCCGGACCGCTGCTCCAGCATCACAGGCAGCACTGCCGCAGTAGCGTTGAGATAACCCTTGATGTTCACGTCGATCATCTTTTCCCAATCCTCCACGGCCAGATCGACCCAATTGGAGAACAGCATCAGCCCGGCGTTATTCACCAGAATGTCGACACCGCCATAGGCGTCCTGCGCGAACCTGGCGAGTGCTCTGGTTTGCTCAAGCCGGGTCACATCAACGGTAAAAGCGACCACGTCATGGCCGGCCTCACGCAACTCGGCGACGAACGCCTGCAGGCCCTTTTCGTCCAGCGCAGCGGCAACCACGCGAACCCCTTGTGCCGCCAGCGCGCGCGTCGTGGCCGCGCCGATACCGGAAGATGCACCGGTGACGATGGCGACTTTGTTGTGTAGATAATTCATGTTCCGTTCCTCTTTGCAGTGAATGCGATTGCGCCCGGTCGGTGTCAGGGTTGCCATTCAGGCGTTAGCGGTTGGCCAATCGATGTAGCCTTTCGCGCCACCGCCGTAGTAACTCTCACGCGGGGCAATGGTCAGTTCGAGACCGTGGCGCAAGCGCTCGACCAGGTCGGGGTTGGCAATAAACAAACGCCCAAACGCCACCGCATCGATATGGCCCTGCGCCCGACGCTCAAGCGCCATCGCCAGGTCATAGTTGTTGTTGCCAATGAACGCGCCGTCGAACTGCGCACTCAGCGCGTCAAGATCCACGCCCGCAGGAACGCTGCGAGAAGTGGCCGTGGCGCCTTCGACGAAATGCAGGTAGGCCAGATTGAATCGATTGAGTTGCTGGATCAGGTAGCCGTAAGTCGCCATGACGTTGCTGTCGGGCGGCGTATTGCCGGCATCGGGCGTTACCGGAGACAGGCGGATACCGACACGGTCGCTGCCCCAGATGGACGCCACCGCTTCCGTCACTTGCAGCGTCAGCCGGGCACGGTTCTCGATGGAGCCGCCATAGAGGTCCGTGCGCTGATTGGTCGAATCACGCAGAAACTGGTCGAGCAGATAACTGTTGGCCGAATGCACTTCGACGCCATCGAAGCCGGCTCGCTTGGCATTCTCGGCGGCGAGTTTGTACTGCTCGATGATTCCAGGAATTTCCGCGATCTCAAGCGCGCGAGGCATCGATACCTCGACAAAACCTTTCTCGGTATACGTGCTGCCCTCAGCCTTGATGGCCGAGGGTGCGACCGGCGCTTCGCCATTGGGCTGCAACTCGACACTGGAAAAACGCCCCACGTGCCACAGCTGGCAGACGATTTTTCCGCCGGCCGCGTGCACCGCATCGGTGACTTGTTTCCACCCGGCGACCTGCGCTTGCGACCAGATGCCCGGCGTCATCGCATAGCCACGTCCCTGAGCGGAAATGTTCGTCGCCTCGGCGATGATCAAACCTGCACTCGCACGCTGAGCGTAGTAAGTCGCATGCATTTCATTCGGTACGCCGTCGTCGGCCATCCGGCTGCGCGTCACGGGGGCCATGACAATTCGATTGGCCAATTGCAGCGCGCCCATCTGCATGGGCGAAAAAAGGTCGGTATCAACAGCGTTATCAATCATAAGCACTCCTATTCAATAGACCGGTCGTCTAGTAAAGCAACCCAAAAAAAACGCCCCTGCGCCAGCGGGCGTGCACTCGTTATCGGTGCGGTTTCAAACGTGAGGGTCCGACGCTTGAAGGCTCACACTTCGGCAGCGGGATGAACACCTGACGGTTCAAGCGCTGCCCTTTCCCACTTGGCAATCACCAGCGGTGCGATGGCATTGCCCAATACGTTCAGCGTGGTCGTACCGCTGTCGATGATCCTGAAAATACCCGCGATCAATGCCACGCCTTCCAGGGGCAGACCGGCCGAAGCCAACGTAGCGGAGAGGATGATGATGGCAAACCCGGGCACCCCCGCCGCGCCTTTGGACGTCAGGACCATCGTCACCACTAGCAGGATCTGCTGCGACAGCGACAGGTCGATGCCATAGAGCTGCGCGACGAAGATCGTCGCGACGCCGAGGAAGATCGAAGCGCCATCCAGATTGAATGCATAACCCACCGGCACCACGAAACTGACGATCCGCCGCGGTACACCGTAGGTCTCCAAACGGCTCATCAACTGCGGCATGACGGCGGCGGATGCGGCACTTGAGAACGCCAGAATCAATTCACTGCGGAAGTAGCGAATCAATTTGAAAATGTTCTCGCCAATCAAGTAGCAAATGCCGCCGAGTATCACCAGAGCGAACACAATCAGCGCCAGATAAACCACCCCGATCAACTTGAGCAATGGCAACAGCGAGGCAAAACCAAATGTCGCGACCGTGGCGCCAATCATGCCGAAGACACCGACCGGCGCGTAGGCCATGACAATAGAGACCACTTTGAACATCGCATCGGAAATGCTCTGAACCACCGCGATGGCTGGCGCACTTTTTTCTCTTGGCAACGCATTCAAAGCGAGGCCGAACAGCACGGCGAAGAACAGTACCGAGAGCAATTTCGCTTCCGACATCGCCACCAGAACATTATCCGGCACGATGTTCTGCACGATCACCAGCGCGCCTTTCGAGGGTTCCATGTTGATCGATGCCGTGCCATGCGACAGGCCGGAAATATCGGTGCCGCTACCCGGTTCAAAGAGGTTTGCGAAACACAAGCCGATGACAATGGCCAGCGCGGTAATAGCAAAGAAATAACCCAGCGACTTGATGCCCATGCGGCCAAACGACTTGTTATCGCCACCGCCAGCGATGCCCAGAATCATGCAACAGAAGACAATCGGTACAACCACCATCTTCATCATCTTGATAAAGATGTCACCGAGGGGCTTGAGGATCTCTGTACTGACCCACGTTTGATATTGCGGATGGGTATTGAGATACCAACCGACGAGCACGCCAAGCAACAGCCCGGCAACGATTTGCCACACCAGGGGAATACGTTTCATGTCTAGCCTTTTTGTTGGAAGGAAAGGTCTGCGTCAGCGGCAGTTGCTAGAGTCATGAGCTTCCAGCTCACTAGGGACCAAATGGCACAACCGGGTTGTGCCATGACGGTTGTCACTTGGCGAAGAGCTGGCTCATATCCTTGAACGCCTTGAACTCCAGGGCGTTACCGCAAGGATCAAAGAGGAACATGGTGGCCTGCTCACCCACCTGCCCTTGAAAGCGGATGTAAGGTTCGATCACAAACTCGGTGCCAAAGGACTTCAGACGTTCGGCCAATGCTTCCCACTGTTGCCATCCCAAAATGATGCCGAAGTGCGGAACAGGGACGTCGTGACCGTCGACCGGGTTGCTGTGAACGCTTTCCTGGGACGCAGTTTTCGGGTGTTCATGAATCACCAGTTGGTGGCCATAAAAGTCGAAATCGACCCACTGAGTACTGGAGCGCCCTTCTTCAAGACCAAAGACTTCACCGTAAAAGGTGCGCGCTGCAGCCAGATCGTAAACGGGGATAGCGAGGTGAAAAGGCGAGAGGCTCATCAGAAACTCCAATCATGTTTTTGTTGGTTGGTGAACATTCCTGCCGTCATCGGCGCCTTGGGTTCAGCCGCTGCCGGGGGATGGGAAACATCCTAGGGCGGAAAACCAAACATAAAAATCAATATATATTTCTTAGAAACACAATTAATATTTGTGAATGATCAAAGAACTAAAGACACTCATCGCCGTAGCACGCGAAGGTACTTTCGCTGCAGCCGGCAACAGGATCGGCCTCACGCAGGCTGCCGTCAGCGCCCAGATCCAGCGCCTGGAAGCCGAACTCGGCTTCGAGCTTTTCGACCGAAAGGGGCGCTCGGCACACCTCAACAGAATGGGCCACCAGATACTGCTGCAAGCGCAAGAACTGCTCAGGCTCTACGACAGCCTCGGCTCGACAACGGTGGGGCTGCCGCCCAGCGTGCTGGTCAACATCGGCGCCATTGCGTCGGTGCAGCGCTCTTATCTACCCGATGCACTCGCGAAGTTTCACCAGCACTGCCCGCAGTGCAGATCCCGGATCGTTCCGGGGTTGTCGATGGAACTGGTCAACCTGGTGGATGCTGGCGAGATCGACATGGCCGTGATCATCCGACCCCCCTTCTCACTGCAAAGTGATCTGCGCTGGACCACGCTGGCGCTGGAGCCTTACCGGTTGATCGTGCCACGCGATGTGCCGGGCGATGACTGGGCCCAATTGCTTTCCAGCCAGCCATTCATTCGATACGACCGCTCCTCTTTCGGAGGCAGGCAGGTCGACCGCTTTTTACGGCAGATGCATTTCACCCTGCACGAGGTCTGCGAGCTGGATGAACTGGAGGCAATTATCAAACTGGTCGAAAACGGTGTCGGCGTGGCGCTGGTGCCGCAGACGGCGCCCGACTTTGCCTGGCCTGCCGGCGTCCGGGTGCTCGACCTCGGTCAGCACACGTTCCACCGTGATATCGGGCTGGTGCACCGATCGCGCCAGACCTTCACCGAACCTGTACGGATGCTGGCCGAGCTGATCAGTGCGCAGGTCAAGATCGGCTATGACTGAGTGCAGGGTTGCGCCTTCACAAAGCACAGCCATTAACCGCATCAATAACAATCATTGATTCAATGAAGTTCTCTTATCAATAGCACGGCGTAACATCGGCTCCAGACCTGACCACTACCCCAAGGAGCACACACTCATGAAACGCCAAGCCCTTCTCAGCATCGCTTTCTCATTGTTCGCCCTGAACGCTGTTGCCGCTCCCGCGACTCAAACCGATCCGCTGTTCAGCGACGCAGTAGCCGCCGCCACCCAGACTGATCCGCTGTTCAGCGATGCCGTTGCCGAAGGGGGTTCCGACCGTTTGCTCGAACGCCGCGCCGTCTGAGTGCAGCGCTTTACCGCCGTCACCGAATAAAGGCCCGACCTCACCCGTCGGGCTTTTTGCGTCTGCAAGTTCTGCTCACCTACCCTGCTCTGCCGGAAACTTTTCCTCGCCAATCGCCTCGATCACCTAACCTCATAGACTGTGTGATCCATTCGAGCCGCCTCACCCATGCGCAACACATTGAAGTCGTTGTTTTTTGTTGCATTCATGCTGCTGGTTGGCGGCAGTCCGACGCTATTGGCCGCCGACTTGCCGGCGCCGGCAACCACCGCCGCCGCGCCGCTGCCGGTGATTTCGCAAAGCGAACTGCAGGCGCTGCAACAACGCCTCGACGGCCTCAAGCAACAGATTTCCGCAGCGAACAATTACAACCAGCTCGAAGGCCCGCAGGATCGGGTGCAGGCGTTCATTCTGGATGTCGATCGGTTGTCGGCGGCGTTGTTGCCGCAGCAGGCGCAACTGGCGGTGCAGTTGGGGGTGCTGGGGGCCGCGCCGGATGCCGATCTAGCGGAAGAGCAGGCAGACATCGTCGCGCAACGGGCGTCGTTGGCCGAGCAGAAGAGCAAGGTCGACGGCACATTGAAGAGCCTGGCGGCGCTGAAGCAGAGCGCGGCGGATCTGATTACGCAGATCGCCGGGATACGCCGCACACTGCTGGAAAGTGAGCTGACGCTGGGCACTGACAGCGTGCTGAGCCCCAGTTTCTGGTCGCCGCTGGTGAGTCCGAGTGACGATGATCGCCAGCGTCTGCGCTTTTTCGTTGCGCAGGTGCGCGACACATGGGCCACCGTGTGGGCGCCGGGCGAACGCATCTACACCAGTATGTTGATGGCGCTGGCACTGATCATCTGGACCTTCGGCCGCCGGCTGGCCGAACGCGGTCTGACCTGGGTGTGCATTTACCGCATGCCCGAGGGACGTCTGCGCCGCAGTGCGCTGGCGTTCGCCTCGGCGCTGGCGACCATCGCCACCACCGGCATTGCCTTGCAATTGCTGTTCTATGCCTGCACCCGCCACCAACCGTTGCCGCCGGTGCTGGAAACCTTCTCCGAAGAATTCGAGAAGGTCGTGTATGCCTGCGTCCTGCTCACCGGGTTGAGCCGCGCGTTGCTGTCGACCGAACATCCCTCGTGGCGCCTGCCGGCGATTGCCGATTCGGTGGCGCTGGCGCTCAGGCCCTACCCGCGCATCCTGTCCTGCACGTTATTGGTGCTGGTGACGCTGGTGCAGGTGAGCAATGCCACCGGCATGAGCAGCCAGATCGTGATTGCCGGGCGCGGGGTCATTTCGATCGTCGTGCTGATGATCGTGACGATCCTGCTGTTGCGCGTCGGCAAGGTGCGCAAGGCGCTGGTCGCGGCCAATGATGCGGCAGCGGCGAACAGTACGTTTGCCGGAGTGATTTACACCCTTGCCAGCGTCTCGATGTTTGTCTCGGCGATCGCGCTGCTGGCTGGCTACGTGTCGCTGGCGCGGTTCATCAGTTATGAGCTGGTGTGGGCGTACATTGTCTTGTCGGGTTTCTACCTGCTGATCCAGTTGATCAAGGACGTCTGCGAGCACGTATTTTCACCCAGACATGCGAGCGGTAAGGCGCTCAAACAGTTATTGGGCATCGGTGATCGCCGCCTCGATCAGATCTCGATCCTGCTGTCCGGCTTCAGTCGGGCCGCACTGATGCTGCTGGCGGTGATCGCTCTGTTTGTCGGTGGCATCGGCACCACGCTCGGGCAACTGGCGAGCAACATCATGGCGATCCTTGGCGGCGCCGGGCTGCGCAAGCTGAACATCGTCCCCGGCCACCTGCTCAATGCCGTGCTGGCGCTGATGATCGGCATCTGGCTGATCCGCGCCCTGAGTCGCTGGCTCGACAACGAGTTCCTGCCCAGGACCGACATGGACCCGGGCATGTGTGCGTCGCTGAGCACACTGTTTTCCAACATCGGTTACGCCTTCGTGATTCTGCTGACGCTGTCGTCGCTGGGCGTGCAGTGGACCAATCTGGCGTGGATCGTCAGTGCGTTGTCGGTGGGCATCGGCTTCGGTTTGCAAGAGATCGTGAAGAACTTCGTCTCCGGCCTGATTCTGTTGACTGAACGACCGGTGAAGGTCGGCGACCTGATCAGCATCAGTGGCGTCGAAGGCGACATCCGCCGCATCAACGTGCGCGCCACGGAAATCCAGCTCAGCGACCGCTCGATCGTCATCGTGCCGAACTCGCAACTGATCTCGCAGAACCTGCGCAACGTGACGCTGGGCGGCAGCGCGCAAGGCGTGGCGTCACTGGAACTGGTGTTCCCGCTGGATATCGATCCCGAAGAGGTCAAGGAACTGTTGCTCAACACGTACAAGGAGAACGAAACCATCCTCGATAAACCAGCCCCTTTTGTGCGCTTCAGCAAGTTGTCGCCGGACGGGATTACCTTGACGGTGACTGGTTATGTGGGCAGTCCGAGGATTGTCGGGGTGACCAAAAGTGATTTGTTGTTTGAAATTCTCAAGCGTTTGGGGGCAGCGGAAATTGCGTTGGCGAAACCGCCGACCACCGCATGATTTTTGTTTGAGCATGGGTACTAGCTCTTTTACCGCCTCTGCGAGGACCGCAAATATCGCCATTTTTAATAAGCGTTATTTCTAATAAATAATAATGGCCACTGGACAGTTCAGGGGCAGCGACTAAAGTTCGAAACATCATCAGGACTCAATGAAATTCAGCAACCTGTACAAAACTTTTTAGTTGTACACCGACAGGGCATGTCGTTCGGGCATTCAACAGAATGCGAATCCCTAAAAACCAACAAAACGGATTCTTCCCTGACACTAAATGTGTCGCGGGTTGCCGACCGATGACGTTCGCGCATCGCCCAGGAGGTTAGCGTGAAAACTATTTTCCCTCTCATTTCTGTATTAGCTCTTACCGGTTGTGAAACGGTGGAGATGCAATACACAGATCCCGCACCTCAAGGAAAATTCGATGAAGTAGAAGCTCAGGCGAACGAGCATTATGAGTACTTTGTCTTTCCAAAAACTTATATTCTCGTTACGCCGATCGCAGAGGTTACGAGCAAGGAAACGCCTGCCCAGGAACAATCGGCAGCAGGTAATAACAAGGAAAAAAACAAATCCACGGAAAAGACGAGTAACGTAAAAACTAAAACCGGCTCCACCGCCGAGAAAAAAAACGAGCCCTCTGAAACGCCGTCGAAAGACGCCACGCCTTCGCCACCCACCCTCTCCAACGGCTTGGCAACAGCTGTCATTGATCGTCGTAAATGGGAGGCCAAAGTCGTGCAGCTTCCCGATGATAGCCAATCCATGGCGGTTAAAGGCTACTCAGGGTTCTGGAAGTCGACCGCCGTGGGAATAACCAAATATCAAAATACCGATATGGTGTCGTCGGTTAGTACCAAAGCCGAGAATCTGGTACCGAAGCGGCTAGGGCAAATAGCGTCGGTTGTTGCCACGGCAATGCAGATTGGTGCATTAGTTGTGAGTCGCGAAACGTCTGAACAAGCAGTCGATCTTGAGCCTTTTGTTGCTGATATTTCCAAACCGTCCGGGAGGATAAACAGTGACTGGACATATACATTCAAATACGACAACCCAACCCCTCCCGCAGGAACTGTAACTCTGCAAAGCTTCAGAGAAAAAGCAATGAATCGTAAAGTCCCGTACTGGCCAGTACCTGCTTGCAGAAGTGCAACACTCGAAATTATCAGAAAATCTGACGGTTCAAAATCTGCGTTCCACGTCACCGTATCCAACCTGGATGCCGTGCGCCTGCAACCTTTATCGATAGATGGAAAACTTGAACTCGGCTCAACTTGCAGTGCAACCGTGTCAGGCGCCACCACCGCGGATGGTTTCTCAACTTTCTCCGATGACTTCCAAGCTGTTAAACAGTTAATCGAAACGATCAAGGCTGCAAAGAAACCAACTGATGCCGATGCGGGTCAGGAAAAAGCGCCTTCCAACGCAAAAAAATAACGTTGTAAACATGGCCGGGGTCATTGGAGAAGGATCATGTACAGAGCGAAGCTGACTTCGTCGGCTCAAACAGTCTTGTTCATCGTATTGAATGCGCTCGCTAGTGGTGCAGGAGCTCTACAAGAGTCATCCGACCCGACAGAGGTTGTCTTTAAAGCATTCGCAGAGCACGGCGTCGAAGGCGACATCCAACTGGTCAACGGCGTAAAGGCCAAGCGGCAGGATTGGCCCACTATTCTGAATGCCCGGCTTTCGCCGCCGGGGAACAAGCCGGCGGTAACCTGTACCGGAGTGCTCGTTGGGCCGGGGGTTTTTCTGACGGCTGCACATTGTTTCGATTCAGGGCTGGAGAGGCCGATTCGTTCTGTGGTGTTTCTGGATATCGGGGGGCAAAAGCTGCCGGTTTCATGTCGAATATCCGACGAATACTCCAAGGCAATACAGGAAGGTGGATGGCGAGGTAACGAACCTCGTGTCAGTCAGGATTACGCATTGTGCAGCTTCAAACTCACTGAGGTGTCGCCCGAACTCTTCAACCAACTGCGCTATGAAAATATAGATAGCGCCAGCACCCTGAACTCCGGCACTAGCGTCCTGATGACAGGATTTGGTTGCTCTGACAGTGCGATCCTCCTCCACCCGAACACTGACTTGAAACTGGATGGGTTACTTCGCATCGGTGATGCACAAATTCAGTCTGCAGGCAGTGACGGTCAAGAGTTTTCAAAGCAGTTTGCGAGTATTCAATCACCGCTCAACAGTGCGCCTGCGCTTTGCCCCGGAGATTCGGGTGGCCCATTGTTCTCCGGCGTGACAACAGCCACGCAGACCCAGCCAAGAAAAGTGCGTGCCGTGAACTCTACTGTTGAAGTGATTCCAGGCAAGGCCGGCGCCGTCGCCATTTCCCGAGTAGCGCCGCTTGCCACCGACTCGTTCAGAAAGTTTGTGACAACCTGGCTGGCCACCGATAAGCAGAACGTAATTTGTGGGTTCAATCGGACCCCAGGGTACAAACCATGTCGAGATTGACTCGAGTTACCTTTCTATTGACCTCTCTGACCACCTGCTGCGGGGTTGCATTGGCGTCAAGTGCTGTGCCGGACGCAGAGAAACGAACGTTCGCCGTTCGTGCCGTCGGGCCGGTCTCGGATGATTATCTGAGGGCGTTCATGGGCTTGGTCGATGCAAAACAATTGCCAAGAGAAAACTATCCGGATCTCAATCAACTAAGCGCCAACCAGATTATCTCGGTGCTGTGCGGTTCCTTTAATCAGGCCTATTGGGACAAGTTGCAGGAGATGAACCAGCCTGTAGGTTTATCACCTGATCCGAATGCCATCATCGGTGACCTTGTGTACAAGATGAACTGGCCTGCTTGCCTTATCGTGGATACAAAACCCGCCCAACCTTACACCGTGAAGCCTGGAGATACCGCCTTCAACGTTTACAAGAACTTGACCGGGGCGCCAGGTGAAAGTCAGATTGTCGACGAATATTTCCAGTCATCAGGCATCCACAATCTGAACAAACTAAAGCCCGGTCAAACACTCGTCCCCAATCACATCACCACCGCGACAGTGGTCCATGCTTCGTTTTCACCGGACAACCTCAAATCAAAACTGAGCACTTACAAGACGTCAAACGTTGTCAAGATATCCTTCGACGAGTCCTTGCCCGCTACATCGCCTGCCGAGCCCGGAATGCCTGAGTTCCAGATTGCAGCCGGGAAAACTCAGTCGTATAAAAACCCGCCTGAGTGCGAGGATCCCTCTGCACCTGCCGAGTCATTCAACAGTTTGTGGTTGTCAAATGCCTATAAGGACTCTCTGCAAGCGGTGAGACTGTTGAATCTGGATCAGTCTTTCACCAGAGTTGCCATTGCAGACAATGGTTTTTTTGGCGCGAACCTGGTTGCCGGCAAACTCGTTTTTGGCTCTCATTTCCCCTCCCGTTTTTTCATGAACAAGATGACTGGAGGAACGGGCATCATCGGTCCGATGACCATGAGCGGTAAGCAGATTTATCCAATCAACTATTTAAACGGAAAAACAAACGCATCCATCGTAAGCGGCCATGGGACGCACGTTACGGGACTGGTGTTAGGCGGCAGCAGCTTTCAGCCCTATCTTTCTGTGTTTGATCGTCCCGGAGGAGGATCCTGGTTACGGCTGTGGATTGTGAATGTCGGCAATGGCGAGGAAACATTGATCCCCAATTCAACCAGCGAATTGAGTCAACAACTCAATCTACTGAACAATAGCGTTATCAACCTCAGCCTGGAATACGATGCCGGCGCCGGCTCGAATTCGAATCAGATATTTTTACGTATGGTAGAGAGCAACAATCTGTTTGTTGTTTCCGCAGGAAATGATGGAAAAGCCGACGTCAGCGACGCCCCCTACTACCCGGCAGCATTTGGCGGCCTATCACAGCGCAACGTCATATCAGTTGCGGCCCATAAACCTGATGGTGAGTTAGCAGCTTTCAGTAATCGCAGCGCCACCAGAGTCGACCTCGCCGCCCCAGGATGCGATCTTTCATCTTGGCTCAATGACAGCGAAAAAATCACTAAAGTAAGCGGTACGTCCCAGGCTGCGGCACTTGTGACGTTCACTGCGGCGCTACTGAGATCGCTCGATAACATGGCGTCTGTTGAAATCAAAAACAGATTGATGGTCAGTGGAGATCTACTGAAGAAAAACCCGCATCAGAGTGCAAAGAACACTCCGGACCCAGGCGAAGTGCTATCCCGATCAAAATTGAATGCGGCTCGGGCGCTTTATGTATTTGACGATTACGTCAAATACACTTCACATGCGGACGGTACCGTGCATGAGGTTTTAGGTGAGTTCCTCGGACTGCCGAATTTGAATTGCGCACAACCCGTGTCACTCGAAAATCTGTGGGCTGTCAAAGCGTCGGAAGACGGTTTCTGGTTCTACAAAGGAAAGAAAACGCCTCTGGAAGTCGTTTTAGCCCCCTGCCTCGCAAAAGCATCAACAGATGCAGTATTGAAAATAAAAATCCGTGCCGAGTTGAATGCGGATGGTGTGCCGGTTCCCGTGGCAGATAGTCCGGTTCTCGACGTGCAAGCCACTGAGCTGAACCTTCTGGTTACCGCAAGCAGACCTTACAGACAGTCGCTGTAGGTGAATCAAGGCGATAGACGGAGTTATTCCCAAAGCGCCTAGCCGCCTGCTTTTTAGGTCTTTATTGGCCGGTAAACCGCAACCTTATACTTGTGCGGTTCACCTAACGATCAATAAGGATGTTCCATGCCTCAACGTCTTTTAGTGGCGGCCTTGTTTTTGGCCGTCGCCGGTTGTGCCAGCCCTCCTCCTGCGTCCATTCACACCCATGATCCCGCCAGTTCGACCCTGCAAGGCGATGCCTCGCGGCCGGCGCAGGCGCAGTGGATTCGCACCGAGTTGTACTTCTCCGTAGGCTCGATCGATGGCAAGGACGGTGCGGTCAGCCCGGCGCGCTGGCGCGAGTTTCTTGATCAGGAGGTGACGTCGCGATTTCCTGATGGTTTCAGTGTGTTCGATGCTTATGGGCAGTGGCGGGATAAGGGCGCGAAAGAGCCTGAACGCTTGAGCACCAAAGTGATTGTGATCCTGCATGAAAACAGTGCGAAGAATGCGGGCAACATTGAAGCGATTCGCCTGGCTTACAAGCGTATTACCGGGGACTTGTCGGTGCTGCGGTTGTCGCAGCCGGCGGAGGTGTCCTTCTAGAATCAGAAGCCCCTCACCCTAGCCCTCTCCCAAGGGGAGAGGGAACCGATCCGGGGATATTGGAGGGATACGCCGACCTGAATTTGCTTCACCGAATCCAAAATCGACCTCGACCTGTATTTCCCTCACCGAATCCAAAATCGACCTCGACCTGTACTTCCCTCACCGAATCCAAAATCGACCTCGACCTGTATTTGCCTCACCGAATCCATAATCAACTCGGCCTTTCAGGTCGACGTAGCGCTCAAGATCAACTCGGTCAGTCCCCTCTCCCTCTGGGAGAGGGTTAGGGTGAGGGAATCAGACGACTCGGTATCAAGCGTCCTGCAACGCACGCGGCCGTTGGCTGCGTTGTTCGGCACTGGCGTCCGGCGCCTGTTGCAACTGGAAGTCGAACTTCAGCTCGGCATAACGCCCCGACACCGCGTCCGCACGGAACACCACTTCCCCGACCAAGCCTTCACGGGTCGCGTAGGCGAAGTCATCCCACAGGTATTGATCACCCGAAAGATTGATCTGCGTGGTCAGATGCCGATGCCCCGGCGCGCTGATAAAGAAATGCACATGGGCCGGGCGCTGGCCATGGCGGCCGAGCTGGTTCAGGCATTCCTGGGTTGGCCCTTGCGGGTCGCAGCCATAACCGGACGGCACGATGCTGCGAGCGCGGTAACGGCCTTCGGCGTCGGTAATGATGCGTCGACGCAGGTTGTACTCAGACTGGCTCGGATCGAAAAACGAATAGGTGCCCTTGGTGTTGGCGTGCCACAGATCAACGGTGGCACCGGCCAGCGGCAGGCCATGCAGATCGAACACCTGGCCTTCGAGGTGCATGACGGTGGCGGCACCCTCCTCGCTGCCGTCATCCATGCGGCACTCGCCTTCACACAGCGGCGCGCCGGCCACGTACAGCGGGCCTTCGATGGTGCGTGGTGTGCCGCCGGTCAAGCCGATCTGTGCATCCTTGGCGTCCTGCAACAGGTCGAGGAAGTGCTCGATGCCAAGGCCGGCGACCAGTAATCCCGCCTCCGAACGAGCGCCCAGACGGTTGAGATAGTCGACCGCTTTCCAGAACTCGTCCTCGCTGATTTCGAGGTCTTCGATGATTTTCGCGCTGTCCTGCAAGATCCGCAGAACGATGGTTTTCAGCCGGGAGTTACCCTCGTCGTTGGCGAAACCGGCGGCTTCTTTGAAGAAGGCTTGCAACTCGGCGGTGTGGGCAATTTTCACGGTCATGGTGGTTACCTCATCTTGTTGTTTTGTTGGCGCAGTTCTCTTACTCAGCGCACTTCCCCTGTGGGAGCGAGCTTGCTCGCGAATGCGTTGTGTCATTCAGCACCTATGGTGACTGGCTCACCGCTTTCGCGAGCAAGCTCGCTCCCACAAGGGAAATGCGGCGAGCTCAGAATTAGCGGTCGTCGCTGTGGATCGACGACGGATGCCGACACAGGCCGTCGACCTCGATGTCCATGTAGGGAAACAACGGCAAGCGCATCAGCGTGTCGTGCAGGGCCTCGACGCTCGGCACATCGAACACGCTGTAATTGGCGTAATGCCCAGCGATGCGCCACAGGTGTCGCCATATGCCTTCGCGTTGCAGTCGTTGGGCCAGTTCCTTCTCGTCAGCCTTGAGCCGGGTGGCCAATGACGGGTCCATGTCGACGGGCAATTTCACCGTCATTTTTACGTGGAACAACATGCTGGTTCTCCTGATTCAGTGGCGACGAAAACGCGCCAGACGCTCTTCGTCTAGCGTCAGGCCCAGGCCTGGAGTTCGCGGGACGTGCAAGTGGAAATCGCGGTACTGCGGCGTTTCGGTGACGATGTCTTCGGTCAGCAACAACGGGCCGAACAGTTCGGTGTCCCAGGTCAGTTGCTTGAGCGTGAGGAAGGCGTGCGCCGAGGCCAGCGTGCCGATGGAGCCTTCGAGCATGGTGCCGCCATACAGCGCAATGCCGGCGGCTTCGGCGATCTGCGCGGTTCTGAGCACGGCACGCGGACCACCGTTCTTGGCGATTTTCAGGGCGAACACACTGGCGGCGCCGTCGGCGGCGAGGCTGAAAGCATCCTCGACGCTTTCGATCGATTCGTCGGCCATGATCGGCGCCGGGCTGCGCTGATTCAGGCGAATCTGCCCGGAGCGGTTGACCCGCGAAATCGGCTGCTCAATCAGGTCGATACCGTTGTCACCGAGCACCTGACAGCCGCGAATCGCTTGGGACTCATCCCAATACTGGTTGACGTCGACCCGCACACTGGCGCGCTCGCCCAAGGCTTTTTTGATCGCCACGACGTGCTTGATATCCTGCTCCAGCGGGTTGGCGCCGATCTTCAATTTGAAGATGCGATGGCGACGTGCTTCGAGCATCTGCTCGGCTTCGGCGATGTCGCGGGCGGTGTCGCCGCTGGCCAGGGTCCAGGCCACTTCGAGGCTGTCTCGCACGCGACCGCCGAGCAACTCGCTGACCGGCAAACCGAGGCGCTTGCCCTGGGCATCGAGCAGTGCACTTTCGATGCCGGACTTGGCGAAGGTATTGCCCTTGGCGATCTTGTCGAGCCGCTGCATCGCCGTGTTGATGTTGTTGGCGTCCATACCCACCAGCGCCGGCGCCAGATGCGCGTCGATATTGGCTTTGATGCTTTCCGGGCTTTCATAACCGTAAGCGAGACCGCCGATGGTGGTGGCTTCGCCGATCCCTTCAATACCATCGCTGCAGCGCAGTCGCAGAATCACCAGCGTCTGCTTCTGCATCGTGTGCATCGCCAGTTTGTGCGGGCGAATGGTTGGCAGGTCGACGATGATGGTCGACAGGTTTTCAATCAGAATTTGCTGCATTTCAATGTCCCTTGAAAAGTAGTCAACCGAGGTCGCCGCCACCGACCGGCAACGTCACGCCGGTGATGTACGAGGCGTCATCGGAAGCCAGAAAGAGGATCGCGCCGACCTGTTCGTCGAGGCTGCCGTAGCGCTTCATCAGGCTGCTGTCGAGGGTTTGCGCGACGATCTCTTGATACCAGGCCTGCTCCTGCGCTGACGGTTCGGCGGCATTGCGCGGGATGCGCCGGGGCGGCGCTTCGGTGCCCCCCGGAGCCGTGGCGTTGACGCGAATGCCGCGCTCTGCGTTTTCGAAGGCCAGACATGCTGTGAGTGCGTTGATGCCGCCCTTGGCGGCGCCGTACGGCACCCGATTGACGCTGCGGGTGGCAATCGATGAAACGTTGACGATGGCGCCGCGCCCTTGCTTGAGCATGTACGGCAGCGCTGCGTGGCAGCACCACAGCGTCGGGAACAGCGAACGGCGCACTTCCGCTTCAATCTGTTCGACTTCGTAATGCTCGAACGGCTTGGCCCAGATCGTGCCGCCGATGTTGTTGATCAAAATGTCGAGACGGCCGAAGGTGTTGATGGCTTCAGCCATGACCCGCGCGCAATCGGCGTATTGCTCAAGGTCGGCAGTCAGCGCGAGAACGCCCTCGCCTTGCAGTTCGTGAACCAGTTCAGAGCGATCGACGGCGACGACTTGTGCGCCTTCGTTCAGCAGGCGTTCGCAGACGCGGCGGCCGATACCCTGCGCCGCGCCGGTGACCAGCGCGACCTTGTTGGAGAATCTGTTGTTCATGACAACCTCGAAAGAAGGGTTTCAGGCAGCCGCAGCAGCGAACTTTTCGTAGTAGAAGTTCGCCGGGGTGATGCCCTGCTCGCGGATGTATTGGCTGACCGCTTCGACCATCGGCGGCGGGCCACACAGGTACACGTCGACATCGCCTTCATTGAGGTGGCGCGGTTCAATGTGCTGGGTGACGTAGCCCTTGAGTGGATGCGCACTCAGCGGGTTGGCCACGCAGGCGCCGAAACTGAAGTCGGGAATGCGGGCGGCGAAGGCTTCGAGACGATCGAGTTCGACCAGATCGAAATCGTTGGTCACGCCGTAGATCAAATGCACGGGATGATCGCAGCCCTGCTCGGCGATCTTTTCCAGCATCGCGGTGAACGGCGCCAGGCCGGTGCCGCCCGCCAACAGCAACAGCGGTCGGCGGATTTCGCGCAGGTAAAAGCTGCCCAGCGGCCCGGCCAGGTTCATGCTGTCGCCGGCCTTGGCCAACCCGGTGAGAAAGCTGCTCATCAAGCCACCAGGCACGTTACGAATCAGAAAGCTGACCTCGCCGTTTTTCTGCAATGAGCTGAAGGAATAAGCGCGGGTCTGCTCGCTGCCGGGCACTTGCAGATTGACGTACTGGCCCGGCAGAAACGCCAGTTTGCTCAGCGCCTCGCCCTTGATCGACAGCGCGATAGTGCTCTCGGACAATTGCCGGACAGTGCTGATCGATGCCTGGAAGTTCGCTTGTTCGGTCTTGCACACCTGCGAGCCGGCCGGCACTCGCACCACACAATCGCTTTCAGCGCGCATCTGGCAGGTCAGCACATAACCTTGCGCGAGTTCATCGGCGCTCAAGGCGTCTTCGATGAAATTGTCACCCATGTCGTACCGCCCTGCCTCGGCGAAACATTTGCAGGTGCCGCAGGCGCCATCGCGGCAGTCCAGCGGGATGTTGATGCCTTGGCGATACGCCGCGTCGGCCACGGTTTCATGGCCGCCAGCCTCGATGAAACGGGTGACGCCGTCTTCGAAATAAAGCGCAATCTGGAAATTCATGGTGCACCTCGCCGTGTCGACTAGATGTGGTAGATGTCGATGACCTGACGGACGTAATCGTTTTTCAGCACGACTTTCTTGGCCTTGATCAGCGGCTGTTCGCCACGCAGATCGAGGGTGTAGAAACTGCTGCCGAAGTAGCTGTCGGTGACCTGATAGCGGAAACTCAAGGTGTGCCAGTTGAAACGCACATGGCATTGCCCTTCGCTGTGCTCGACGATCTCGATGTTGCTCAGGTTGTGTGAGGTGCGAGTGTCGGGAATGGTCGCGCTGGAGCGCTCGGTCTTGATCCGGAAGATGCGGTCTTCGAGGCCGCCACGGTTGCCGTACCAGATCAGCGAGATTTCGCTTTGCGGGTCTTCGGTGAGGGTGTCGTTGTCGTCCCAGGCCGGCATCCAGAAAGTCGCGTCGGCGGCGTAGAGTTCCAGCCATTGATCCCACTGGCCGTCATCGAGATAGCGCGCTTCGCGGTAGAGAAAATCGCGCACGCTGTCGTAGAGGTTGCTCATCACACGGCCTCCACGGGGATCAGTTGTGATTCGCTGGCAGCGGCTTTGAGCATGGTTTCCTGCCAGTACTTGTGTTGCAGCACGAACAGGCCTTCGTCTTCGGTGCGCATACCGGAGAGCAGCGGCTTCAAGTCGATTTCCTCGGCGGCGGCATCGGCGCCTTCGACCCAGTGGGTCGCGCCCCGGGACATGTCGTTCCAGCCACGCCCGGCGCCGTAGCCGGTCTGGCACGAACGAAACTCTTCCAGGTCATCCGGCGTGGCCATGCCGCTGACATTGAAGAAATCTTCGTACTGCCGAATGCGTTTGGCCCGGGCCTCGGCGCTCTCGCCTTTGGGGGCGATGCAGTAAATGGTGATTTCAGTCTTGTCGACCGAGATTGGCCGGGCGATGCGGATCTGCGAACTGAACTGATCCATCAGATACACGTTCGGGTACAGGCACAGGTTGCGCGAGTTTTCGATCATCCAGTCGGCTCGAGCCTGACCGAAATCACGGGCGAGTTCATCGCGGCGCTCGTAGGCAGGACGGTCTTCGGGGTTGGCCCAGCGAGTCCAGAGCAGCAGATGGCCGTGGTCGAAGGAGTAAAAACCGCCGCCCTTCTTCGCCCAGCTGCCGGCACTCATGGTCTTGATCGCTTCACCCGCTTCGCGTTGCTGGCGCTGGTTCTGGGTGGCGGCGTAGTTCCAGTGCACCGAGCTGACGTGGTAACCGTCGGCGCCATTTTCAGCGGTGAGTTTCCAATTGCCTTCGTAGATGTAGGAGCTGGAACCGCGCAGCACTTCCAGGCCTTCTGGCGACTGGTCGACGATCATGTCGATGATTTTTGCCGATTCGCCCAGATGCTCAGCGAGGGATTTCACATCGGCATTGAGGCTGCCGAACAGGAAGCCGCGATAGGACTCGAAACGCGCGACCTTGGTCAGGTCATGGGAGCCTTCGCAGTTGAAGCCTTGCGGGTAACCGGCTTCGCTCGGGTCTTTGACCTTGAGCAGTTTGCCACTGTTGTTGAACGTCCAGCCGTGGAACGGGCAGGTGTAGCTGGAGCGGTTGCCGGACTTGTGGCGGCACAACATGGCGCCGCGATGGCTGCAGGCATTGAGGAACGCATTGAGCACACCGTCCTTGTTGCGCGCGATGAAAATCGGCTGGCGCCCCATGGTGGTGGTCAGGAAATCGTTGTTGTTGGGGAGCTGGCTTTCGTGGGCGAGGTAAATCCAGTTGCCTTCGAAGATGTGCGCCATCTCTAGTTCGAACAGCTGCGGATCGGTGAACATCTCCCGCTTGCAGCGGTAGGCGCCCTTCTCCTTGTCTTCTTCAAGCATGGCATTGAGGTAGTCGATTCCCAGGGACATGGCCGGGGCCTCCATTGTTATTGTTCAGGCCAGGTCAGATTAGGGAGGCGATGCAGGAGGCAATAGCCGAATCCTGCAGATCGCTATCCGATTTGTGCAGGATGGCGCGGCAGGTGATTCGGGGAAGTTTCAGCGGGGAGTGTTAGTGGCGGCGTTTGAAGGTCTGCGACGGCAGTTCACCGAACTGCTGGCGATAGCTTTCGGAGAAACGGCCCAGGTGCAGGAAGCCGTAGTCGAGCGCCAGCTCGGTGAGGTTGCGCACCGGGCAGCTTGGGTCACTGAGGCAGGCGTGGATGCGCGCAAGCTTGCGTTGGCGGATGTATTGCATCGGCGTAACGCCCAGTTGGCGTTCAAACAAGGTGTACAGCGAGCGCGGGCTCATGCTCGCCTGTGCGGCCAAATGTTCAGCCGGCAAATCCAGTTTCAGGTTGCGGTCGATGTAATCGACGATGCGTTCGAAGCTGATGTTCGGTGCACTCAGGCATTCACGGCTGACGTTGGTGCTCATCAGCGAAATCAGTTTGCTGCCGATGATCTGCGCGTAATGCTCCTGCACCCGAAGCAACGGATCGCTGGCCTCGGCTTCCTGACAGATCATCGCCAGCAGATTGGTGAAGCCTTCCAGCTCATCCAGCCGATAGTGATTGCGCAGGAAACGGATACCGCTTGCCGGACGCTGCCAGCGCTGCTCGTCACACACCGATTCAAGCACGCTGACCGGCACCTTGAGGATGAATTTCTCGCAATCATCCGAGTAAGTCAGATCGACCGGATCATCCGGGTTGATCAACAGCAACTCGCCGGGCACCAGATGCTGCTCGCGCTTGTGCCCGCGCCACAGGCAATTGCCTTGCAGCAGCACTTGCAGATGGTAAACGGTCTCCAGGGCCACGGAGGTCACGCGTACGCTGCCGCCATAGCTGATGCGGGCCAGATCGAGATCGGCGAGTTTGCGATGGTTGAGGCTGGCTTGCGGGTGGGTGGTTCTGGACAGGCCGATGAAGTGCTGGCCGACGTGCTGATTGACGTAGTCGGAGACGGCATAAGGGTCAGCGTGACGAAACACGCTGCTGCGATCGCTCAGCAGATGGCTGTCCATGGGGCGTTGCTCATTGTTGTCGTTATTTTGGGATCACGGGGTTTCAGACATCCCGAGTCACAGTACGCCGGAGTGTCGGAGTGGGCAATTGGACGAAGGTTTGGGTATTCGATAATCGAACACTTCTTGCGGATTACGGAGTGGTTTGTCCAACGCCTACACTTGCCGAAGAAATGCCCTACACGCCAAAAAAGCAGATACAGAAAAATCCTACTTATGACAGCTTCAAAAGAAAAAAAAGCCCGTTTCAGTCGAAACTGAAACGGGCTTTTCCCACCTCAACGGCCTTTACTTCAGGTCGTCAAAATGGTCTCGCAGGAACTCGTAAAAGCGAAAGGCTTTAAACAATCTCCATACAAGGCTCAGCGTACGCAGCAAAAGCTTCATACGTTTTGGCCTCCAGGGCTGGGGGCCAAACCTCCAGCAAGCTTACCGGATCATGCTTGCCTTCAGCATGCATGTCAAAGCAGCCAATGAGGCGGCCGGTTGAAAGCCCTCCGAAGTATCATTCCGGCACGGGTGCAAACCGTGTCAGAGGGAATGAAATCGTTGAGTTGCCAGCCAAACCTCGTCGCTGCTCAGACATGTGAGCGTCAGCATCATAACCCTCAATAGAACGATACATGACCAGGTAATTCATCGGCTTTGTAAAACGTTATTTCTGCCAGCATTGCTCTTTTCAACATTGGATAACGTATGCGTCCACCTGATACAGAATATTAATGTTGCGAGGGGACGCAAAGACTCATACCATGAGCACATGTCAAAGCAGCTAGTGAAGCAACAAACCTCAGCCGCAAACCGAGGTTAAAAAAACCGCCCCGCAAAGGCGGTTTTTTTTCGTCTGCCTTTTCACTGCACCCGCCGACGAAAAACAGCTCACAACACCCGCGCCCACGTCTGACTCAGCAGATCCTTGCCAAAGCTGTGAACCGCTTCTTCCTCCACCAACTCAAACCCGGCCTGCTGATAAATCTTGCGTGCGGCCGTCAGGTTGCTGGTCGTCCACAAGGTCATTTTCTGGTAACCAACCTGACGGGCGAAACGCAGGCACTCCTCGACCAGACGACTGCCAATACCTAAGCCCCGCGCACTGGCGTCGACGTAGAGCATGCGCAGTTTGGCGGTCGTTTCATCCTGGCGGACGATGAACACGGAGCCGATGACCTTGCCGTCTTTTTCGGCAATCCAGCAGCGCTCACAGGTGGGGTCGCAATCGCGCAGGTACTTGGCGACCACCTCGGCCACCAGCGCCTCGAACTCCGAATTCCAGCCGTATTCGCGGGTATACAGTGCGGTTTGCTGCTGCATCACCGTACCCATGTCGCCGGGCTGCGGATCGCGTAATACGTAGGTTGAGTCTTTGTTGCCTTGCAGCAGTGTCTGGATCAGCGTCATGGCGCCGATCAGTTGTTTCTGCTGCGGTTCAGGCAATCGCTCGAGCATGGCGACGATCTGTTCGCGGGAAGCCTTTTCCAGCGGGACCAGAATTTCACGCCCGAGGTTGGTGAGGTGCAATTGCGCAGCGCGGGCGTCCGTGGGCGACGGCACTTTCTGGATCAAGCCGCGCTTTTCGAAACCGCTGATGATCCGGCTCATGTAGCCGGCATCGAGGCCGAGCATCTGGCGCAGTTCAGCGCTGGTCAGGTCACCGCGCGTCGCCAGCTCATACAAAATGCGCAACTCGGTCAGCGAGTAGTCGCTTTGCAGCAGATGCTCCTGCAGTACGCCGATCTGATGGGTGTAGAAGCGGTTGAAACCGCGCACAACGTCGGCTTGCTCGAGGAGATGGCTGCTGGACATGGCAAATGCTCAGTTAATTGCTTAAGGCAACTATATATTTGCCAAAGGCAACCATGTCAACAGAAAGCTATCGGCACTTGGCCAACACCACCTGACAGGTATCCGGCGTGCCCCCGGAGCGTCCGGCATAGCGGATGCAGTTGTTCATCGACTTCTGCCGGGCCATGTTCAAACTGGAGCCCCAGGCCAGACCGCCCTCACCGACCGACGGTAAGGCTTTGGCGTAGCAGGCATCGCCAACACCTGAAGGTGGATAATGTTTTCGGCTGGAGCAACCTGCGGTAAACATCAGGCTAAGGCCGATCAGGGTGAGCATGCCCCAGAGCGAGCATCGGTTGAGCATCGTATTCCACCTGCCGCCAAAGGGGTCGTGACCTGCAGAGTCTAGCCCCCTCATCTGCACAAATCTTCTAAACCTCGATGAGCATTGCGCGGTATTTTATGGGGCCGCACCTTTCAATGGCGAACACTGGAGCCTTCGTGGATAAACGCAACTGGATCGAGCTGTCCCAGGATGCCGACACCGGGATTGAATCGATTCGTGCTCATTTTCAGGGGCATGCCTACGATCCGCACTGGCATGACAGCTTCCTCGTCGGCGTCACCGAGCAAGGTGTGCAGCAGTTCAACTGCCGCCGCGTGCGTCATCGCAGTACCCCGGGCAATGTGTTCCTGCTGGAGCCGGGGGAAATCCACGATGGCCAGGCGCCGACCGAGGAAGGTTTTACCTATTCGATGCTCTACCTCGATCCGCACTGGCTGGAGCGTGAAATGCACGCGCTGTTCGAAGACGCACCGTCCGACAGCCAGCCCGGTTTTGCCGACACGCTGAGTCAGGACCCGCGTCTGGCCACAGCGATCAATCACGCTTTCCATGCCTTGCATGACGGCGATCTGCGCATCGTCCGGCAGACCGCCATCGACGGTCTGCTGAACTCGCTCACGCGTCATCTCGACTGGCGCAAGCGCCAGGTTTTCGATCCGCGCCTGCCATTGGTGGCGCAACTGGCGCGGGATTACCTGCACGCGCACACCTATGAAGATATCGGTCTCGATGATCTCGCGCGGGTCTGCGAGGTGGACCGTTTCCGTCTCAGCCGGGCGTTCAAGTCTGCCTTCGGTCTGGCGCCGCACGCCTACCTGATCCAGTTGCGCCTGGCCAAGGCGCGGCAGTTGCTGGCGCGCGGTGAAACGCCGGCGCAAGTCGCCAGCGTGCTCGGTTTTGCCGATCAGAGCCACCTCGGTCGCTGGTTCCGGCGTGCCTATCAACTGACGCCGGCGGATTACCGCAAACGCTGCTCAAACCTTCCAGACTGACGCACGCCGTCTGGCGATCATGGATACCTGTGTTGATTTTCAGGGAATCCCGATCATGGCGTCATTACTGCCCTTTCTGCTGTTTGCTTTTGTTGCCTCGATCACGCCGGGGCCGACCAATATTCTGGTGTTGAGCCACAGTTCGCGCCAAGGCCTGCTCGCCACATTACCAATCATTTTTGGCGCCTGCGCGGCGGCAGCCCTGATCGTGCTGGTGGTCGGCCTCGGTGCCGGCGAAACGTTGCTGCGCTACCCGCGTGTGCAGCAAGCCATGGCCTGGGGCGGCGTGCTCTGGTTGAGCTGGCTGGCGTGGCAGATCTTTCGCAGCACGCCGCCATCACTGAACCCGGCGGATGCCCAGGAAGAACGTTTCAGCGTGCTGGGCGCTGCCATGCTGCAACTGGTCAATCCCAAGGTGTGGATGATGGCGGTGGCAGTGGTCAGCGTGTTTGTTGGCGGGGGTGACAAGACCCTGCGGCTGCTGGTGTTGTCACTGGCGTTTTTGCTGGTGTCGCTGCCGTGCATGACGTTCTGGGCATTGCTGGGTGTGGGCAGCGCGCGGTTGATGGGTTCGCCACGGGCGTTCAAGCGCATGAATGCGGCACTGGCGTTGTTGCTGCTGCTCTCGGCATGGCTGACCGTCCTGGCATAACGCCCCTGCAGGAGCTGCCGAAGGCTGCTTCTACGGAGGAATGGGCTGTCAGCTCAGGCCACGTTCGGTGAGGAATGCCGAGATGTAATCGATGAACGCCACCACCTTCGCCGTGGCCCGCCGATGGCTCGGGTACACCGCGAGAATGTGCGGGCCGAAGGTATCCGGGTCGATGTCGTAATCAGCCATGACCCGCACCAGTCGCCCGTCGGCAATGTACGGTGCGGCGCTCCACAGCGGCGTGTGCAGCAAACCGCGCCCGGCCAAAGCACTGGCCAGCAGCAAGTCGTAGTTGTCGCTGCGCAACCGCGGTGCCGCCGGTTGCGCCAGACTCAAGCGCTGCCCGTCGCGCTCGGCCCACCAGAATTCGCGGCTGAGCAACGGGTGCTGATAGAGCAGCCACTCATGCTGTTCAAGGGTTTGCGGAGTCACCGGCAAATCCTTGCGCGCCAGGTACTCCGGACTGCCGCACAGGGCCAGTCGATTGCTACCCACCACCCGCGCGATCAGCCCCGGCAAGTCATCGTGGCCTTCACGCAGCGCCAGGTCGTAACCACTTTCCAGCAGGTTGACGAAGGCATCGCACAGGTCCACTTGCAGACTGATCTGCGGGTATTGCTGCAGAAAGCCGTCACACACCTGATCGAGAAACGCCCGCCCATACGCCAGCGGCGCGGTGATTTTCAGGTTGCCGCGCAAGCCGTGCTGCAACTGCTCGATTTCCTCGCCGGCCTCGTCCAGCCGCTGCAACACCAGCCGTGCGGTTTCCAGGTACACCCGGCCGATTTCGGTCAGCAGGATCCGCCGTGTACTGCGCTCAAACAAGCGCGCACCCAGCTCCGATTCCAGGTGATTGACCGCTTTGGTCAGCGCCGACGGGGTCTTGCCCAACTGCTCGGCGGCGCGGCTGAAACTGCCGAGCTGCGCGGTGACCACGAACATTTTCAATGCACCCAGCTTGTCCATACTTTTTCCATTCAGGCAAAAACGTTTTTCGTGAGGGAGGCGTTCTGTCGGCCGCTGTCAGCCACTAATCTGGCCATCAGATGCAATAACAAGGAAATCTTCAATGAAAAGATTCATCCCGAGTCTGTTGGTAACCGCTGTAAGTTTTGCCTCGATGGAAGCCATGGCCGCTGCTGATCTGATCCTGCTCAACGGCAAGATTTTCACTGCCGACCGCGCACAACCCAAGGCGCAAGCCCTCGCCGTAGAGAACGGCAAAGTGCTGAAGGTCGGCACCGACGCGCAGATCAAAGCCCTGATCGAATCCGGCACCCAAGTCATCGATCTCAAAGGCAAAGCGCTGATGCCCGGCCTGATCGACAGCCATTCCCACGCGATTTTCGGCGGACTGGAAATGGTCTCGGCGAACATGGAAGACGAAGTCGTCAGCCTCGACGAACTGCAAAAACGCCTGCGCGACTGGCGTGCAGACGGCAAGGCCAAACACGGCGACGTGCTGAGCATTGCCGGCATGAGTTCGGTTTACTGGGCGCAGGCCGAAGCCTTGGGCAACACCTTCAACAACGGCGAATGGGCCAATGTGCCGGTGGTGTTTATCGGCAGCGACCACCACACCGCGTGGGCCAACAACGTCATGCTCAAACGCGCCGGTATCGACGCCGCGCTGCTGAAAACCCTGCCCGACGCAGAAAAAGACACCATCGGCAAACTGGCCAACGGTGAGCCGAACGGCTTTGTGGTCGACGCCGGTTGGGATCGGGTCGCCTCGAAAATGCCGGTGCCAAGCCCCGCCGACATGTTGAACGCCGCCAAATCAGCGGTGCGCTACAACAACAGCCTGGGCATCACCGCGTGGATGGATCCAGCCGCCAACGCCGCACCAGGTGAAGCGGTGTTCGCCCTCAAACCGACCGAGGAAACCGTCGGCGTGCTGCCGGCCTATAAAGCCCTGTCGGAAAGCGGCGACATGAGCGTGCACGTCGCCGCGCTGTTGGTGGCCAACCCGAAAAGCCTACCCGCCGACCTCGATACGCTGGACAAGGTGCGCCAGCAATTTCAGGGCATTCCCAACCTGACCTTGCCTGGGATCAAGATCTTCGCCGACGGCGTGATCGAGTTCCCGGCGCAGAGCGCGGCAATGATCGACCCTTACAGCAACTCGCACAAACAGGGCGAACTGCTGATCGATCCGCAGCATTTCGGCGAACTGGTCAGCGCCATCGACCAGCGCGGCTGGCTGGTGCACATCCATGCGATCGGCGACCGCGCGGTGCGGGAATCGCTGAACGGCATTGCTCAGGCGCGCAAGGATCGCCAGAGCGGCGTGACCCACTCGATCACTCACCTGCAAATGGTCAACCCGCAAGAGTTCGCCCGCTTCAAACCGCTCAATGTCATCGCCTCAATGCAACTGCTGTGGGCCAGCGCCGACGACTACACCACCGACATGATCAAGCCCTACGTCAGCGCCCTCGCCTTCCGCTATCAGTACCCGGCGCATTCGCTGCTGAAACAGGGCGCGACGATCGCCGGCGCGAGTGACTGGCCGGTGTCGACACCGAATCCGTTCAACGCCATGGCCCAGGCGATTACCCGTATCGGACCGTTGGGTGTGCTCAATGCCGATGAGCGTCTGGACCGTGAAACCATGTTCTACGCCTACACCGTCAACGCCGCGCGGACCATTGGCCTGGAGAAGCAGATCGGCTCGCTGACGCCGGGCAAGCAGGCTGACTTTATCGTGCTCGACCGCGATGTGTTCAGCGTCGACAACAAAGCCCTGCATGACACCCAGGTTTTGCAGACCTGGTTCGGCGGCCGTCAGGTCTATACCGCCACCCAATAACAACAACCATCCCACCCTGTGGGAGCGAGCTTGCTCGCGAAGAGGCCAGTCCATTCAACATCTTCACTGACTGACCCACCGCCTTCGCGAGCAAGCTCGCTCCCACATGTTTTGTGAGAGTGGCCGATATGGCATTCCCACACACAGTTTTCGTACTGCCCAAAAATAATCACAACATCGGGACTTCACATGAAAGCCTTGCCCCTGTTCGCCCTGAGTTTCTTGAGCGTGCTGCCCTTGAGCAGCTTTGCGATCCCTTTGAACGATGACTTTGCGCTGGAGGTAGACCTGGCCCTCGCCAGCGACTACCGCACGCGGGGCATCTCGCAAACGCAAAACGACCCTGCTGTGCAAGCCGGTCTCACCCTCGCGCACAGCAGCGGCCTGTACCTCGGCGCGTGGAGTTCCAACGTCGATTTCGGCGGAGGCCTGAAAACCCGTCAGGAAGTCGATTACTACGGCGGCTGGCTGTGGCAGGCGACCGAGGAAGTCAGCCTCGATCTGGGCTACATCAAGTACGCCTACCCCAAGGAAAGCCAGTTCAACCAGAGCGAGGTCTACGGGATTCTCGGGGTTTATGGGGTGAAGCTGGCGGCGTATTACTCCAGTGATGCGCCGGGGATCGATAGCAAGCAGAGTTCGCTATACAGCTACATCGGTTATGAAACCGAGTTGCCGTTCGACTCGGGACTGAAGCTGCGTTACGGCAATATGGACTTCAAGGATCCGCATCTGTACTCGGCGTCCGGGCAGGCCGAGGACAGTTATCGCGAATGGGAAGTCAAACTCACCCATAACCTCGCCGGCGTGGTACTGGGCCTGAGCTACATCGACACCGATCTCTCACAAACCCAATGTCTGAGCAATTGGGGTTTCAAAGACGTCTGCACCGCCACCGTCGTTGCCAGCGTCAGCAAATCTTTCTGACCCAGCGAAATCCCACTGTAGGAGCTGCCGAAGGCTGCGATCTTTTGATCTTGATGTTAAGAACAACATCAAAAGATCGCAGCCTTCGGCAGCTCGTACAGGAAATGGGGGCCGAACTTGTTACAGGATGTTTACGAATTTTTTACTAATGCTCTTCTACAGTTACACGCGTAACCGCGTGATGTTCTATTCAAGTAGAGGAATGTTTGACATGGCTTTGGGCAACGGACTGCGTTTACCGTCCATCACTCCTACCCGACTGGTGCTGCTGTTTTCCCTGGCGCTGGTGGCGTTGTACAACCTGGCGACCTGGAAGGCGCTGGGCACCCTGATCACTTTGCAAGGCGCGCACAAACTGGCGTTTTTCGCCTCGTTCGCGCTGTTTTTGTGGGCCGCGATCACCCTGCTGCTGACCCTGGTGTCGTTTCGCTGGACACTGAAACCGACGCTCACCCTGGTCGCTCTGCTCTCGGCCTGCGCCGCGTATTTCATGAACGAATACGGCATCACCATCGACACGGTGATGATTCAGAACGTCTTCGAAACCAACCCCGCCGAAGCCACCGCGCTGTTCAGCGGCAAGCTGTTGGCTTACCTGCTGCTGCTCGGGGTGTTGCCGGCGGCGCTGATCTGGCGCTGGCCGGTGAGTTATCGACCGTTCTTTCGCGGCCTGCTCAACAAGGTGCTGGTGATCATCGCCTGTGTGCTGGTGATCGCCGCCTCGGTGGGCGCGTTCTATTCGACCTACGCGCCAATCTTCCGCGAAGAAGACAAGCTCACCCACTTCATCAACCCGACCAACTACATCTACGCGATCAGCAAGTACACCAAGCAACGCTTGGGCATCAAAAAACATTTCGTGGTGCAGGCCATCGGCGAAGACGCGGTGATGAGCGCCAACGCGGCCAGCCGCGAGAGGAAATCGCTGATGGTTTTCGTGGTCGGTGAAACCGCCCGCGCCGATCATTTCTCGCTAAATGGCTACGAGCGCGAGACCAATCCCGAGCTGAGCAAACTCGACATCCTCAACTTCACCCAAGTGCATTCCTGCGGCACGTCGACGGCGGTCTCGGTGCCGTGCATGTTCTCGATGTTCCCGCGTGAGGATTACAGCGACAAGAAAGGCAAAACCTACCAAGGCCTGCTCGACATTCTCCAGCGTGCCGGCGTGCAAGTGCTCTGGCTGGACAACAACAGCGACTGCAAAGGCACCTGCCTGCGCGTACCGCATCGCGACATTTCGAAGAATCAGCCGGGGCCATTCTGCGATGGCAACAACTGCCTCGACGAGGCGCTGTTACAAGACCTGCAAAGCTACATCGACAGCCTCAAGGGCCACGCGATCATCGTCCTGCACGCCGATGGCAGTCACGGCCCGGAATACTACGAGCGTTACCCGAAAGAGATGGAGCGCTTCAAACCGATCTGCCACACCAACCAGTTGGGCAGTTGCAGCCGCGATGAACTGGTGAACGTGTACGACAACACGATTCTGTACACCGACCATTTCCTTGCCAAGGTCATCGAACTGCTCAAGCGCAATCAGGACTCACTGGACACGTCGATGGTTTACGTCTCCGATCACGGCGAATCGCTGGGCGAGAACGGGCTATACCTGCACGCGGCGCCGTATGCGCTGGCGCCGCAAGCGCAGACCCATGTGCCGATGGTGATGTGGTTTGGCAATGGCACGCTCGCCAGTGAGGGGATTGATCGCGGTTGTTTGCAAGGCAAGACCGGGCAGGCCGATCTGAGCCACGACAACCTGTTCCACTCGGTGCTGGGGCTGTTTGATGTGAGGACGTCGGTGTATCAGCCAGGGCTAGATATTTTTCATGGCTGCCGGCCTTCGATGACGGCTGCGCAATAACCTGGATGCTGCGCAGATCCCTTGTAGGAGTGAGCCTGCTCGCGATAGCGGTGGATCAGCCAACATCATTGTTAAATGACACACCGCGATCGCGAGCAGGCTCACTCCTACAGGGGGATGTGGTGGATTAGGGGATGAGGTTTGCCAGATAGGCCCACGGGTAGATGCCGCGTTGATGGCCGTCGCTGAAGATCAGTTGCACGCCGTAGCCCTGGGGGTTGAGTTCGATCAGGCGCACGCGATCATCCACCCGTGGTGTCATGCCTTTGAGGCGAAACGCGCGGCATTGCGAGCACGGGCACTGGCGGCGCAGTTCGGCGTGATTGAGCTGTTGTTCGCGGCCGTCCGGCCAGCTCAAGCGCAAGGTGCCTTCGCTTTGCGAATTAGCCATCGACAGCGGGTTCATTGCAACTGACTCAAGGCGATGCGCACGGCTTTGCGCACCTCCGGGTCGCCGTCGTCCTGCGCGGCCTGCAACGCGGCCACGGCGCCGCGATCATGCAGTTCGCCCAAGGCCAGCGCGGCCTCTTTTCGCAGGTTGCTGATGCGATGGCCGAGGGTGTCGATCAGGGCGTCCAGCGCCGGGGCGAAACGCAAACGGCCGAGGCTGCGGGTAGCGCGCAGGCGCACTTGCCAATAATCATCGCTCAAGGCTTCGACGAGCGCGGAACCAGCGTCAATGTGGCCGACCTTGCCCAAGGTCGTCGCGGCTTCTTCGCGTACTTGCCAGGCGTCATCCCGCAAGGCCTGGCGCAGGGCTGGCAACACTTCGGCGCTGGAGGCCAAGCCCAAAGCGCCAGTCGCAGCACGGCGTACTTCGGTGTCGGGGTCAGCGCTGGCCAATCGTGCCAGGGCGGGCAATGCGTCGAGCTGCTTGAGCCAGCCGAGCACGCCCACGGCTTCACGACGAACGCTGGCGTCGGCATCGTTCAGCGCCGAAACCGCTGGCGGCGCGGCCGCGGCGAAACGCAACTCACGCAAGGCACGGAATGCGGCGATACGCACACTGACGTCGGCGTGATCGGTCCACGGCAAAATCACCTGCCCCGCCGCTTCCGTTTTGAGCAAGCTCAGGCTCTGCGCGGCGGCCGATTGCACGGCGGGCGACGGGTCGGTCAAGGCTTCACACAAGGCCTGCACGACGCCCTCATCTTCCCAGGCTTCCAGCAAACGTGCGGCTTCAGCGCGAACCTCTTCGGCGGGATCTTGCCTAAGGCGATCAACCAGCCAGAGCAAGCCATCCGGTTCTTCCAGATCCGCCAGATCAATCAGCGCAATGCGTCGCACACCGGCGTCTTCAGCGGTGAGGCGCGGTTGCAGATCGAGAATGTCCTGGTTATCGGTCACAGCAAATATAGAGGTCATAGGGCAAATCGCGGCAAAGGGTTTTCGGGAGGCAGACCGAGCGGGTTGAGGCGCGGCAGCGGTCGGTCGTTGTCGTGGCGCAGCAGATCGAGGCAGTGGCGTTTGAGTCGGGAGAATTCAGGGCTGGTGACCAGTTCGCTGGTGCGTGGCCGGGCGAAATCCAGACGCAAGTCTTCGATGATTCGCCCCGGTCGCGCGCTCATCACCAGCAAGCGGTCAGCGAGAAACAGCGCCTCGTCGATGTCATGGGTGACGAACACCACCGTGGTGCGGATACGCGTCCAGATGTCCAGCAGCAGTTCCTGCATGTTCAGCCGGGTCAGCGCATCCAGCGCGCCGAACGGTTCGTCCATCAGCAGCAGGCGCGGACGGTTGACCAACACTCGGGCGATCTCGACGCGTTGCTGCATGCCGCCGGAAAGCTGATCGGGCCAGCGTTCGGCAAAACCTTCGAGGCCGACCAGTTCGAGGATTTCATCGGCGGCGCGGTGGCGCTCAGCCTTGCCGATGCCACGCATTTTCAGGCCGAAAGCCACGTTGTCACGCACCGTGCGCCACGGAAACAACGTGTGGTGCTGGAACACCATGCCGCGCTGTGGAGACGGCCCGGACACCGCCGCGCCATCGACTTTCAGACTGCCGGCATGCGCGCTCAGATGCCCGGCCAAGGCGCCAAGCAAAGTCGACTTGCCGCAACCAGACGGACCAAGAATGCACACGAACTGGCCCGGTTCAATCTGGCAATCAAGTTCGCGCACGGCTTCGAACGCTTCACGCCCTGCGCCGAGGACGATGGACAACTGGCGAATGTCGATCCGCCCTTCCGGGGTTTGCATCACGCTCATCAGGCTTTTCCTCGCGGTCGATGCCAGGGCGTGAACAGCCCGCCGAGGCGTTTGATCAGCAGGCTGCTGCCCATCCCCAACACGCCGATCAGCAGCATGCCGACGACGATGTCGGCGTAGTTCTGAATCGTGTAGGACTCCCAGGTGTAATAACCGATGCCGAACTGACCGGAGATCATTTCCGCGGTGACCAGACAGAACCATGAGGTACCCATGCCGATCGCCAGGCCCGTGATGATGCTGGGTGCGGCGCCGGGCAGGATCACTTCCAGCAGGATCGCCCGGCGCCCTGCCCCGAGGCTTTTCGCCGAGGCGATCAGGCGTGGGTCGACGCCTTCGACGCCGTGTACGGTGTTGAGCAGGATCGGGAACAGCGCGCCGGTGAAGGTGATGAAGACCATCGACAGTTCGGAGGATGGGAACATCAGGATCGCCAATGGAATCCACGCAACGGCGGGGATTGGGCGCAGGACTTCCAGCGGTGGCAGCAGCAGGTCTTCGGCCCACTTCGAACGGCCGATGGCCAGACCGAGGGCGATGCCGATGACTAGCGCCGCGAGATAGCCGGCGAAGACGCGGCTGAGGCTGGCGGTCAGGTGCTGGAGCAACTTGCCAGAATCGCCCAAACCGAGCGCCGCTTCGAGCACCGCGATGGGTGTCGGCACGTTGGCGAAGGTGACCAGGCCGAGGTTCCAGTGGTGGCTGGCGGCGAGTTGCCAGAACAACAGGCAGAGCAGCAAGGAGGCGGCTCTTGATGTCCAGCGGATGGGTGTTTTCATGGAGCGGGTTTCCAGTTGTGGATCTGTGTTGTGGCTGAGATTTACCCCCTCACCCCAGCCCTCTCCCCCAGGGGGGCGAGGGGGAAAGGGAGCCGATCTTCGTGCTTTTCAAAACTTGAGTTCGGCTCGAAAGGGAGCCGATCTTCGTGCTTTTCAAAACTTGAGTTCGACTCGAAAGGGAGCCGACCTGCGTGCTTTTCAAAACCTGCGTTCGACTCGGTATTTCAGGTCGGCGTAGCGAGTCCAAACACCACGGTCAGTCCCCTCTCCCTCTGGGAGAGGGCTAGGGTGAGGGGCTTTTGATCTTTAATCAGCGAGCAGCAACCGCTTGGGTCGTGGCATCCGTAAAATCGAGAACCTTGCCACCCTGCGCCGACGCATATTGCTGAGCCTGCCCCTTAAGCAAAAACGCACTCAACCGGCCCTTCGCATCACTGGCAAACCACGCCTGCTCAGCCAACAACTTGATCCCGCTGTCACTGGCCTGTGCATACACGGCACGGATGTTTTTGCCTTCCTGCTTCAACGCCGCCAACGCAGTGAAAGCGGACTCGGCGGAGGCATAGCGGCGCACTTTGTCCTCACCGCGCACCCAGATTTCCGCGACATGACTGAAGTCAGTAATTGCTTTCCCCGTCTTCGCATCCGTAGCCTTCAGTGGCGTCTGTGCGTAGTTGGCCAGTTGCGCCGTGTAGTCCAGACCCGACGCCTTGAACGCGGCGCGGATGTATTGATCGTCGATGAACGTATTCAGATCGAGGCCACGATCAGCCTTCTTCAACAGCTTCAACGTATCGATGGCCGTACCAACCGCCTGACGATATTCCGGCTTCCAGCTCAAGTCGCGGGTCTGCACGCCGAGTGGGCCGTGGAACAGGTAATTCACTTCGGCATCGACGCCGGTGACTTTGGCGATCAGTTCGCTGTACTTCTCAGGCTCGGCGGCGAGCAGTTGATTGGCCTCGATGCTCGCCCGCAAATAGGCGACGACGACTTCCGGGTACTTCTTCGCGTACGCCTGATCCACCAGCGCACCATGGAACGTCGGCGCATTGGCCTGGGCGCCGTCGTAGATCTTGCGGGCGAAGCCCCGGCTCGGAAACAGCTCGGCGAACGGCACGAAATCAGCGTGGGCGTCGATCTTGCCGGCCTGCAACGCCGAGCCGGCGACTTCTGGTGGCTGGGCAATGATGTTGACGTCCTTGAGCGGATCCCAGCCCTGCTCCGCCACCGCGCGCAACAACATGCCGTGGGCGGTGGAGGCGAACGGCACGGAAATGGTCTTGCCCTTGAGTTCGCTAAGCGATTGCACGCCGGACGCACTCGGCACGACGATGCCGTTGCCGCTGCCCTTGATGCTCCCCGACAGTACGCTGATGAACAGGCTGTGCTTGCCGGCAGTTTCGAACGCAACACCGTTGAACGCACCTGGGAAATCGGCCATGGCGCCGAAGTCTAGTTTGCCGGCGACCATCTCGTTGGTCAGTGGCGCGCCGCTGGTGAAGTTTTTCCACTGCACGTCGTACTTGGCGTCTTTGTAAGTGCCGTCGTGGGGCAGGTATTTGTCGAGCAGACCGAGTTCACGAATCAACAGACCGCCAGCGGCGCAATTGATGGTGGTGTCCTGGGTGCCGATGGCGATGCGGATGGTTTCGGCTGAGGCCGACAAAGTGAACGAAGCCAGTACCAGACCGGCGATTGCTGCACGCAACATGAGTGTTTCCCCTCGAATCATTTATTTGAGTTCGTCTCCGCCGCGATCGGGGCGCGGTGGGAAACGAGGGGTTTTCGGTGAATCCAGCGTCCGGGGTTCACCGGATGGCTTTGGGTTGTCACAGTTCCAAATGTAGGAGTGAGCCTGCTCGCGATAGCGGTTTTCCAGATGTTGATGTGCTGACTGACACACCGCTATCGCGAGCAGGCTCACTCCTACAGGGGATCGGGTTTCAACGCAGGAGATAGGGGATGTCGACCTTGACGGCGCCGGTCGGGCAATCCTTCTCGCATGGCATGCAATACCAGCATTCGTCGAACGCCATATAAGCCTTCTGCGTCGCCGGATTGATCGCCAGCAAGTCCATCGGGCAGACGTCCACGCACACGGTGCAGCCCTTTTCGGCAATGCATTTGTCCTCATCAACGGTGACGGGGGCGTTGGAGCGGAAGAAGATTTCCTGAGCTTGATAGGCCATGGTCCGGATTCTCTTTTAGGGATGCATCAAGCGGCGAAAGCGCCAACCCGCAAGCGGTCGTACGCCTGCATTTCTTCGGCATCGAGCGGAATGATGTAAGGCTCGACGGCTTTCTTGAAACTGGTCATCCGGCCGTCCTCGCCCTTCTTCAGATGGCAATGGCAGAACCATTCGCTGTCGTTGCGCTGCGGGTGATCGACGCGATAGTGGTACAGGCCCCAGCGACTTTCGGCGCGAAACAGCGAGGCGCGTGCAGCCATTTCGGCGCAGTCGCGAATCACGCTGGTTTCCATCGCGCGCATCAGTTCATGGGCGTTGTTGGCCTTCATCTGCTCGAGATCGCGCTCGATGTCGCTGAAGCGTTGCAGGCCGATCTGCATTTTCCTGGTGACTTTCGGCGGTTGCAGGTAATCGTTAACGAAGCGCCGCAGCTTGTACTCGACCTGCGCCGGCGGCAGACCGTGTTCACGATCCAGCGGGGCGTAGACCCGGGCCTTTTCTTTTTCGATCTGCGCGGCATCCAGCGCAGAAAAATCGCGCCCGGCGACGAAATCGGCGGCGTTGTGCCCGGCAAACCAGCCGTAGGTGAAGGCGCCGAGCATGTAATTGTGCGGCACAGCGGCCATGTCACCGGCCGAATACAAGCCTTTCACCGAGGTCTCGGCGCGTTCGTTGACCCACACCCCGGAGGCCGAGTGACCGCTGCAAAAACCGATTTCGGAGATGTGCATTTCGACCATTTGCGTGCGGTAATCAGTGCCGCGATTGGCGTGGAACTGGCCGCGACTCGGGCGCTCGTTGCTGTGCAGAATCTCTTCGATGTTCTGGATGGTTTCCTCGGCCAGGTGATCGAGTTTGAGGAACACTGGGCCGTTGCCGCTTTCCAGTTCCTGGTGGAACTCCCACATCATCTGCCCGCTCCAGTAGTCGCACTCGATGAAGCGTTCGCCCTTGTTGTTGGCGGTGTAGCCACCCAGCGGACCGGTCACGTAGGCGCAGGCCGGGCCGTTGTAATCCTTGATCAGCGGGTTGATCTGAAAGCACTCGAGGTTGGCCAGTTCGGCGCCCGCGTGATAGGCCATCGCGTAACCGTCGCCAGCGTTGGTCGGGTTCTCGTAGGTGCCCATCAGGTAGCCCGACGAAGGCAGACCGAGTCGCCCGGCAGCGCCACAAGCGAGAATTACAGCCTTGGCCTTGATCACATGGAAATCGGCCGTGCGGCAATCGAAGCCCATCACACCGTTGACGGTGCCCTCCTCGTCAGTCAGCAACCGCGTGCAGACAAGACGATTGGTGATGCTCACCCGCGCACGTTTCAACTGCCGATAGAGGACTTTTTTGATGTCGTGCCCTTCCGGCATCGGCAGCACGTAAGCACCCATGTGGTGGACTTTTTTCACCGCGTAGTCGCCGGTTTCGTCCTTCTCGAACTTCACGCCCCAGCGATCAAGCTGCTCGATGGTTTCGAAACTGTGGGTGGCGTAGGCGTAAACGGCGGCCTGATTGACGATGCCGTCGTTGGCGATGGTAATTTCCTTGGTGTACTGCTCGGGCGTCGAGTGGCCGGGAATGATCGCGTTGTTCAGGCCGTCCATGCCCATGCTGATCGCGCCGCTGCGTTTGACGTTGGCCTTGTCGACCAGCAGCACGCGCAAGTCGCGGTTCTTTTCCTTGGCCTTGATCGCGGCCATCGGGCCGGCAGTGCCACCACCAATGACGACAATGTCGTATTCCTGTTCGAGCACGTTGCGGGTCATGCCTGCTCCCCTTTTTGCCGGTCGATCCGCAGGCGGTACTGGAACGCATCGCCACGGTAGTAAAGGTGTTCGAAGTCCAGCGGCTGGCCTTGCGCGTCGTGGGTCAGACGCTCGATGCGCATGATCGGCGAGCCGGCCTCGACGTTCAGCGCCTGGGTCAGATCGCTGTCAGCCAGCATTGCGTCGATGGCCAGATCGGCATGGCCGAGGGCGATGCCGCAGTCGTTTTCGAGGATCAGAAAGATGTCGCGGGTGACCAGATCGGCCTTCTCCAGCCGCTCGCCGACGGCTTTGGGCAGGTAGGTGATTTCCAGCGAGATCGGTTCACGATTGATCAGGCGCACGCGTTTGATCTGCGTAACGATCTCGCCCTCGGCGACTTGCAAACGCTCGGCGACGCGCTTGTCGGCCGGGATGAATTTGAAGCTGCGCAGGCGGTTGATCACCTCGTAGCCACGGCCGGTCATCGACTCGGCGAGGCCTTGCAGGCTGCTGACGTTCTGAAAGGTTTTCGGTTTGGCGACGAAGGTGCCTTTGCCGTGGATCTTGAAGATCAGCCCTTCTTTCTGCAGATCGCCCAGCGCCTGGCGCACGGTGATGCGGCTGACTTTGAACAGCGCACCGAGTTCGCTTTCGGAGGGCATCTGGCTGTCTTGCGGGTATTCACCGTCGAGGATTCGCGCACGGAGGACGTCGCGCAGTTGGGTGTGCAGCGGGACACTGCTTAGGGAGAGAACGTTATCGGTCATCACGGGATCACTTGTTATAACGAGTTATGACGTGATCTTAGAGTTGTTATGACAAGGTTGAGAAATATTGTTTGGGCATAACCTTAGATGCAGGACACACGCGATTCCCTGTGGGAGCGAGCTTGCTCGCGAAGGCGGTGTAACAGTCACCAGATTATTGACTGACAGGACGCTTTCGCGAGCAAGCTCGCTCCCACAGGGGACGGTGTACACATGGAGGATCAGTGGCGTTTGAGGATCTGGTCCATGACCCAGTCGGTCTTGAGTGCTTGTTCGGCGACGGCGGGATGTTTGGAATCTCCACGAATATGCGCATTCATGCCCAGCACGTGATGCCACTGGATGTGCTCGTGATGGGGGATTTCCAGGCTGAGGTGTTCATCGGCATGCAACTGCACAGGCTGCTCATCAAACACCGAAAAACTGATCCGCCCGAGACTGCCAATGATCTCGACCCGATCCTCACGCCTATCCGCGACAAAGCTCCAGCAACCCATGCCCAGCGCCCCGGAGGCGAAACGCCAACTGGCGCTGACGGCATCTTCCGCTGCATACAAACTGGCCTGACGCGCGGTGAATCCAGCGACTTCAACGATGTCGCCGAGTAGGTACTGGAACAGGTCAAAACCATGGCTGGCGAGGTCGGCGAAGTAACCGCCACCGGCCACTGCCGGATCTGTGCGCCAGTTGTCGCGACCCTGCAGATCCGTCGGCGAAGGCGCTTTGGTCAGCGTCCAGCTCAAGTGCCGCACCTCGCCAATACGCCCCTCCTCCAGCCATTGCCGCACCTGCGCAAAACGCGGCAATGAACGGCGGTAGTAGGACACGAACAGGTGCAAACCGGCGTCGGCAAACGCTTTTTGCATCTCGCGACTTTGCCCGGCATTCAGCGCCATGGGCTTTTCCACACAGCAATGTTTGCCGGCCGCAGCGACTTTCAGGCTGTAGGCGTGGTGGCTGTCGGGCGGCGTGGCGATGTACACCGCGTCCACCTCAGGATCGTTGATCAGCGCATCGACGTCGGTGTAGACCCGCTCGATGCGGTGGCGCGCGGCGTATTCGGTCACGGCTTCGAGGCGTCGGCCCATCACCGCCACCAGCGCCGAACCGGGCGCCTTGTAGAAGGCCGGCCCGCTCTTGCGCTCGGCGACGCTGCCACAACCGATCATGCCCCAGCGCACCACGTCCATGTCTCTTCCTTTAGCCAATGCGCAAGGCGCGCAGATCGAGGTGACCGTCCTTGAGCGGCGGGCACCAGTAGTAGCCGCCAGTGATTGGGCGGCTGATGCGATAGAGGCCATCGGTGATGCCGTCTTCCAGACCGCTCATACGGCGCAGTTGCGCTTCGAAGGCATCCAGCGAAAAACCGAAGGCGAGGAACATCAGACCGGCGCGATCACCTTCGATCCACGGCATCGAACGGCGTACGACGAACGCTTCTGGGGCAAAGCTTTCCTGTGCGGTGCGTTTGACGTGGGCGGAGACTGGCGCGTCGTCGATCTCTTCGTTGTCGCTGAGGCGACGGCCCATGATGTTGTCTTTGTCCTCGGACGAGAGTTTGTGGAAACCCTTGAGGTCGTGCTGCCATTGCTGGATCGCGGCGAAACTGCCACCGACCATGCCGTCGGTGCCTGTACTTTGCAAAGCGGCAGCGATGGCGGCTTCGTCGTGGGGGTTTTCGGTGCCGTCTTCATAGCCGGTCAGGTCGTGGCCGTCCTTGTGGCGGAAGGCTTCCTGCATCTCGACCAGACGCAGGGCTGGTGCGAGTGCGGCTTCGAGAGCGTTGCAGCGGTTGAGCAGTTCACCACGGTCGACGCCGTGCAACCACACCCACAGTGCGTGCTGGGTCGACGGGTTCTCGACGCCAACGCCAGTCATGGCCGGGAAGCTGCGCAGACCGTCAATCTGCACGTTGAGCGCCTTGACCAGGGATTCACCAAAACCGACCACCGCCGACTTGCCGTCCACCTGATTGAGCAGGCTGTCGAGCGCCTGCGGCAGGGCTTCAACCGACTCAAGGGCGAAAAACAGGTGACGCGCTTGCGCAGGAACAGGGGTGGCGAGAATGCCCGGCTGGTAGTAACTCATGTGAACTCCTTGGGAAAGTGCGCGGGAGTTTACCTGTGGCCGGAGGGTTTGTGTGGGTTTGGATGGAAGTCAAAAGCACTCTCACCCTAGCCCTCTCCCGGGGGGAGAGGGAACTGATTCGGGAATATTGAAGAGCTACGCCGACTTGAACGCGCTGTACCGAATCCATAATCGACAAAAATCTTTCAGGTCGATGTAACTCGCAAGACACCCCGGTCGGCCCCCTCTCCCTCCGGGAGAGGGCTGGGGTGAGGGGATGATCGAGGTAAGACACTGAATTGAGCGTGCATCGGTGAATCCATAATCGACAAAGACCCTTCAGGTCGATGTATGACGCAAGACACCCCGGTCGGCTCCCTCTCCCTCCGGGAGAGGGCTGGGGTGAGGGTTAGCGTCATTACGCCAAGCGCTAGGGCTCAGCCCCGTCCAGCGCTTGAACGCCCGCCGAAAACTGCGCACATCGCTGTAGCCCACCTCTTCGGTAATCCGTTCAATCGGCATATCCGGATTGGCCAGCAGACTCAAGGTCCGTGCCTGCCGCACTTGCTCCAGCAACGCCTCAAACGTCAGCGCATGCTCAGTCAAACGCCGGCGCAACGTGCGGCTGCTCATATTCAAATCACCGGCAATCTTTTCAATGTGACTGCCACTACTCAGATCCCGGGCAATCGCCCGCTCCACCGCTTGAATCAGATCGAGCTTCTGATGCACCTGCGCTGCTTCCAGCTCCAGCAATGCAACGGCCTGACGCAACGCCAGCGAATGATGATTAGGCAGGTGCACGTCCAGCCATTGCCCATCGATCAGCATGCGATTGTGCAGGCAACCGAAGCGTACATCCGGCCCCAGCAGGCGGTGATATTCGGCCAGGTAATCCGGCGCGGCATGCACAAATTCCACGGCAATCGCCTTGAACTCAGCCCCCACCAGTGCGCGGCCATACACCAGCAAACTGGCGAAGAACTCCTCGACCGCAAACACCTGCACGTCGGCAAATGGCAGGCGGCATTCAGCATCGAGATGCACCTGCCCGCCGACCACATCGACGCTGGAAACGACGATGCCGCCCGACGTGTGCTGGTGACGAATGCCGAGGGCAAAGGCATCGCGCAAGGTCTTGCACAGCGACAACACGTGCCCAAGCAGACCCAGCGTACCGAGTACATTCTGCGCCCCGACCCACAGCCCCAAGCCCTGATTGGGCAGCACTTTGAGCGCGCGCTGAATCATCGCCACGGCCTGGCGATAGGAAATCCGCTGCGCCGGATCCTGCAGATCCTCAAGGGTGAAACCCAGCCCACGGCACAGGCTCTGGGAATCGATTCCTCTGTTCTGCACGACTTCGGCGAGGGTTTGCAGGAGGAACGGCGAGACCAGCGCCAGTTCGAAGGTCGGGTCTTGGACTTTTACGTTCATGGGGCTGACATTCCGGATCACGCTTGATTGTTATTTTTGTAACCGGTTGTGTCGATGGAAGTTAGCACAAGGTTTACGGACTGTCCGCAGATGCCCCCCTCAGTGTCCGCCAATACCCTGCCCCAACGTACGGCAAACGCTTATTTCTAGCGTACCGGCGCTCCGAGCGACCGGTACCAAGTCCCAATCACAATAATAATGAGGACAGTCATGAGCCAGAATCGTGCAACATCCTTCTTGCCGCTCGCCCTTTTCATCGCAGGTTGCACCCTGACGTTGCCCGCACTGGCCACCGAAGCCGGGGTCGACAATATCGGCACCGGCACCGACGGTTTCTTCATGCTGCCGCTGGAAGTCGACAGCCTTCCGGAGAACATGGTCGCGTTCAACCTCTACTACAACCATTACAAGGCGACCAGGTTCAACATCAGCTCGCTGGGCGGCAAGGTACCGAAGGTCGAAATCGAATCCACTGCGGTGATTCCGCGCCTCGATTATCTAAGCCCGGTGCGGATATTCGGCGGACGTCTGGCGGGCTACATCGCCCAGCCGTGGTTGAAGCAGGAAGTCTCGGTGTTCGGCCTGAGCGACACCCGCGAAGGCATGGGCGATACCACCTTCGCGCCGATCATTCTGTGGGACATGGGCAAAAACCTGACCCTCGGCGCCGCCGTGGAAGTCACCGTGCCCACCGGCGAATACAGCGTCGATCGGCTGGCCAACACCAGCAACAATTTCTACACCTACAAACCGCTGTTCTCGTTCACCTGGCTGCCGACTGAACGCACCGAAGTCTCGATGAAGACCACCTACAGCTTCAACGAAAAGAACAAGGATACCGATTACAAGTCCGGGCAGATTTTCCACTTCGATTATTCGGCCAGCTACAAGGTCACCGACGACCTGATGCTCGGCGTCAACGGCTACTTCCTCCAGCAGACCACCGACGACAAACAGTTCGGCCACACCGTGCAGTTCGCCGGGCAGGACGTCGACGACGGCGTGCGCGGCAAGGTCTTCGCGATTGGTCCGGCGCTGCACTTCACCTTTCTCAAGTACGCCAGCGCGGAGATTCGCTGGGCCAAGGAGTTTGATGTGGAGAACCGGCCGGAAGGGGAAATGTTGTGGGCGAAGGTGAGTATTCCGTACGCCTTTTGACCCTGCCAGATTGCGCTCAGAAGCGAACAGTGCTCAGACGGGCGCCGAATAAACAGACTTCTCCCGCACCTGACCGTCCGTCTGAAAACCGCTTACCCCTGTCAGATCTGACAGTAGTCAATGAACAATCGATGGGACTAAAAGGGAATCACCCGTTTTTTCCCTTTCAGGCGGTGTTGCTCATGACTTCTTTCAGACTTTTTCGGCTTCCCCCACGCAGAGACTTATACGTCACACCGTTGCAAATCTATCCGGTGTACATCGCTGACATGACTCAGCCGGTTGTGAATGGCGACGGCGGTATCAACTTGGCAACATTCGAAAATTCCGAGGCTGGCATATTCAGTATTATCGACCCTTACCTCGGGATGGGGACTGGTGATGAAATCGAGATTTTCTGGAACGGCAACGTCATTCTCGAACTGAAAATAAAGCCCGAAGATGTCGATGAAAGATTGTTCTTCTTTCTCCCCACCACTGAAATTACCCCCGGTTACTCCGAGTGTTATTGCCAGGTGACCCGTTCAGGCGAAACGCTGCCGGATAATCCTTCTGCCGTATTGACGCTGTTGGTCAAATTGAATTTGCCCGCAGGCGAGGATGAAGAGCAGCATCTTCCCTGGCACTCACACCTCGACATTGTCGGGTTGCCGCAGGATGTCATCGACAATGGTGTCAGCAAAGAATGGTCGAGCAAGGGCGTGCCCATAACCATCAAGCGCTATCGAGAGATTACGCTGCGCGATGTCATCTGGGTGCGCTGGGGCAGTGTTCTTCTGACCCCGCACGTAGTAACAGAAGCCGAGGCCGACGGCACGCAAGAAATTGTCATCACCGCGTCGCCCGGTGACATCCTGACCGGCGGCGATGGCAATTCGTTGCCGATCAGGTACGAAATCCATGATGAGGTCTGGAACTGGTGCGAGAAATGGTCGAAGGAGACTACGGTTCAGGTGGATGCCGGTGCTGCTCGCCTGGACCCGGCCTTTTTCGAAGATGCCGATAATGGCGAGCTCCATCTCGATCGACTGGACCATCAGGCGACCAACCTGCTGATCCGCCTCGAAATCAATAAAGAGTTCACCACGGGCGACACGATCGTAATCAATGTCGCCGGTGTCGGGGGCACCGGAACAGCGCCTCGTACTCTGACCGAGGAAGTCACCGTCGGCAATCTGCCCTACATTCTCGAGTTCCCGATCCCTTTTGCATTCGTCAGTCTCTTCGCCACCGGAACGCTCGATGGCTCCTATGTACTGCACAAAAAAAGCGATGGCTCGAAGCTCTATTCCAAACGCACCTTCGTCAAAGTGATAGGCAACCCGGCACTGTTGCCGGCGCCGGTCATAGAAGAGGTTATCGGCGCCATTTTGCCTGGGGACAGCAAAACAGCGACCGTATTAATTGCCTACCCGAGCCTTAAAACCGGTGACACGATCAACATGATCTGGGAAGGCACGAAATCAGACGGCAGTGCCTATGTGTATGAGGAACTGTATGACGTCAGCAGTAACGATCAGGAGGCAAAGCGTATTTACATCACTGTGTTGCAAGAGCACATCCTCGCGTTGAACAACGGCAGCCTCAAACTCTATTACCGGGTGTACAACGACGATCCTGCCGATTATGGACTCAGCGAGTCTGACTTTTTGCGGGTCGAAGTACGCGCACTCCCCGCCACACTACCGGCCCCCGATGTAGAGGAAGCCAAAGATGGCGTGATCGACCCGACGCTGGTGTATACCCAGGCTCATGTGCTGGTCAAACCGGTCAATTGGATGAAGGGCGACACGCTGACGTATCACTGGATTGGTTACACCTTTGATGGCTCAACCAAAGGCAGCATACCCATCACTGAGTTGTCGATCGACAAGACCGCGCGCTTTCGGGTGGATGCGCAATACGTGACTACCAACATCGGCTTTCCGGTCACAGTGATTTACACCCTGCTGCATGCCGCCACCGGGAAATACAGTTACTCAGCACCGTTGCGGGTAATCGTCGGGGTTCCGCTGGGTCGACTGCTTCCGCCTGTGGTCATTCAGGCCTCCGACGACACCCTTGATCCGATGGATGCGCTCAACGGTGTCGATGTCGAATGCAGCTACGACACCATGGATGAGAAGCTGGATCTGTTACGTCTGTTATGGACAGGTACGCCCGGCCCCGGAACATCGGAGGACCTCGAAAAACCCGCCGAAGCTAACGGCACTGTCACCTTCCACCTCCCCGCCTCTGTGGTGGGTGCCAACATCCTGAGCACTGTATCGGTCAAATACGCTGTGCAGCGCCATAAGTTATGGACGCAATCAGAGGAATTGCCGCTGAACATTCTGGGTTTCCAGGACTCGGAAAAAGACTTGCCTGCGCCCGAAGTTCCGCAAGCCGTCAATGCCGTTCTGGATCTGATGGAGTTCAGCGGCGACGCCAATATTCTGGTCAAACCGTGGCCCTTCATTGCCGAAGGGCAAGTCGTGGATCTCAGTCTTGTAGGTCGTGCCAGTACCGGCGTCCACATCATCGAAGTGCTCAAAACACATAGGATCAGCAAGGAGCAAGCCGTCACCGGGCTTAATGAACCGTTGCTCAGGTCTGATGTGCTGAAGTTGCTCCACAGCTCTCCAGCCACCGTGAAATGCTCGGTGATATTCAATGGCAGTGAGGATGCAGCAGTCGAATTTCCGAACCTGCCTTTGACGATACGCACACGCTACGACTACGTAACACCGATCATCACCAGTGTGAAAGATCCGCAAGACAAGGAGATTCCAGAAGCGACCGTGACCTACGACAAGCGCGTGAAAACTCAGGGTACCGCCACTCGGGGGGAAAAAGTCCGCGTCATGATCAACAACGCCCCACAAGACATAGTCGATGTCATCGCTCCCGGGACCTGGGAGTTGGCTACCGGGGATTTGCTCGAAGGCTTGCAGAGCATAACGGTTGAGGCTTTGTATGATGCCGACCCGCCAATCAGTCAGCCACGAACGTTCACCATTGGTATCGCCACCCGGCCCAGTATTACCGCGGTCAATGACTCACTGGGGCCGGTTGCCAATAACGGAACAACCTACGATACCGAAATTGCAGTGGTCGTCTCAGCAGATCCGAATCAATCGGTGCAGCTTTACAATGGCACCAATACTATTGGCTTGCCTGTTTCCCTCGACGGTGATGGCGTCGGCGCAACTACATTGACTGATCTGACGGGTACAACATACTCCCTCAAAGCCAGGGCGATTTATGGTGATCAGTTGGAGTCACCAGTTCATAACTTTACTATCAAGCCGCACGACGCAATAACGCTGAGCTCAATCAGGCACTCAGGAGGTGAACTGGTAGAGGGAGGAAGAACCTATGACAGCTCGGTCACTCTGACGGGCAAGTTCACTCCCTTATATGACGTACAGGTTTACGATAATGGCGGCGAGAAACAGATCGTGCCTACCGGCCAAAACGGTACCTGGACAACCAGTCACGCTATTGATACTGGCGAACATGCGGTGTACGTCAAAGCGCTGTCAACGAACCAGAAATCCGATACCCGAAATTTCAGAAGAGATCCCATTCCACCGTTGTACATTGACACATCCACCGCTTATCTCAGTGGATACATGGTCAGACATACCAACAGACCCGTGACCAATCCTCCCGCTGGAGCCTATTTAACTCGAGGCGCCAGCGGTGGCATACCGCCCTATCGCTATAGCACTGACAATACAGCCTATCTCCAGGTCGACGTTTCAACAGGGAGAGTGATTGGTGTACGTAATGGCGGTGCTCGCGTGATCGTTACAGATAGTCGAGGATCTACGGCGTCGTATTCTGTTTCTGTTCAAAACGTCTGGTATATCGCCAATTACGGGGGCGGCCGCCATAACCTGGCAACCATGTCAGCAACAGTGAACAACGCTGGAGGCCAATTTCCAGCCATTGGCGACTACAACAAACTGCGCTCAGTGTACGGAGGGGATCCAGGTGGGTATTCCTATGACTTCTACTGGGTAGCCGACAGACACCAATTGGGATCCCATTGGTTGCTACGCCCAGGAGACGGGGTTGTTTATGGGTCAAATGACAACGGCAGGGTGGGCTGTATCGGCGTCCTGTTACGGACCTGATCAAAGCCAATCGCTGACAAGCAACGGACAAATGAGCATTCATTTGTCCGTTGCTTTTTAAAGGACTAAGTCAATGAACTGGAACGCTTAGGCACCCGCAGCTATTACCGCTCGTCGTAAATAGTTTTCACCTGTCAGATCTGACAGGTGCGCATTTCCCGGTTTTATCCCCTAATCACTCCATCGCCCCACCTACGGCAGGAGTGCCCCGCGATGCTCATCCAACCGCACAAATAAATCTCCGCCCTGGCCCTGCTCGATCCGGAAATCCCCGGCGGCCGGCTGCTGGATAACGGCTCCTGGGGCATCAACCTCGCCGCCGCACGACTCAACTACCCCGACAAGGGGCTGAAGATCCAGGTTCCCGCCTGGAACAACATGAGCAAGAGCGATAACTGCAAGGTGTACGTGGGCAACACCATAGTCGCGCAAAAAACCATCACCGAAGACATCGAGGTGGACAAGCACGTCACTCTGTTCATCGAGCCGTCACGCTTGCCCAGCGGCGACTGGGAGCTGTCTTACCAGATCACGCGTTTCGGGCAGAAGCCCGAGCCAGGACCGACGATCAAGCTCTTCGTCAAACTCGAACTGCCCGGTGGGCAGGATCTTAATCCCGACTATGGCCACTCCGAACTGACCATGGCCTTCGATCCTCCGGATGTCGTGCGCGACGGTGTCGACAAGGCCACCGCCGAGGCAGGCGTGCTGGTCTACGCCAAACCCAAGCCCGGCGATGGCTGGCTCTACCTGAACTGCGCCGTCGGTGACGTGCTCATCCTGGCCTGGGCCGGGAAAACCGTGGAGTCCGAACCCGTCACCCAGGAACAGATCGATGATCCGGAGGGTAACCCCATCGTGGTTCTGGCCGACAAGGCCACCATCCTCTCAGCCGGAGACTCCGACGGCGTGTCGGTCAGCTACAAGATCCGCGACCGCGTGTACAACGAGTCCGAAGACTGGTGCGAGGCCGTGCGTATTGTCGTCGACACCCAGGGCTTGCGGCTGGGTGCGCCCATCCTCAAACAGGCTGACGGTCTCATCGTCGATCTGGAGGTGCTGGGGGACGAACCGCCAATGGTGGAGGTCTGGGCGGATGACGTGAACATCTTCAAAAAGAACGACGAGATCTACCTCAGCGTCTTCGGTACCGACGACGATGGTAAAGAGATCAACGAATTGGTGATCCAGCGTATTGAAAGCACCCCGCCAGTGCGGGTCTCCATCGAGCACAAGAACAGCACCCTGCGTGCCTTGGCCAAACGCACGGTGGTGTACTCCTATCACGTACGCCGCGGCGGCGTCGTGGTCGACAACTCCAGATCCAAGTCCCGCGCCTACAGCGTCATCGGCGAACCGACACGCCTGCCAGCTCCCATCGCAATCGACCAGATCAGTGGCGCGCTCGACCCCAACGCGCCCGAATACCGCATCTGCATTCCCTACGATCCACTGATCACCCCGGAGAACGCGATCGAACTGAAATGGTTCGGCACCCGGCCCGACCTGACCACCTACGACCCGGAACTGGACTGGTATTTCCCCAGCGAAGACGAGGCCAATGACCCCAACGGTTTCATCATCACCGTCGAGGGTAAACACGGCAAAACCCTCGAGGGTGGCACGCTGCATCTGTCGTACAACCGGCTGGCCGATGAAAACGGCACCATCACCCGCCGTGCCTCACTGCACGCCTCATTACTCAACGTCGGCGAAGCGCAACGCGAACTGGTCAAACCTATCGTGCTGGGTGAAAAGAATGGCGTGCTCGAACCCAAAGACCTGCCCGGTGGCGCCAGCAAAATCACCGCGCCACGGCCGGTGCCTGTTCCGAGCGAGGCCAACGATATCGTGAAGTATTTCTGTATCGTTGAAGGCAATGAGCCTGTTACCGACTCGAAAACACTCAACGCTTTGTCCAAGGACAAAAACGTGGATTTCCCGCTGAACGCGGCGTTTGTGGCCCAGCACTTCGAACCTAATCGCGAGAAAAAAGTGCAGGTGCACTACGAAATTTTCCGGGCAGCGAGTAATAGAACCAGTTATTCGAATGTGCTGGAGTTTGTCATCGGTGAGCCGGTGGCGCTCGATCCGCCGACCATCGACTCGGTCAAGGGCTCGCCAAGCGGCAAGGACATTGTCGAAGGTGGCACCACTGTTGAAACCAGCGTGGTGCTGAGCGGCATGGCGGCCAAGGGCAAGAACGTCGAGATACGCGATGGTGCCACCGTCAAGGATCAGGTCACGGCGGATCCGGTTTCTGGAATCTGGACCTACACTGTGCCGGGTCTGAGTGTGGCGAAACACAGTTTTAGCGCGATAGGAAAATATGGTGCCGAACCTGCCTCTGCGGCCTACACCCTCACTGTCACGGCGGTCATTAAGCCGACGCTGAGCAATGTGCTGGACGACCGCAACAACGAAGTGCCAGAGGGTAAAACCACCTTCAGCACGTCGCTGACACTCAAAGGCACCGCCAGCAAAGATCAGGACGTCGGAATCTATGATGGCAGCGGTGCGAGCGCAGTGCTAAAGGGAACCGCGACAGCGGATAAAGCCACAGGCCTGTGGGAATGCACGATCACGGTTGTAGTGGGTGCGCGCCGGTTGTATGCCAAATCCCTTTATCACCCCACATCGACCTATTCCAATGTACGACTCCTGACGGTGGAAGCCCTCAGTGCGCCGACATTGACATCAGTCAAAGGCTCGTCGAGCGGTAACGAAATCCCCGAGGATGGCTTCACCGTGGAAACGGCCGTGATCTTGAGCGGCGTTGCCGCTGCCGGGCGAGACGTTGAAGTGCTCGACGGTACGGATATCAAAGGTAAAGACACCGCTGATGGAGTAACCGGCATCTGGCGTCTGTCGGTTTCAGACCTGAGCAAAGCCAAGCACAGTTTTACCGCCAGAGATCTGAGGCAACCGAGTCTTGTGTCGGCAGCGAGACCACTGACGGTAACGGAAAACGTCGCCCCTACGCTGAAGTCAGTCAAAGGTTCGCCGAGTGGCGCCGACATCGGCAACGGCGAAAATACAGTGGAGACCGCAGTAAATCTGAAAGGGGCTGCTGCTTTGGGGCAGAAGGTCGAAGTTCTTGATGGCAAGCATTCGGAAGGGCAAGCAGAAGCCGATGTATTAACCGGTGAGTGGACACACACCGTTTCCGACCTGGAACTAGGCCCGCATAGTTTCACCGTCAAAGGGCTGTATGGCACCGGGCAGGAATCACAGCCTCCGTATGATCTGACTGTGACAAAAGAAGATATTGTTATAGACCAGTTCGGATCAGGCGCCTTTTCAAATGGCGAAACCCGTGACATAGGAAATGCCATCATCACTTACAGAGTTATTAGCGGAAACCCTGTCATGTACGTCAGCAACGCCAAAGAGTTACTAATTCTGAATACATTTGTTAATAATCAAGTAGGCCAACACAAAGCAATTTTTGACTTGAAAAACAAATCTCGGAAAACGATAACAGTAGTACTAAAAAGCTATAAAGTAATGGACCCTGCTACCGAAGTCATTGGCTATTTTAATTTTATAGGACCACAAGGTGTATTTCATACCCAATCAATACTCAGCGATGCAGGCGAATACGTTATACGTGAGTACACAATGCCTGGAGAGCAGTCATATAACGGCTTTGAAATAGTGCAACTAGCATCTACGAAGCCTCCCTACGGATATGTACAGATTTGGATCGAAAAAATAACTTGCAAAAACTAGCTTGATCGGCAGCCAAAACTAAAAAAGCAAGTACTGACGACGGTGGAAAAGGGGGGCGGATTTATTAACCAGTGATTTAAATAGCGAGGCTTGATCGAGGTTTTTCTGCTGACCGGGATGGCCCTTTCGCGAGCAAGTTCGTTCCCACAGGGAAACGCATTCCAAATATAGGAGCGAGCCCGCTCGCGAAGGGGCCTGTGAAGTCAGCGAAAATCGCCTTTTAAACTCTGGTGTTTAAAAGACACCTTCAGACACGCCTTTCAGGCTACAAATTCTTGCGCCCTTGCCTACAGCTACGCCAGAATCCGCCGGCTTGTGCGCTTTGGGGTCGGGTTCTATTGTGGTCCGGTCGCTGACGAATCAGCGATCGGGTTTAGCAGCCCGGTTATCTCTAGACGCACAAAGTCGGTTGCCGTTATGGCGGCTTTGCGTGGGGCACTTCGGTGCGCCGGGTTCTAGAGTCCTGGTCTGCTAACCCGCGCACAGCCGCCACCCCCTTCGTTAGCAGCGAACGGTGGTAGCTTCACCACTCTAGAGGCTTTACCCATGATCAAACCAACACCCAACCCACCCGAAATCGACTCCACATCCCCCTACGAATCCCCCAATTCGAAAAAGCTCAACGACGCCGCCGAACGCGCCCTCGATCACTACCTCTGCCCACCCGGCTCCACGCCACCACCGCGTAAGACCCGCCGGATGTACGCCGTCACCGCAGACTTCAAAAACGAGGAACTGCTGGCCGATGCCAGCGAAACACTCGCCTCAGCCAGAACCATCGCTCATGACTTCGCCCACCTCATACCCGCGCCGCAGCGCAGGACGCTGTTGGGGATCGCCCAATTGATCATGCTAGGCGAGCTGGCGGTGAATCGGGTGATGGATAATCTGGAGTTGTAGGATTGAGGCAGCCATGGGAAACACTTGCTGATTGATCCGGTGTCACTTCTGGCCCCTTCGCGAGCAGGCTCGCTCCCACAGGCTCTCCGCGAATTCAAGTGTGTTTGTGCAGACAAAAAAAGGGCGACCAACCGGCCGCCCAAACGTACTGCACGAGAGTCTTTTACAACGTCAGTTGCCCACGCTCCTCCTCGGTCAACTGCTGCTTCGCCTGTTCATCCAGCGCCCCTGCCCCCAACACCTGCACCGGGCTGTTCGGGTTGTAACCCGGGGCCGGTGCGCGGCTGGCGCCATCGCGGGTCGGCGCCAGTTGTTCGTTGCCGAAGCTCAGCACCTGCACGGTAAACACCGACGCCTGATTCTGCCGCGACGCTGCTTGCTGCTGACGCGCGACATCTTCCGCCGCTTGTGTGGCCGACGATGCCGCCGAACTGGCCGAAGTAATCGCCCCGGTGTTCACCGCCGAGACCACCGGCACACCCGTTGCCTTGCCCTGCACCGAGATGTTCGCGGCGTTGACCACCGTCAGCGCGGCGATGTTGACGTTACCCGACACGCGGATCCCCGCCTCACCGGCATCGATGGTGCCCAGCGGCGCGATCAGGTCGATGTCGCCCGGCTTCACTTCGGCGATCGGGTTGAGCGTGGCGATACCGGCGCCGGTGCTCGGCACCGATGGCGACAGGGTGACGTTGCCCCAAGTGTCGTAAACCCGTTTCGGCGGGGTGTAGACCACGGTGGTTTTCGAACCGCGACCGGCGTTGATGTCGCCCTCGGCCGACCAGCCGAGGATTGAGCCGCCGAAGGTGGTCATGATCCGGCTCTGGCCGAGCAGAATGCTGCCCTGCGAATAGAGCTGAATGTTGCCCGAACCCTGGGTGATGATCCCCGCCGTCGATGGCGGCGCCGCACCTTCGATGCCGAACACCTGACCGCCACCGGGGGTGAGCATCTGGATGTCGCCGCCAAACAGCGTCTTGACCCCTGCTCCGCCGTACAGCGTGATGTCGCCGTCGTAGCGGATCGGATTGCCGGCCACATCGGTGCTCGGGAACAACGCCGCGATGGCGTTGCGACCGCGCAAGTAACTGCCTTTGCGCGGGCCGTCGACATCGTTGTATTCCAGGCCGCCGGCACGCAGTTCGGCGAAATACACCTGCCGCGCGAAGATGGCCTGTTCGGTGCCCGGCAGTGCGGCGTAGAACGCCTGTGCCTGTTCGGCGTTACCGCTGAAGCCGTAACCCAAGGTCAGCCAGCTCTGCAATTCGTCCTGGTAACTCTTGACCACTTTGCCCGGTTGCGCGCTGAGGGCTGCGTCCGCGCTCGCCACGTTCTGCGGGTTCAGGTAGCGCGCGATAAACCGCGAATAATCCGGCCCCTGCGCGCCCACGCCGGCCTGCAAGACCACGCTGGCCCCCGGACGCTGATCACCGGCCAGCAACGAGCCAAGGCTGGTGATGCTGGCACGGTCCTCCATCAGGATATTGCGCCCGGCATTGATCTCCAGCGTGCCGGGACCGGCGACGTCGAAGCTGCTGTAAAGGATGTCGCGCCCGGCCGACACTCTCGACACATCCCTCGGGTCGTTATGCACGAACAGGTTGCCGGTGGAGTAAATCGTGTCCTTGGTGGTGCCGACGCCATCTTTCGGCGAAATCGTCGGTTGGCCCAGGTTGGTGCCAGAGGCGACGATGTCGCGACCGGCCATCATCCACACCGGCCCGGCTGCTTCGTACCAGGTTCGCTGCGAATCGCTTGCACGCAGTGACTCGCCACTGCGGATGCCGACCAGATCGCCGGTCAACGCGTAGATTCGCGCCGGCCCCATGACATCGCTGAGGCCGGAGTACGAGTTGCTACCGAAGGCGAACAATGGGAAGCGCAGATTCGGTTCTGCGGCGACACCATCGCTGCCGCTGTTGGAGATGAACGGGGTTTGCGCCGAGTTGCTGGCATAGCCGTTGAATGCCGGCGCAAACGGCGTGGCAATCGCCAGTGGACTGGCCCCGGACTGGTTGATCGCATAGCCGCCGGCATAAATCGAATCACCGGCCAACAGCTCCAGCTGACCTGAAGCCGAAGGCGCCAACAGCAGCGAGTAAGCGGTGGCGGGAGCGGTATTGCCGACGCTGTAAGCCGCCGATGAACCTGCGTAGATCGAGCCTTGACCGGCGACGGCGCGCAGAATCGACGGATAAACAAAACGACTGTCAGTCGGTGAAGTGTTCTGCCCTTTGATGGGCCCGTTGGTGTCCGTCTCGGCCAACTGGGTACTCGGCGTGAGGTTGCCACCCGCCGAGAACAGATCGATGGCCGTGTGCTCGGTCCACAGCGAGAAGCCACTCAAAATCCCGCCCTGGCTGACGTTCCCCGCCTCGTCAAACAGCGGCGTGGCGTTCTGCAAACGCACGCGGCCCGGGTCCGCCGCGCCGCCCAGGACCAGATCGCCACGGGTGTTGATGCGCATGCCCGAATCGCCGGGGATCAGCACCAGCCCGCCGGAGGCATTGCCGGTGGTCGCGGTAAACGGGTCCAGCGCGCGGGTTTCCCGAGCATCATGCAACACGCTGTTGGCGCCATATTGCAGATTGATGCCGCCGACCGCACTGCCACTCACCTGTGCCGCGCCGCGCAGGTTGATCAGCGCGCCTTGCAGATCATGCTTGGGTGGCGTGATCCCATTGTTGCCGGCGCGCGCTTGCAGGGACGGATTGAGCGAACCACCGATGCGAATGTCCATGTCGCCGCCACCGGTCAATTGCAGGCTACCGTCGCTGCCGACACGACCGGTGCTACCCACCGCCACGATCAGGCCCTGGCTGCGTGGGTTGGTCCGCGCATCCCCCATCGGCCTGAGCATGCCGGCATCTTCTCCGGCGCGCAGGCTGATGTTGCCACCGCCCAAAGTGCCAAAACCGGTGAAGCCCACCAGGTACGGCGCCGCGTCCATGTCGGCGTCGGGCAGCGGCTGCGTCGCATAGCTGCCGAAATTGATCCACCAGGCGGTCGGCACGTCATCACTGCCGGTGCCCTGACGCCATAACCAGTTGCCCACCGCCACGCCAGGCACCTGTTCACGGTAACCGCCGGTATTGGCGGTTTTTCGCCCAAGAGTGTCACCGGAGACAGAGCCACCGGCATTGATCGTCAGGTTGCCGCCGAGCTGCGGATACCAGGCTTGATAGAGACTGTCGGTACCACCGTTGACCCATTTTTCCACGTCGCCACCGGCACTGCCCAATACCGAATCCTTGTCCGACAAGCGTCCGCGCATCTGCTTGAAGCGCGGATCGACATCGGCCGACTGGGTGCCAGCGGTGTACACACCAAACGGCGAAGCCATGCTCAAATTGCCGGCAGCGAGCAAATCAAGATCGCCGGTACCGGTACGCAGGACACTGAACATCTGGCTGTGGATGCTGGCGCTTTTCGCCGGATTGCTCTCGACGCACACCTCGGGGTAACTGTCGCACAGCGTCAGGTATTCCTCGGGAATCGGCGCGTAATCCTGAAAGCCGAACTGGTTGCCGGGGGCCCAGGTCCAGCGCGCCATCGGGGCGCAGGCACCGGGATCGGTTTCGCAGAGAATCAGGTATTCCTCGGGCACTGGTTCGAAGGCGGGGAAACCGTACTGGTTGGTTTCCGACCACACCGCGCGTGGATTGCCTTCGGTGATCTTCGCACCGTAATGAGTGTCCGCCAGACGCAAATTGCCCTCGGTGGTGAGCGGTTTCACCGCACGACTATCGGCGGCGGAAAGATCCGCCCCCGCCACCGCGCGGATCGACCACGACGAACTGCCCGACGGCAACATGCTCGCCAGTGCCCAGTTGGCGCCCTGCTGTGTGCCATTGAATCCACGCAACTCGACAAACGCGGCGCCGTCAGCGAGCACCACATTGGTCATCGACGGAATCAACGAACCGCGCAACAGTGCCAGTGAACTGCTCAACATCAAATTCTTGCTGCTGCCAGTGTCGGCATCGAAGGCGCCCGGCAACGGCACACCTTTGGGCCAGTTCATCGCCTTCAACGCGGTGTTGCGATTCAAGCGAATCCCGGCACCCAGTCGGCTGCTGGCCGGCACGGTCAGGTCACTGTCGAGCAGTGTTCCGGCGGCATACAAAAGATTGCCCGAGGCGTCATGCACCGCCCCCGCGAGCACGGTGCCGGCACTGAAGGTGTACGGCGCGGCCAGCTCCACCTGAACCGGCAACAGCGTACCGCTGACCAACGTCGTGTCCTGAATCGGCAAATCGTAATTGAGGGTCACGCCCGACGGGAATTGCGTACCCGGCGCCAGCGTCACCCCGCTCCCCGGTACAACCAGATCGCCGCCGAATGGCTGCACGCCTGGCAACAGTTTCCAGCCAGCGTCGTCGACGGTCTCCGGTGGCGGCGCGAAACCGTCGTTGATGCTGCCGTAAATATCAAGATTGCCGCCGGCACGGATCACCAGGCTGGCGGATTCACCGGAACCGTAGACGCCATCGACTTTGCCCGTGTGCCGATTGAGGCTGGCGTAGCGGTAGCGCGACAGATCGATATCACCCTCCACCACCAGGTCGCCGTCCGCTGTCTTGCTGGCGATCTCCACGCCGGGGCGCAGGTGGAAGGCATCGGCGTAGGTCGCGTTGTTCAGACCCGCCAGCTTGCGTTGCAACAGATCGGCGTTTGTCAGCGCGGCGTCGATGAACGTGGTGTTGTCGCCGTCGATGCGGGTCAACAGCGCCTGATCGATCACCTGATACGGCCGGCCACTTACCGCCGGATCGACACCATCACGCGCATCGGTGTAACGGCGCGTGCCATTGAAGCCGATGGAACGCGCGCCCTGAATATTGACCGTGCCGCTGGCATCGATGGCGATGTCGCCGGCGCCCAGACGCGGCGCGTTGAGCTCCAGGGTGCCGCGCAACATCTGATCATTCTGCCCGGCGAGAAAGCCCGGCACTGCATCGGTGCCATGGCGCAAGTCGATGCGCGTACCGGACGCCAGGGTCAACACCCCGGCCCCGGAATTCAGCTCGACCATGGCCCGGTTTGGCGCGTCGATGATCTTGCCGTAACTGTCGACCCGCAGTACGCGGCCGTGGGCATCGAGCACACTGTCGCCGGCCAGGGTCAGGCCGTTCTGCGCCGCCAGACGAATGCTGCCGACCCGTTCGCCACTGGCATCGATCAAGCCATTGACCGTCAGGCTGCCATTGTCCACCGAGACATTGACCTCGCCGGCCTTGAGCCCGTCACCGATCAACAGATCACCTTGCTTGAGTTGCAGACTGCGACTGCCGAACACTTTGCCTGCGTTCAAGCGTTGGTTGAGTGCCGCGAACTGGGCGCTCGCCTCACCGCCCAGTTGCTGCGCGCGAATGTCCACGCCACCGGCCTTGTACGGCACCAGCGTGCCGCCGGCATCGTAATAACCGCTGCTGGCACCGAGAATCTCGCCCTGCAGATCGACGATGCCGGCATCCGCTGCCAAGGCAACGGCGCTGAGGTTGCCGGCCTGATTGTTTTTCGCCGACAGATCGATGCGCGAGCCAGCGAGCTGGCGTATATCGCCTGCGGCGCTCAACAGCGACACATCGCCTCCCCAGCTGTACTTGCTCACGTCGTTGAACGGCAAAGTGCGTCCGGCCATGTCCAGTTGCGCGCCGCCGGCCAGGGTCAAGTCGTGCTCGGCCTTGGCCGTGAGCTTGCCGCTGGCCAACGCGATGCGGCTGTCGAGCACAATGTCGCGGGCTTGCAGATTGAGTTCTGCGCCGAGGGCATCGGCCACGCCAGCAGCACCGGCACCGCTGAGCGTGAGCCTGTTACCAGCCTTGAGCAGGTTGACCGACGCCGCTTCACCGGTGAGCAACGGTGTGCGCAGCGTGAGATTACCGCCGCTGTAGGCATAGCCTTTGACCGGATCGAAGGCGCCCTGCTGTTGATACACCGCCAGGCTGCCCTTGTGATTGGCGGTGATGCGCTCGCTGGCGCTCAGATTGACGTTGGCAAAACCCAGCGCCAACCGGTTGTTCTGATCGAGGCCGTTGGGTTGTGGCATCGGGCCGTAACCCAATTCGATGCGTTGTGCCTGAATATCCAGCGTGCCGCTACCAGTACCGGCGCCGCCATTGATCACACTGCCCGGATCCTGAGTGGCGCCGTTCCAGATCAGTTGGGCGGTGCGGATCGTCGCCACATCGTCGGCATCGCCCGCGCCGTAAATCGCCGGGGTGGCGAGCACCAGGTTCTGCAATTTGCTCTGACCGGTCTGCGCATCGAACGTATCGAGGGTCACGCTGCCGTACAGATTGAAGGCATCGCGCGTGGTCAGGCTCAGCGTCTCCAGGGCTGGCGCACCAAACTGATTATCGCCGCGCAGCAAACGATCCAGCACATTCTGATTCAACGTCAGACCGGCCGGTACACGATTGCCTGCAGCAGACAACGCTTCGGCACTGCCTGCATTGACCGCCCCCACGGCCAGCGCGAGATGACGCGTGCCGAAACGCACGGCTTCACCGAGTTCGAACTGATTGTCCGTCGCGGCGGTGATGCTGCCGTTCGAATACAGCAGCGCCGGGCTGGCGCACACTGCCGTGGCGCAGCTGCCGATGCGGATGCTGCCGGCCCCGGTGAAACCACCGCCCGTCTCCGGCGCCAGCACATTGGTCCAGCCGTTGGAGACCACGACCACGCTGGACGCGCCTGGCTGATAGATGTACCCGGCGCTCGAGTCATACGCCACGTTGCCACGCCCCAAGGCGTTGATCCCCGCCCCGGCTTCGACGGTGATGCCGCCATTGATCGCGTTACTGCGCAACAACACTTCCGGCGCCGCCAACAGTGCACCGTCACGCAGGACGATGCTCGAGGTGTCACCGGTGAAACCGATGATATTGCCCGCCGTGTTGTAGTTGACGGTGGGCATCGCACCAATGGTCAAACTTGCGGCGTTGAGGTTGTTGAGCGTTTCGGCATACAACGAGATACCGTTGAAGCCCTCGGTCGGCGCCTGCCCGGCCCCGAGGATTTCGAAGCTGCTGCGGGCGTTGCCGCTGCGCACCACCGCCGTACCGACCAGACCACCTTCGGCAGCGCCGAACCGCGCCTGTCCGTTGAACTGCAACGCGATGTCCTGCTCGCCGCCGTCCACCAGGCGCAGGTCGAGGGTCTTGCCATCCTTGGGTGCCAGCGCGCGGGGTACACCACGGCGCGCGGCATCGCTCTGAATGAATTGGCTAAGACTGGTTTCGTTGTACTGCGAGTAACGGCGCAGCACGTCCGCCGAAGTCACGATGATCTGTCGGGGCAAACTGTCGCGCTGCGGGGTATTGGCAATCGACATTTGCCCGCTGCCGGTCCACGAGCCGTTACGCAAGGGCAACGCGCCGCTGGTCGCACCCGGTGCGGCCTGACCGTTGACCTCGACCCGGAAGGCGCCGGGCAGCAAGGCAAACGTCGACGGCAACAATGTGTAAGTACCGGCGGCCAGCCCCGGCACACCGGCGCCAATGGTGATCTGCTGGCCGATCCGTGGATCGACCGCGCCCGCCTCGGCCAACACCGGCGCATAGGCGCTCTGATTACCCGGCATGATCGCGTACACCGGATTGCTGGCCAGCCCCGGCAGGCTGAAGCTGCCGTCCGTGGCATTGCGCACCAGCGGATTGAAACGGGCATCGGTGGAGCCACCGCGCCCGGAAATGAACCCGGCGCCGCGCAGGTCGCCACCACCCGACAAATCGATCACCGCACCACTCTGCACATCAATGAACTGGCTGCTCAGTGACACGCCGGTCGCCTCACCGGTGATGCCGTTCAACACCACCGATTTACCGCCATAGCGATAGTCGATGCCATCCGTGGTTCCGCCATACGGCATGACCAGCCCGGCGCCACTGACCGACGTCAGGCTGCCGGGCAGCAAGCGCACCTCATGGGTGGTGGTGAGCAAGTCATCGCCCAGCACGATCTTGCCCAGCGGCGCACGCAACACGCCGCCCTGTTCGATAGATGCCGCCGACAGCGTCAACTCGCCGAACGCCGAGTACGGTGCGGCCACGGGCGCTGGCCCGTGACCGCTGATCCGCAGGGTGTGATCGGCAACCGTCTGCGCGCCCTGATAACCGACACGCACTTCAGCTTTCACATCACTGGCGGGGTAAATCTGCGCCGCACGCAGGCTCAAATCACCCGGCGTCCACAAACGGCTTTTCTCGGCGCCATCGGTCGGTGCAAGGAAACGCAGATCACCGCTGCTATCGAGGCTGACTTCGGCAAACGCGCGACGGCTGTATTCGGCGGCCGGCGCCTGGAGTTGCGCAATCGAGCCCTGAGTGCCGAACGACAGACCGTTGCTCAGGTCGAGCTGGTTCGCCGTGGCGCTAAAGCGAGCGTCGGAGAGTGTGCCGGTCGGGTTATTCGTCAGGCGCGGGCGCACGGTGCCGACCACGCTGTAATAGCTGCCGACGCCGGACAAGCGCAGATACGGCGCGCTCAAATTGACCCGTGCAGAGCCCTTGGAAGATTCGGCCAGCGACAGCGCCCCGGCATACAGGCTCAGGCTTTGGTTTATCTGCAGGTTGACGTCACCGTCAAACGACAACAGGCCGTTACTCAACAAGCTCAGGTTGTCGAAGCCGCCGGACATCAGGCTGTCGGCATGCAAACGGCCCTGACCGTAACGCCAACCGACGTCACCCTCACCGGGGCGCACGTCAGCAGCGAGCGTCTGCCCGGTCGACGTCTGGTCGATGATCAGCTCTCTTGGTGCGCGCACGTTGTTGTCCGCTGCGTCCGCGTACAACGGCGTTTCCAGCGCGACCTCCAGACGCCCACCGGCCGCACCGATCCCGCCCGCTGCCGCACGCAGAGCACCGTCGATGAACAGGCCGTTATAGGAGCTGATGCCGATGCGTCCGCCGTCAGTTGCCACGCGTGTCAGGCCCTGCCCGGCGATATCCAGCTGCGCCTCGGCACCGGAAGCCTCCAGCCGCGCGCCCTGACGCACAATCACGTAAGCATCGGCGGCGCTGGCGGTGGCGAGTTTCCCGTCGATCTCTCCGCCAAGGATGATGCTGCCGCCCTTGCCGACCTGCCCGTAAGTGCGCCCCAAGGCATCTACCGCGGTGTTCACGCGCCCGGCCACGTCGAGCAGCGCATGCTCACCGATCCAGATCGAGCGGTTGTGCGCATTCGGGTCAGCCACCTGATTGGAGCTGGCCGGTTTGATCGAGCCGAACTGTTGCTGGCGAATATCAACGGTGCCGCCCCAGGCATTGAGTTCACCGTCCACAGTGATCTGCCCGGCGCCGCGCAGCTTGATGCTCTGCCCCGGATCGACGCTGATGCGTGAACCACGGCCGAGGGTCAGGCTGCTGCTGGCCGCATCAATCAGGTTGACCAGGCTGGCCCCGCCTTGCAGCGTCAGGCTGGCACCAGCGCGTTGCGTCAGCACGCCCTGGGTCGGGTTTTCCTGAAACAGTCCCGGCGTCCACAGCTCCAGCGCTGATTGCGGGTCGCCACCGCTGGCCTGATTGGGCGCGGCATCGCCAAAACGATAGACCGGCATGCTCACATCCACGACCGTGTCGTCGGCCACTTGCAGACCGCTCAAGCCGATCAGGTTGTAGGCAGAGAAGCCTTTGTTGAACAGGTCGGCGGACAATTGCAGCGTGGTCTCGCTCAACGACTTGTCGGTCTGGCCGATCAAGATCTGGTTGGCCTGCACGGTCAAGCTGCCGCCGCCCGTTACCCCGTAGCCACGCAATTGGCCATCGAGGGTCAAATGCGACTGGCCTGGGGCAGAAATCGCACTGGACTCCAGCGTCAGATCACCGCCCTTGCCGCCACGGGTCTTGCCGTTGGCCAGGATGGCGCCGCCGGACGAAACGTCGAGCAGGCTGCCGGCGCCGATATCGATGTCACCGCTGCTGCGAATCGACAGCAACCCTCCGTTCAGATACGCCAGACTCGCGCCATCGTCCGCCTGGGAGCGCAAGTTGCTCCACAATCCGCGAGTGTCGAGCCGTACGCCTTTTGCCACCGTCACTTGCGTTGGTTGGCCGGTTTTCGCCGCCAGCCGGGTGTCGCTGCTCTCGGTGCCGCTGAACTGATTGAGTACGTTGCCCAAATGCAGACTGCCACTGCGCGCGGTCAGGTCGCCAGCGATCTGCACATCCGGCGCGTACAAGGTGATGTCGCCACCGGCGTCGACGCTGAGCGCGCCCTCCACGACCACCTGATCTTTGGCCGCGACCTTGAGCGCGCCGAGACGGAAGCTGTCGAGCTGCTGGTTATCGAGAAACAGCTTGCCTTTGCGCGCATCCGCGACGGCGCCGGCCAGTTCCTGATCACTGCCGGCGAGCGGACGTTCGCCGCCAATCTGCACCTGATCCAGCAACGGATTGAGCGCATACAACACCCCGCCCGCTGCCGCCACATACGCCGGGTCATAACTGCCGACAATCAATTGCGCGCGGCGTGCCAGTGCGGTCTGGCTCTGCTCATAACCGTCGAGCACCGGCTTCGGCGCCTGGTTCTGCCGCTCGCCCTGATACACCTCGCCGAGCATCTGCCCGTCGAGCGCGGCGTTGGCCGTGGCAATCACCAGTTGCCCGGCGTCACGGCCCACGGTGTAACCCGACTCGAAACGCGAACGCGGGGCAATCAGCGGGTTGTAGAAATAGCGGGTCTGGCCCCAGCGTTCGCTACTGTCCTCGAAACCTTTGTACAGTCCGGTGTAAAGCACATCACCCGGCGCACGCGACACTTCATACAGCTTGCCGTCCGCACCGCGCAGCCAGCTCTGGCGGATTTCGCCGCTTTGCACATCCAGGGTGCCGCCGGACAAATTGATCAACGAGCCCTTCTCGGTGACCACATCGTTGCCGGCAAAGCTCACCGTACCGCCCTGCGCCATCCACTCGCCGACGCTGTGCGCCTGGGTGCCGAGATAACCGCCGACTTCAAGCAATCCGCCAGCGGTGTACCAGCGATCCGTGGCATAACCGTTGGTGCCCGCCGGCACGTAAACCAGCTCACGCACATCGACCCAGATATCGTTACTGTTGAGCGCGCCTTTGTCGCGGTTGACCGACGCGTCGCGCTGCTCGTTGCCTTGCACGTTGATCTTGATGTTGTTGTTTTCCATCGCCACTTTGACGCCGAGGGCACCGGAAACATCGATCATTGCCCCGTCGCGCACCAGGCTGCGACGCTGCGTCGTCACCGCCACTTGCCCGCCGGTGGCGAGGGTGATCGAACCGTTCTGGAACTCGACACTGCCGCCGCTCTGTATCTCGATGCGCGACTGATCGCCACGAATCCGGTTGTTCGCATTGACCGCACTGAGGGCAGCCTGATGCTGACTGTCGAGTGCGGTCAGATCGCTGCTGTCGAGCATGATCGCCGTGGCACTGCCCTGCGCCAGGGTGACACTGCCGCCGCTGTCGCTCGCGGGGTTGGACAAGTGAATCGTGCCGCGAGACGCCACCGACGTACTGGCGAGCAATACGCCGTTCTGCACGACTTCATGGCCGGTCAACGTGATGTCGCCGGTAGATGACTGGATCAAGCCGTTGTTGCTGACCTTGCCGCTGACGTTGCCGGCCTTGAAGCCCGGCGTGACTTCGTTGCCGAACGTGGTCGACAGCGCATTGCCCTCGGTGCCCGCGCCTTTGCGGATGTAGAAGCGGTCACCGGCGCCGAGCACGGTCTGGCCCTTGGCGGTGCTGATATTGCCATCGTTCTGCACTTCGCTGCCGAGCAGCAAGGCATAACCACCGGCATCGGTCGACGTCGCCGGTTTGTGCGTCGTGATGCTCGCGCCGCGCTCCACCAACACCTTGCCGGCGGCATCGGTGAAGGTCGGCTGAGTGGCGCTGCTGTCGAAATACAGGCCACGGTCGCGGAACTGGATATCGGTGATGTTGGCAGCCGCGGCCACCAGGTTGCGTACATTGACCTGACTGCTGCCACTGAAGACGATGCCGTTGCGGTTGATCAGCATTACCGTGCCGTCGCCCTTGATCTGGCCCTGAATCTGACTGGCCCGTGCGTTCGGGTCGTTGACCCGGTTGAGCACCGCCCAGTTCGCCTGCTGGGCGAACTCAACGCTGGTGTTGCGCCCGACGTTGAAGGTTTCCCAGTTGAGGATGGCCTTGTCGGCGGTCTGCTCGATCTTCACCGTGGTCTTGCCGTCGGCCTGGGTTTGCTGCGGGCCTTTGGCGTTCTGCCAACCTTGGGTGAGGCTGTTATCGACCTTCAGACCGCCCTCGCCCAGACCGTCCGGGACAAACTGCACCGAACCCAGCGCAGCGGCACGACCGGCCGCCTGAGCCGCCTGCTGCGCGGCAATCGCGGCGACCGTGTTGTTCAAGGTCTGGATCGAGCGCTGCAATTGCTGATTGGCTTTTTGCTGCTGCGCCAGGGGTGGCGTCATCCCCGGCAAGCCGCCAGTGCTCGGCCGTGCGGCAGCGGCTTGCTGCGCGGCACCCTTGGCGGCGAACCAGTTGGAGCTGAACGCCGTTGCCGCGTGCGCATTGCCCGCCACCAGACACAACGCCACCGCTTGCGCCAGCGGTTTGAGCAACCACAGCGCCGGCTCCACGGCTTCACGTTTGAACGACTGGACGTTGGTACGACGGGATGGGCGAGCGAGCATCACTACGAGATCCTTTTTGGTTGCCACACTTTGGTTGCCACACATGCCGCAGGCGTGGAAAAACCTGCTGTTACGTCATAGGCAGTTGGCGGCGGTCGCGACCGAACGGATGTCACACAAACTTCATGTTGGGGGAGTATTCGCGCCGGGCCGTTCTGCGCCTTCAAAAAAAATGGCAGCCCTATATGGGGCTGCCATCGGTTTGGCGGCAGTCACTTTTAAAGAGGACGACCGATGCCGTTGCACACGGCCGGGTTGTTGATGTCGAGGTTGTTGCCGGTGGTGTTGGTGATGAAGTTGGCAGTGACGGCGTTTTTCCAGCTCAGTGGCATCACCAGTAACTTGTGCGCCACCACCGCGGCATTGTTGCCAGGATTGCTGTAGTGGGTGGTCAGGAAGGCACGAATCTCGTTGGCCACGTTGGCATCCCTGTAGCACTGCCCGATGATCAAATTGCTGTAGGCGACCATTTTGTAGCCGTTGACAGGGTTCGCCACCACGGGCGACCAATTGGCGGGATTGGCTGCCTGAGACGCTGACGCCGGTGGCGCAACCGACGACAGTCCGAGCGCGACGTTGATCAGGGTTGGCAACACACCATTAAGACGCGCAACGACAGTGTTATCGCTCACCAGTACACCGTCCGGGCCGGAGTAACCGATTGAGCCGTCGACCTGATTGATCGTAGGCAGGACATCACTGTCGCTCGACACGCCGACCCAGTTGCTCGGCACTGTCGAACCTGACGGCTGGCGCGCCGCAGTGAACAGGGAATTGGTCGAGAACTTAACCGGGCAAACAGAGTTGAGATGGCGAGTGAGGATTTCCGAGGTGCCGCTGGCGTTGTTCCGGTAGACCACGCGAATCGGCGTGGTGTCGGCAGTGCCCATTAGATTGCCCCACGTTGTGACCTCACCCGACAGCGCGCTGCACAACTGACTGCTGGTCAGGTTGAGATTGCTGATACCGCTTTTCTTATAGGACACTACGATTGCAGTGCCCAAGGATGGCAGTTGAATCAGCGGACCATAACTGGCGTAAAAAGCGCTCTGGTATTGGCTGATTTCGCTTGCCGTCAGGATCGAATCGCTGCCAGTGAAATGCACAGTGCCTGTAGTACCGAACGGCGCAGCGTTGTTGCTCAAAAACGCCACTTTGCCTGCCCCGCTGCCAACACCGGCGTAGCTGAAACTGGCGGGCAAAATGCTGTTGGCCGAGCCCTTGTACAGCGCGGCAGGCAACGTCGCCCCGCCACCGGTCACCGCCAACGCGTGACCCGACATCAGCGCCGCCGACAGCAGCGCAACCTTTGCAATGTGTTTGTACATGTTCAATCTCCTTATCGAATGCCCCGTAAACCGGGAGGCAAAAAAAATGGCAACCCCGAGGGGCTGCCATTCGTGTTGCGGTGTGAATCGGGCGCCTTACAAAGGACGACCGATGGTGTTGCAAACGCTGGTGTTGTTGATGTTCAGGTTGTAACCGGTAGCGTTGGAAACGAAGGTCTCATACACCTTGGTTTTCCAGGCCGATGGCACAGTCACGAAACCGTGGTTCTTGACGGCCAGGTCGTTGGTGGTGGTGTTGTAGTGAGTGGTCAGGAACGCCTTCACGTCGTTGGCCACGGCTGCATCCTTGTAGCACTGACCGACGATGAGGTTGGTGTAGGCAGCCAGTTTGTAACCGATGGCCGGGTTAGCCACCACTGGCGACCAGCGAGTCGGGTCAGCGGCCAGAGCAGCGGTCGCCGGTGGAGTTACCGAAGCCAGTGCCAGGGCAACGTTGGCCGAGGTTGGCTGTACGTTGTTGATGCGCGAAACCAGGGCGTTGCTGGTGGCGTCCACACCGTCCGGACCGACATAACCGAGCGAACCATCAACGGCTGCAACGGTAGGCGCCACGTCAGCAGTGCCAGCGACGCCGACCCAGTTCGACGGCAGGGTCGAACCGGCTGGACGGGCGTTGACGAACGTCGAGTTGGTGGTGAACTTGGTTGGGCACACAGCGTTCAGGTGACGGGTGAGGATTTCCGAAGTGCCGCTGGAAACGTTGCGATAAACGATGCGGATCGGCGTGGTGTCAGCAGTGCCCAGCAGGCCGCCCCAAGTGGTCACGGTGCCCGAAAAGGCGTCGCACAGTTGCGCGCTGGTCAGGTTCAGAGCGGTCTGACCGGATTTTTTGTAAGGGATGGCAACCGAAGTGGCCACCGACGGCAGTTGGATCAGCGGACCGTACGAAGCACCGAAAGCGCTGTTGTAGGTGCTGATGTCCGAAGCGCTGAGTACCGAGTCGCTACCGGCGAAGTGCACGGTGCCGGTGGCGCCAAAGCCAGTGGCAACGTTGGTCAGGAACGCCGTTTTACCAGCACCGCTACCTACAGCGGCGTAGGAGAAGTTGGCTGGCAGGATGCTGTCGGCAGAGCCTTTGTACAGAGCGGCAGGCAGCGTTGCACCACCACCGGTAACGGCCATGGCTTGAGCGGAAGCCAGAGCGGCGACGGTCAGGGAAGCTGCGATCAGAGTGCGCTTGAACATGAAGAATCTCCTTTTCAACTAGGTTTGGGAACACAGGTTTTCGGGTGACTTGCATGACACTGGGAGGACTCACCGGGGCCCTCGCTAGCGTTGGCCTTGGTTAAGTCGCACTGAGAAATTCGCAGTTTCCGGTGACAGATAAAGGAAAAAACCTCGGGAGCTGAGAGCTGTTTCCGAAGGGATTTTCTCGGGTGTTTGTCGGCTGCTGCGCAGTGTCTGGATCGCGGGTTTGGCTGAATCGGGCTGGAGGCGTTGGCGGGTGGTTGCAGATGACAGAAAGGAGAACCCGAGGATGGGTCTTGTGAGGGTCGGGTGATGGTCGAATGCGGTGTAAAAGTTTTACAGATTCTTTGCCTGAGCTGACCTCATCGCGAGCAGGCTCACTCCTACAGGGGAACGCATTTCAAATGTAGGAGTGAGCCTGCTCGCGATGAGGCCCTGCGCAACAACAGCACTACTGGACCAATTGATTGATCTCAATGATCGGCAACAACACCGCCATCACAATCACCAGCACCACCCCGCCCATCACTACGATCATCAGCGGCTCCAGCAGCGCGGTCATGCCCATTGCCCGGCGTTCGATATCACGGGACAACGTCTGCGCAGCGCGCTCAAGCATTGGTGGCAGCGATCCGGTTTTCTCACCGCTGGCGATCAGATGAATCAGCACTGGCGGGAATACGTTCTCCACCCGTAATGCAGCGGCAAGGTTGACCCCTTCGCGCACCTTCGCCGTGGCCTCAGTGACACTCAAACTCAAGCGGTCGTTGGACAAGGTCTGCCGCGCCGCCTCCAGCGCACGCAAGAGCGGAACCCCGGCGCCGCCGAGAATCGCCAGCGTCGAGGCGAAACGTGCGGTGTTCAGACCAAGGATAAAACGCCCGAATAACGGCAGTTTCAGCACCCGATGATGCCAACTCAAACGTGCCGCCGGATTGCGTAGATACAGGCGCCAGCTCCAAAACGCGCCCGCCATGATCCCTGCGCACAGCCAGCCCCAACTGCGGATGAAATCACTGGCGTTGAGCATCGCCAAGGTCAACCCCGGCAAATCCTGCCGCGCCTGGGAAAACGCACTGACTACCTGCGGCACCACGTAGCTGAGCAAGAAAATCACAATGCCGATCGACACCAGCCCGACCACACCCGGATAAATAAACGCGGTGAGAATCTTGCCGCGCAGGTTGTTGCGTTCTTCGATGTAGTCGGCCAGCCGCTCCATGACCTGCGCCAGATCACCGGACTCCTCACCCGCCGCAATCAACGCGCGATAGATCTCGGGAAAATCCCGTGGCCGCGCCGCCAGTGATTCCGCCAGACGCATGCCGCTGCGCACATCCGCGCGCACGGCGCTGAGGGTGTGGGCGATGTGTTTTTTCTCGGCTTGTTCAACCGTGGCACTCAGCGCTGCCTCCAATGGCAGACTCGCGCCCAACAGACTCGCCAGTTGTCGCGTGGCCCAGGCCAGATCGTTGTCCGAGAGTTTGGCGCTGAACAATCCACCACCGCCGTGCTGGGCGACGTTGCTTTCCTTGTGCACCGACAACGCGGTCAAACCGCGCCCGCGTAATGTTGTGAACGCGGCAGCCTGGCTGTCCGCCTCAAGGTGCCCGGATTCGATCTTGCCGCTGGCGTCGGCGGCTTCAAAACGATAGCGATTCATCAGGCGTCCCGTGTCACACGGAGGATTTCTTCAGGGGCGGTGGCGCCGCTGCGGATCCAGCGCTCACCGTCCTCGCGCAGGCTGAACATCCCGGCCTTGGCGGCTGATGCGCGCAAGGCCTGCTCGCCTGCCCCTTGGTGAATCAGCGTGCGGATGTCGTCGTCGATGCAGAACAATTCGTGGATGCCGGTGCGGCCGCTGTAGCCGGTTTGATTGCACGCTGCACAGCCGACCGGGCGCCAAGTGCCGGGTGTCGCCGGGTCTTCCTGCTTGCATTGATTGCACAGGCGTCGCACCAGTCGCTGCGCCAACACCCCAAGCATTGAAGACGCCAGCAGAAACGGTTCGACGCCCATGTCGATCAAGCGGTTGACCGCCGACACCGCGTCGTTGGTGTGCAACGTTGCCAGCACCAAGTGACCGGTCAACGAAGCCTGCACGGCGATTTGTGCGGTTTCGAGATCGCGGATTTCGCCGATCATGATGATGTCCGGGTCTTGCCGCAGGATCGCCCGCAGTGCCAGGGCAAAGGTCATGTCGATCTTGGCATTCACCTGAATCTGGCTAATGCCCGGCAAGTCGTACTCCACCGGGTCTTCAACAGTAAGGATGTTGCTGGTGCTCGCATCGAGCCGGGCCAGTGCGGCGTAGAGGCTGGTGGTCTTGCCGCTGCCGGTCGGGCCGGTGACCAGCACGATGCCGTGGGGCTGGCGGATCAGGTGATCGAGTTTGGCCAACACCTGCGCGTCCATGCCAAGGGTTTCCAGATGCAGACGCCCGGCCTGTTTGTCGAGCAGACGCATCACCACCCTTTCGCCATGCCCGGTCGGCACCGTTGAAACACGAATATCGATGGGCCGCCCGGCCACGCGTAGAGCGATGCGACCGTCCTGCGGCAGGCGTTTTTCGGCGATGTCGAGCTGCGCCATGATCTTGATCCGCGACACCAGTGCGCCATGTAAAGCCTTGCGCGGCGAGACCACGTCACGCAGCGTGCCGTCGACACGATAGCGCACCACTGAATGGGTTTCGAACGGTTCGATGTGAATGTCGCTGGCCTCGTCGCGCGCCGCTTGGGTGAGCAAGGCGTTGATCATGCGAATCACCGGCGCGCCGTCCTGGGTGTCGAGCAGGTCGGTGATTTCCGGCATGTCCTGCATCAGGCGGTCGAGGTCGACTTCGTTTTCCGCCGCACCGACCACAGCGGCGGCACTGCCGGTGTCGGCATAGGCAGCGGCGAGCAAGCCATCGAGTTCGTCATCGCGCACGCGTTGTATGGTGGTCGCGCCGAATTGGCGCCGTGCCTCGCTGATCGACCAGCCCGGCGTTGACGGGCAAACGGTCAGCACGCCATCGCACAACAGAATCCGCTGCGCCTTGGCCCAGGCGTAAGGCAGCGCACTCATTGGATAGGCACCGCTTTGATCGTCGCGCGAGGCCCTGAGGCGGGCATAACCGCCGGCACACCCTGCGCCGCCGTCGGCAACTGCGGCGCCTGCATGTCCGGCATCGCCCAACTGCGCTCCGGCTGCAAACCGCCTTGCGCGCGGCGCATGAAGTCATAACGATTGAGGGTAATGCTGCGCCCCGCTTCGCTGTCGCGGATGATGTACGGGCGCAGAAACACCATCAGATTGGTCTTGGTGATCGCTCGGCGTTCGTTGCGAAACAGCGCACCGATGCCCGGCAGGCTGCCCAGCCATGGCACCGCGTCGTTACTCTGGCTGTAGCCATCCTGCAGCAACCCGCCGAGCACCATGATCTGGCCGTCATCGAGCAGGATGCTGGTGTCGATCGCGCGTTTGTTGGTGACAATCCCCGCCGAATTGGCACTGGCCGAAGCCCGCTCATCAATGCTGCTGACTTCCTGATAGATATCGAGCTTCACCGTGCCGCCCTCGGAAATCTGCGGGCGCACATTGAGCTTCAAACCCACCTCTTCACGGGTCACGGTCTGGAACGGGTTATTGCTGGTGCCGCCACCGCCCGTGACATAACTGCCACTGACAAACGGAATGGTCTGACCCACAAAAATACTCGCCGCTTCGTTGTCGAGGGTCAGCAGGTTCGGCGTCGACAGCACGTTGGTGCCGCCCTTGCTCTTCAACGCCCGGGCCAGCACTTTCAGGTCGAGAATCTTGCCGATTCCGGGAATGTCGACGGTGCCGTTGACGTAGCCCAGGTTCAAGCCTTGCGGCAGCACATCGATGCTGGTCTTGCCGTTGACGTTGATCCCCGAACCACCGAGATTCGCCCCGCCGATCACGCCGTTGCCGCCGAGATTGCCGGTCTGCCACTGCACACCGAACTCACTGGCATCGTCCTCACCGACTTCGACGATCAGGCTTTCGATCACCACTTGCGCGCGACGCTGGTCGAGCAGATCGATCACCTCGCGCAAGTTGCGATACAAAGGCTCCGGCGCAGAAATCAGCAAGGTGTTGGTGGTGGCGTCGGCCTGAATGGTCACGCCGCCGGCACTGAAAGCGACGTTTTGATCGCTGCTTTGCGCACCGCCGCTGCCGGTTGTGCTGCCACTGCTGCCCTGCGCGTAACTGCCGCCCGTGCTGCCGCTGCTGTTGGTGGTCGATGTGCTCCCGCTGGTTTGCGTGCCACTTTGGCCATTCTGCCCAGCGCTGCCGCCGGTGCTGCCGCCCATCGCGCTGAGCACCGAACGCGCACTGTCGCTGCTGCCGCTGTCACTTTCGCCAGTCAGCAAACCACGCAGTGCCTGCGCCAGTTTCGCCGCTTGCGCGTTACGCAGATAAACCACATGCAGATTGCTCGGATTGCTCTGCGCGTTATCCAGTTTGTAGATCAGGTTGCGCGCCAGTTCCGTGCGCTCCGGACTGCCGGCGCGAATGATAATGGTGTTGGACCGCGGATCACCAATCACGGCAATTTTCTGCGTCGGATCATTGCCCGGCGCATCGAGCAAATCCGCCACCATCGGCGCGATGTCAGCGGCGATGCCGTTCTGGATCTGCACCACATCGGTGTCGATCGCACTCGGCGAATCAATGCTCGCAATCAACTGCGCAACGCGGGTCAGGTTCTCGGCGTAATCGGTGATGACGATGGTGTTATTGCCCGGATAGGCGTTGATCGGATTGTTCGGCGAAACGATCGGCCGCAGCACCGGAATCAGGTTCACCGCGTTTTCGTATTGCAGACGAAACGTGCGCGTGAGCATGCCGTTGCCCGCCGGTTTGTCGGCGCTGTAGATCGGCCCGCCGAGCAACTTCGCATCCGCCTCCGGCACCACCTGCGCCACGCCGCCGACATCAACCACGCTGAAACCCTGCATGCGCAACGCCGCCAGCAACATATCGTAAGCCTGCCGCGCCGGCACCTGACCTTCCGAGACCAGCGTCAGTGTGCCTTTGACGCGAGGATCGACGAGAAACTGCTGCCCGGTGGAACGCGACAACGCGCGCACCACCGCTTGAATATCGGCGTCGACAAAATTCAGCGTCACCGGCTGATCGCCCAAAGGATTGCTCGGCAACGCAATGCCCGACGCCGCCGCGCCGCTGCGCGCACTTTTGGAGATGTTGTGCAATTGCTTCGGCACAGGTCGTGCCTGCGCCTGTGCGCGCTCGCGGTCGAGCACCGCATCGCCGCTGCGCTGGGTGTTGGCCAGCGGCCGCCCGAGTTCACTGTCGACCAGCAGCGGCGGCTGGTTTTGCGGTGTGCTGGTGTTGCTGCACGCGCTCAACGCCATCAGCAGCATCGGCAACGCCAGACGTGCCGGTTTGGATCCTGACCCCTTCATGAAGCTTCCTTAGCGCCCAGCGCCTGATCCATGCGAACGGTGCCTGACAAAGTGCCGGCGGTGACTTCGGTCGAGGGGTTGTCTGCGCGTTGCAAACGGGCCTCGACCACTTGCAGAGAAAGTTGTGCCGGGTTGCTCAACAGCCAGTCGAGCACGGCGTCGGCCGGCGCCGCGTCGAAGGTCAACTGCCAAGCGCCCGCCTCCCCGGCTTGCAACTGATAATGCCCGGCGAGGCCGCTGGCCTGCAGGGTCTGCTCCAGCGACTGCGCCACGCTTTGCCCGGTGGGACGCACGCTGACTTCGCGCAGCAATACTTCCAACGCTTCGGTCTGGGCGCGCAGCTTTGGCGTCTCGGCTTCCCAATAAGCGATTTTCTTCAGCGGTGGCTGGATCAGCGCAACCCACAGCAGCAGGCCGACCAGTGCAACGGCCATGCCGGCGACCATGCGTTTTTCACGCAAGGCCAACGGCTGCCAACGGGCCTGCAACCGGGCGTTAAAGCGTTGCCACTTGGCGCGATAGAGCGCGAGCGAGGCCTTATTCATCTTCTTCTGCTCCGCCGCTGTCGTCGCTTTCACTTGAGGTGGCTTCAGTGGCCGGACGCAAGGTCCAGCCCTCGTCGTCTGCCGTCACGCTGATACCGGCCTGGGCCAAGGTGCTTTGCCACTCCTGATCATTGCCGCCGCGACGGGCTTCACTCAGCAGACTCAGTTGCAAGGTGCCGTCGACAAACGCCAACCGCTCGACACTGCCGGCCATCGACGGCATGCCGCTGCCGGCCTGCAACACCAGACGATTGAAGGTCTGCGCCGGATCATCCGCCGCGCCCTTCTGCCGCGCCGCCAATTGCTGGCGAGCCTGTTGCAACGGGTTGAGGATCACCGGCAACTCGGGAAACGCCTGCTTTACCCGCAGGTTCATCTGGGTTTTCAGTTGCTGGCCCTGCCCGGCTTCGCGGGCGGCGTAAAGGTTCAAACCGATCACCCAAATGGCCACGGCCAACGCTGACAGGGCGATCGCCCTGCCCCAGCCGTGATGCTCGGTGTTTTGCGTTTGCACGGCGCCATGCAGACCCCAACCGGGCAACGGCCCAGTCCAACGCTGCGCATCCGCCATCGGCAGTTCAGCACCCGGCGGCGGTTGCTCACCGATCCAATGCAAAGTGACGCCCGGTTCCCACACAACACCGTCGAAACCGTCAGCGAACAACGGCTGCACCCGCGCCGCTTGCACGCTATCGCGCAGCAACAAATGCCCGTCCTGCACGCAAGCGACGGTGCCGGGCAACACTGGCAAACTGTAAGGCGCCGGGTAGAGACCGCGCAGGTTCAGCCCAGCGCTTTTCAGCAACTGACCAAAACCCAACAACTGTTGCCGAGGCGCCCAAGCAATCTGTACCTGCCCGGCCTCGTCCCGCGAGCTGTGCGCGATATGCATCGCGCTGCTGTCGCCAAGCATCAAGGCCTGCGCCGCACACTGCACCGCCGCGACAATCTTGTTGGCCGGCAACGGCGGTAAATCGAGACTCGCCAACAGGCTGTCAGCCGGGTGCAGAAAACACACCAGCGGCGGCAGTTTCGACTGCTGACTCAACTGGCTCAGACTGAGGCGTTCTTCCCGCGTGACCACGCCCTGACGATCCAACCAGGCGCAGTACAATTGACTGTGCAGATCCAGCTCCGCCAAGGGCGGCAACGCCACCTTCAACTGGCTCATACGCCCACCCGCGACCAGATCACCTGCGGCAAGCGGTCTTGGCTGCGATGCAGCAACGCCTCAAGACTGACCCGACGCTGATCACGCCGCGCCTCACCGCGCAGGCGAAACCAGTCACTGGTGATGCCGACCTTGACGCTGGTCAGCTCCAGTTGCGGCATGCGCAAACGGTTAACGAAATCGCCACGGTTGATAAACCAGCGCCCGGCATCGCGCTCGGCGATCAGCGCATTGGCACGCTCCAGCGACAGCCCCGGCACATACGCGGCCAACACCGGCGCGGTGGCGGTGTTGCCGTTGAGCCAAGTCGTCGCGGGGATCACCGTCAGGTACGGCGCCAGTTTGCCGATCAGCGCGTCATTAACGCCGTCGACACTGCGCAAATCATCGATGCTGCGCAGCATCGGCAGCGTCGGATTCTGCGGTTTGCGTGAAGCGTTTGGCGAGGTCGCGCGGCCACTGTCGAAACCACTTTTCGGCGCCTCGGCAATCTGCGCATTCAGCAGTCGCGGATAAGAGGCAATCACCCGCTGACTGATGCGCTGACTCAACCCGGCACTGACCCCGATCAACTCGCACAAGCGCTGAAACGCCGCGACCTGCGCCTCATCGACACGCTCATTGGCCACCAGATTGCGCAAGTTGAACTTGCCCTGCTCATCCTCCAGCCGCCCTTCAAAACCTTGCGCGGAGAGCCGCTGCGCCCACGGCTGATCGAGCCGGGTCAACGGATCGCGCTGACGCGCATCCCAGAGCAACTGACGGCTGATCTCCAACCCGCCCTGCACCACCCACCGCCCCTGCACACGCTGCTGATCCGCCTCCAGCGCCCGGGTCGACACGCTCTGCCGGGTCAACATGCCCGCCGCAATCACCGCCACCACGGCCGCAATCAGCAACGCGCTGATAATCGCCATGCCCTGTTGCTTCGCCCCCTCAGGCGAGCGGCTGTTCATGGCCGGCCTTACAACTGCCAGGAACCGATATCGGCATTCACACCGTCGCCGTCCGGCTGACCGTCGGCACCGAGGGAAAAGATGTCGATCTCGCCATTGGCGCCAGGGTTGAGGTACTGATAAGGACGCCCCCACGGATCGTTCGGCAAGCGCTCCAGGTACGAGCGCCAATTGCTGTTCTTCGCATCCGCCGGCCGCTCCACCAGCACCTTCAGGCCTTGGTTCATGCTCGGATAAGTGCCGTGATCGAGGCGATACAACTTCAACGCCTGCATCAACCCACCAATATCCTGCTTCGCCGCCGTCGCCCGCGCCTGATCCGGCCGGTCGAGCACTTTAGGCACCACCATCGCCGCGAGAATCCCCAGAATCACCACGACCACCATGATCTCGATCAGGGTAAAACCCTGCTGACCACGCGGCGTGCGCAACGGTTGCTGACGCGATTTGAAAGGTGCGATATCCATCTCGACAATCCCTGGCTTGATTCGATTCGACGCGCAGTGTTGCAAGAAGATATGTCAGTGATGTTGAAAATCCTCGGGTGAAACAGTCACGAAATAGAGATTCGAGCGGTGCCCCGGCGGGCACCGCCCAGTAGGCTGCTACTCACAGAGCCTTGGCGTAATCCGCCTTCGCAGGCTCAGTTGGCTGCCAACGTCCCACGACCTGCTCACCACTGAAAAACTGGAAGCTGGCGCTCCCTCCCTGCGTCGCCGGCATCGTCACGCGGATGATCGGGGCGACGATGCCACCGGATGCATAAAAATCCCGCTGGTTGTATTGCGCATCAGATAAGCCGCTACCCGTATAGAAAAAGGCCCACAGTGGCACGGTTCTGTGGATGTTCTGCGGCCAGATGCCGCTGACGATCTCGTTCCAGCCCTGAAACGAAGTGTCCCCCAGCAGCGCCATTGCCCGAATACCTTCGATATAGGCAGATGCCGAGTGATCACCCGAAGTGGTTTCGCGAACATTGAACCCGCATTGGGCATTGTTGGTGCGGTAGTTATTCAGCCACTGTTGGGCTGTGGTAATGCCTGACAAATGACAAGGGCGACTGGTCAGTGGCTGTGATGAAACGTTCCCGCAACCATTTTCCGTCCGCCCGTTCGTACTGGCATTCAGCGGGAAAACGCAGAAAACATCGATATCGATCTTGTCTGCCGGGCTGTCGAAAATCGGGTAGGTAAAATAGCCGTTGTTGTACAGAAACGTTCGGAATGTCGAATCGCGGCGCAACCAGGACCAGGACACGCCACCGCGGCTCACGGAGGTCGGGCTCGGATTCCAGACATGATATGCCGTCGATTTCACTGTCGCTCTACCCATGATGCCCGAACAAAGAAAGGCAGGACGTCGAGGTCCGCCACAATCGATACGGGTGTCGTTGTAAAGCGCCTGCAGTTTGGTCGCCGTGGCCGCACCGTCGATTGCGGCTTGCTGGATGTTGAATTCATCGGGCTCTTTGTATCGGGCGCTGCAGCCTGCCAACACGCACAGAAACACAACCATAAAAAGTCTCATTGGTTAAATCCTCACTGCGTTAGATTTCACCAGCGACCGACAGACTTCCGACTGGCAGGTATTGACCGGCCGTCCACAGCGTCACACCTCAATGGACTGGCAAGCCACATCCATCAAAACAGAGCCTCTAAACGTGTCGCTACTGTCAGATCTGACAGTAGCGACCAACGGTCCAAGGCCGCACGGGATCTTTGGTCAGCAATTGGTCACCTTGGTTGCTTACATTGCTGTTCTTTGTCTTTGAGATGACTTGATGCGTGTCAATCGCCGCGAGGCCGGTTTCACCCTGATTGAAGTGCTGGTGGCGCTGGCGATTATTGCCGTGGCGATGTCGGCGGCCGTGCGTGTGGCGGGGTTGATGACGCAGAGCAGTGGGGTTTTAAGGGATCGTTCGATTGCGCTACTGGCGGGACAAAGTCGTATGGCCGAGTTGCGGTTGGAGGGCAAATTGCCGCTGGGGATGAAGGCGATGGAATGTGATCAGGGGCGGTTGTTGTTGCGGTGTGAGCAAATGATTGGTGCGGCGCAGAATGGGCGCTTGCTCAAGGTTGGGATTCAGGTGTTTGACCGCAGTCAGGACGCGCCACCGTTGGCCCGGCTCGAGACCTTGCTGTCCCGAACGGAAAACCCCTCACCCTAGCCCTCTCCCAAGGGAGAGGGAACCGATTCGGAGACATTCGAAAGCTACACCGACTTAAACGTCTTTCATTGAATCCAAAATGGCCAAGCTCACAAAGCCAAATCGAAGGCCTTTCACAAAAGCCATAACCGCCAAGGTCTTTCACCAAAGCCATAATCACCAAGGTCTTCCAGGTCGATGTACCCCGCAAGACACCTCGGTCGGCCCCTCTCCCCCCGGGAGAGGGCTGGGGTGAGGGCCGCTTCTGCTCGCAAGCCCCCCAAACCCGGCAACAGACTGGCAACGTTCCAGGCAATGGCCTGAACCAAAGCAACCAATCAATCAGACCCATCCAAATCAACCAGCCCCACCACCGGAACCTGCCAAGCAGGCTTTCTCCCACTCTGACCATCAAACACCCGACGCGCCTCACGAAAATCGTCGACGTGCTCCACAACCCAAGTCCAAATTGGCGACATACGAACCAACAGCTCCATCCCCAACGCCGTCAGCTCGTACTCAACATGGGGCGGCACTTGATCCAACTCCCGCCGTATCAGCAGACCATCGCGTTCCAGTGCACGCAGCGTCTTGGTCAACATGCGCTGAGTCACGCCCGTCATTTGCCGTTTGATCTCGGCATGACGCATCGTGCCGTACACACCCAGGGCATGCAGGATACCCAGTGACCAGCGGCTACCGGCGTGAGCCAGGACTTCGCGCCGCACGCCATCATCGTCTCGTCTTAGCGTCTGGCAGATCGCTTCTGCCTGGCTAAGGGCTTCCTCATCGGTCATGTGTCCCCCTGGTATCACGCGTGTGCCTTCTTCTGAGCGCTGCGCAATCGTGCCAGCATCGCCAAATCATACAGACGACGGATCTCAGGAGACATCATGACCGCAGCGACCCACCCTTCCCCACAATCCATTCTCGTACTCGGCGCCGGCGAACTCGGCTTGCCGGTGCTGCGTAATCTTGCGCGGGTAGCCAAGCGCTCGCCCGGCAGTTCCATCAGCGTTCTGCTCAGGGATTCGACCATCAACACGCAAGTCCCTGAGAAAAAACTGGAAGTCGATGAACTGCGCAGTCTCGGCATCCAACTGGTCGCTGCAGACTTGGTTAACGATTCCATCGATCAACTGGCCGAAGTGTTCGCAGCATTTGACACCGTCATAGGCTGCGCAGGCATGGTCGCGGGCCGCGAAACACCGATGAAACTGGCAACAGCGGCGCTCAGATCCGGCGTGAAGCGCTATTTCCCTTGGCAGTTTGGCGTCGATTTCGAAGTGATTGGCCGAGGCAGCCCGCAGGATTTGTTCGATGCGCAACTCGACGTGCGCGAGTTGCTCCGCGCCCAGGATAAAACCGAATGGGTGATCATCTCGACCGGCATGTTCACCAGTTTTCTGTTCGAGCCGGTCTTTGAGGTCGTCGATTTTGAGAACGACGCCGTCAACGCCTTGGGCAGCCTGGAAACCAGCGTGACGCTCACGACACCCGAGGACATCGGCAAGCTGACAGCGGAAATCGTTTTCTTCGAACCGCGCTTTCGCAACGAGATCGTGTACCTGTCTGGCGACACGGTGACGTATGGGCAGGTGGCGAGCCTGCTAGAACGTGTGCTGGGGCGTCCGTTCAAGCGTAACGTCTGGACGGTGCCGCACCTGATGCAGGAACTGGAAAAAGACCCCACTCACCACATCAAAAAATACCGCGCCGTATTTGCCCAAGGCAGAGGCGTGTCGTGGCCAAAAGCGGGGACTTTCAACGAACAGCAATCGATTCAGGTCACTACGGCGGAACAGTGGGCTCGGGACAACCTGGCAGTCGATTGACGCAAAGAAAGCAACCCACTCGCAGGTACAGATACGCGCACATCGTCTCGACATTTATCGCGGCTGAAGAACCAGCGCACTCCCACCTTGGAACACACTCAAAGGTGGGAGCGAGCCTGCTCGCGAAGGCGCCAGAATGAACACCCGATTAATCACCAAGTGATCCCGCCCCTCGCATCACTCCGGCAATTGCAAATTATCCAACGCCCGATTCACCGCCAACTCCCCGAGCATGATCAACTGCGCAATCCCCAACAACGCCCGACGCTGCGACGCCGGCAGCAAACTGGCGACGTTCTGCGCAATGGTTTGAGCCGAAGCGAGCGTTTGACTGGCATCGATCAGCAGTTCTTCGGTTTTGTTGTCCGCAGTCACGGCGTACATCCCACGGTTTTTACGTGGAGGCGGCGTGGAGCCGGGTGGACAGAGGTAATGGTCGAGCGCGCGGTCGGCGGCTTCGTGGAGTTTTTTGGAATCGATGGATTCGTAGGGGGACGTGCAGTTGGATTCGGGCGGGTTGGGTGTTGGTTTGATCATGGTGAAGCTCCTTGATGACTGGAGCCGCCACCGTTCGCGGTCAAACAAACAGGGTGGCAGCTGTACGCGGGTTGACCGACCGGACATCAAGGAATCCGGCACACCCGAAGGTGTCCCACGCACAGCCACCGCGACATGATTTCAGACAATGCCTGAACACGTGCAGAACGCTGGTGCGCCTTGATGTTGGGCGGACGGTCAAATCCGATCGCTGATTCGTCAGCGACCGCACCACAATAGAACCCGTCCCCAAGGCGCACAAGCCGGCGGATTCTGGCGTAGCTGTAGGCAATGGCGCAAGGATGTGTAGCCTGGGAGAGTGTTTGGAGATGTCTTTTTAAACGTTGGTGTTTATCGGAAACGAATCCCGTAACACCTCTCGGAATAGATCCGTCCACATCCCTAGTGAAATGCTCAACCTCGCAGCCCATCGAAACCCCGCTCGCCGCAAAACCGTGCTTCTCTGCCGTCTGGCCCTCTACCCTTCTGACGTCCAGCGACTGAGTTACCGGAAGTGGTCATGATGACTATGCTGTTGACTTACCTAGCTGAAAAAATAGTCAGGCACTGCCAATACCGAGGTCGATGCATAGAACGCAAAACACCGATTTGACATCAAATCGACCTGGCAAATAAAGCAACGGAGTGCGAGATGAAAATCATCGCTTTTTTAGCCATTTACCTCGCAGGTGGGGTCGCCCTGTTTCCTTTCCTCGACCTCATGCGTCCCGTAGGTGTGTTTCTCGACCATTTCTACTCACAAATTTTCCTCGGTTCCGGCGCTGACGTAGCAGAACGCCTAAGCATGAGCTTTATCTACGCAAGTCTGTTTCATCTGGTGTGGTCGGCTTTATTTTCCGAATCTGCAAATAGCTGGGTACCCACGATTAACTTCAGAGACCTTTGCTATCTCGCCTTACGATGTCTGAGTTTTTTTTGCGTCAGCCTGATAAGTCTCGGGCTGGTTGGAATAACCAGCCAAAAAGTGCCCAGTACGGACTTTCATCAATATTTCACTTTTTTGGTGATCTGCATGCTTCTGGGTCTTTGGGCGTGGTCGCTCAAGGATTTTCTGGTGGCAGCCTTTCATTGCACCGGAAGAAGAATCACAGGAACGACTAAATAAAAGCAGGCAATAACCCAGGTCACTTTCACTAGGCTCGGCGCTAGGCCGAAAGCAGCAACAAGGGAGGCAGCACGTCCCGAAGGGCTGGCACAAAGAATCACCATCCTCCGCAACCTCATACCGAGGATCCGGAGTTTTTGTCGAGCTAAAATCGGCTATAGGAACTGTAATTGAAGGCCTCGACCCTCGTATTTTTCGCACTTTATTACACGGGTATCAGCGCAGCGTTTGCCGATGACTCACAGGCGCCAAACGACAATCGCGGGCCAGCAGGCATCGTCGCCGGTGAGCGTTTGGCCGCGGCCAGATCCAAGCTAGTCAAACAAGGCTGGAAGCCGACGCGGATGCATACCAACGACGGCTATGAATACAGTGGCGTGGAGAAGGAGCTGGCTACACGCAAGTTCTTCGAACTGGATACCTGCTCGTTTGATAGCTCGCGCTGCATCTTGTACTACGCGAAGAAAGGAACTTGCCTACGCGTCGATACCATCGGAGAGCAGTTCAATGACATGACGGTGACGCGATGGACCCGCGAATGTCCTGAAGCGTCTCAATAACCACACGAAAATGGCACGGTAATAATCAACTGCTCCCACAGGTGTCAGCGTCGTACACAACATCTGCCATCAGCATAAAACCCTGTGGGAGCGAGCTTGCTCGCGAAAGCGCCAGAATGAACACCCGATCAATCACCAGGTGATCCCGACACCCGCATCACTCCGGCAATTGCAGATTATCCAGAGCCCGATTCACCGCCAACTCCCCGAGCATGATCAACTGCGCAATCCCCGCCAGCGCATGGCGCTGCGATGCCGGCAACAGGCTGAAGACGTTCTGGGCGATGGTTTTGGCCGAAGCGAGTGTTGCACTGGCATCGACCAGCAGTTCTTCGGTTTTGTTGTCCGCCGTCACGGCGTACATCCCACGGTTTTTACGTGGGGGCGGCGTGGATCCGGGTGGACAGAGGTAATGGTCGAGCGCGCGGTCGGCGGCTTCGTGGAGTTTTCTGGAATCGATGGATTCGTAGGGGGAAACCGAGGCGGTTTCGGGCGGGTTGGGTGTTGGTTTGATCATGGTGAAGCTCCATATTTATACCTGGTGAAACCACCAACACCTGTCGCTAAACAAGTAAGGGTGGCAGCTGTACGCGGGTTAGCGAACCGAGAGGTATAAGACCCGGCAGACCCGAAGGTCTCCCACGCACAGCCACCATATCGTCGTCGCAAACGTCTGCGACAAACTGGAGCGTCGTTGTACTTATACCTGGTCGGGTCGCTAAACCCGGTCGCTGGGTTGCCAGCGACCCATAGACGATATAGACCAGGTACAAAGCCCACAAGCCGGCGGATTCTGGCGTAGCTGTAGGCAAAGGCGCAAGGGTGTGTAGCCTGAGAGAGTGTCTGGAGATGTCTTTTTAAACGTTGGTGTTTATCGAATGCCAATTGCTGACTGGGGTACAGCCGATCGGCCGAACTTGCTTTCGCAGCCTTAGATTTCCCGAGTGTTCAGACATAAGGAACCGTCAACATGTACCCACCGACACATCACCTGAGGTAAGCATCGGTGCTGTCCGTTTACTAAGTGTGCTCAGATCTCTTCGGTATTGATTGATACAGTGATGTTGAAGAATTTTATTTCTGACCACGAATTACGTTTGTTCACCGGCGTCTCCTCGGAGCCCATGCCGAGCAGATACCATCGCTGTGTTTTTTTATCGCGATAAGAATAAAATGTTGAGTCCCAGCCGCAGCAGATAAACCGGAGCATCGGAAGGTTGAAAGTCTGGTTCATGTATTTTTCCGCCTCAAGGGCGTCTGAGCCTTTTACGCGGTACCGAGCAATGAGAGGCTTTCCCTGCTCATCATTGTTTTGAGTGCATTCCACGTACTCTACAAAATCAGGTTTGTCGCTTAGTTTTGCCAGAAAATCATCGCATCGAGGCTTAGCCATCGCGCAGCTGGCAAGCATTGATAAACTTATCAAAAAAAGTAAGGAGATTAGTCTGTTCATTTATTTTTCCACGATAAGTTTGCCAATGTATTTCCCTTTACCTTCTTTCATGCGCTTATCAATTAAGTAGTCGTAAATATCATTCCACTTCAGTAATTCGTAAAAGGTCACGCAGCCTTCTGATAAATGACCGATGTGAATATACCGACTGCTATTCCCTGTTGTGCCTTCAACCTCAATCGGGAACCAGACGTCATTGCAGCGTACTCTTCCTGGGTGTGCGGCCTTGTAACCGGCTGTAGAAATATTGGCATGAGACTGATCTGGAGCCATAATCCGATGGGTACCCGGCGGAAGCGGTGTATATTCACCACCCCAAACACTGTTTAAGGTCACTTTGGCGGTTTTGCCATCGAAGCTCGCGATTGCCCATTGTTGTTTGTTCGTATCGCCTCGGATTTCGGAGCGGGTAGACACTGGATTGCCGTGGTATTTGACATTCATCGTGGCGGGCGCTTTTGGAGCAACATCCGAAAGATATTTTTCCGCATTTTCAGTGGCCATGCTGGCCTCTATTCCCACCCATGAGCTATTGCCGTCAGCCACTTTGAAATAGGTGCGGCCATTTTTTTCTTTCAGCATAGTGACTTTTGTGTATTCACAAAGAAAAGCATCTTTGCCGCTCGGCTCCTGACGTATTTTTAACCAGCCGCTGTCATTAGGGCGTCTCGAGTATTTGGTAGCAACAGTAACTGCATGGCTGCTGTTTGGCTGATTATTTGAGCTTGTTCGATTGTTCGTAAGTACTGGCATTCTTCAGTGTCCATTTAGAAGCTAAGCGTTAAGCGATGTCGTCAGGTTCCAGATGCAAATCTTCAACAACCGAGGTCGGTATCCGCTGGGTTTTCCCCAATTCGTTCGTTACGCCTCTGAAAATTTTTCCAGATGCGGTGGTCACCTTGTAGGCAAAATCTGCTACGGGCTCACCTTCCGTATCGAGCAGGGTGAATTGCTCATCGAAGCCGAACGATATCGGAATAATCGGAGTAAAGGACGCTCCGCCTCCGGTGTTACCAATGATGATGGTGCCAGATCCACCCACGACTACGTTCCCATGGCTCCCTAAACTTCCAGTAACGACCGCCGGCTTGCCATTGATCAGCACGCTGGTAATGACGTTGTCCGAAATCTGGCTTCCACAGGCTGTTGTGTCCGTTTGCCTGGCTGCGCTCAAGCCGTCAAAAAAAACGTCTGGAGAGCCGCTGGTTATAGGGTTCGTGCCATGACCCGGCATCGGGCAATCTGTAGCGTCAGTAACACGGGCTGCAGGTTTACCACTCATATGAACCTCCTTAATTGAGGTGGGTTTGATAAGAGCTGGCCGTGCTTCCAAAGCACTACCGGCAATCGACTGGATCGAATAGTGAAATTTGATCCCAACTGCTTGTTTCGACGTCATTGGTTGGCATCACGCGTATGGCTTCACTCGCGTGCCAATGCATTTCTTTTGTGGGGGCGCCATCCAGGCTGTTGAGGAACGTGTTGTAGTCGGCGAGTTTCAAGAGGCTATAAGTTCTGCCCAGTAAACCGGGAAGCTCATCACCCCAATGCACATAATGCTCATCGCTCCAACTGCGCACATCGATGTAGGTAAACCATCCCATGGGAACGAGTTGTTTGTTTTGAATCGAGAGGTGACCATTGTTGGCGGCAAAACCCAAGCAGATATGAAGGTTCAACCCGCCTTGCTGTTCAGCCAGAAGGCCAGGATAGAAAAAATCGGAGAGAGGATGTGCTTCGAGATCGGAGTTTTGCGCCGCGATCTCTGCGTCAAGTCGCGAGACAAATACCCGAACTACAGAGACACCGGTGGTGGTAGTTGTACAGCTCACGTCATGGTACTGACCATGTGTATTTCGTCTGGTCAAGCCATAAAGGCGGATTGAAGATTTGAACGTAGAGGACTGCATCCATGCTCCTGAATAACATCCAAGTGCCTCAAGATGAAAGGCAAAACGGCGAATTGACTCAGTCTATTGAGATCAATATAAAAATGCTGCCAATACGTCTGGGGGACTTAGCCACGCGACCCCGCGTCCCAGACGTCGATGAAATCTTGCTGCTACATACTTAATTCAGATTGTCAGATAAGGATAAGTTTGTCGATGGTAAGTCTACTGACATTCCGTTTCCAACGATGCTCCTGCGGCATTCTGATTTTCTGCAGATATCGGACAAGAGCTACCTGTAGTGAAAGGCAGCTTCCGCCGAAGTGCGTGTACATCTTGGGTGCGGCACTTCCTGCTCACACCGCAGGTTTATACCTTCACCCTCGGCCGAAAGAGGGCATTCACGACAGACATCCTCTAGCCAAAGGCAACCAAGCACACTCCCGGCAATCCAGACCGCACCACCACAGCTGAGACAACAAATAGGTGCCTTCAACCCCGCAAATCACGGCCTCACCAACCTCGGTAACACCGGTCCTTCAGGCAGTTTATCCAGAACCAACCGCACCCTCTCCCCACCCTGCTCAATCACCACCCCATCCCCCTCCACCGCCACCAACTTCACCCCAGGCCCCACCTTCTCCCCCTGCAAAAAACTCCTCGGCGGCCCATCGTTCAGGCTCAGTATCGCCACCGCCCCCCGACTCCCCGCCATCACCCCGCTCACCTTGATGTCCACCGGCGCTGTTTGATTGGAAAACCACTGCAACGCCGGGCTATCACTCCGCGCCGCCAGCAATTGCGGGGCCGCTGCCGGGGTGTGGGATTCGGCGGAGGTCAGCAGCAGCGACGACCACGTCGCCACGCCGACCAGCGCGGCGAGCAGCGCGAGGGCCTGGACCATTTGGGGTGGGAAAAAGCGTGTGGTGAAGGTCATGGGTTGAATCTCCTTTTTATCCCTGCTGTCAGCCTACGCGGCAATTCTCTCCGTTTTATTTCACACGCCTTACATGTTGGCCGTGCACGATGGCGCAGGACGCAAAGGAGCTCGCGCGCGATGAACAGGCAAGAGGGTTTTACGCTGATCGAGTTGATGGTGGTGCTGGTGATCATCGCCGGGCCGAGTTGAGACGCGGAGGAATGAGCGTTCGATGGCCCTGAATGCGCAGCCCGCATGCCGAGTTATGCGGTTGTTGCGCTGTGAACAGGTCATTGGCGCGGCGGAGAATGGGCGGTTGCTCAGGATTTGCGTGCAGGTGCTTGACCGTAGTCAGGAGGCGCTATCGTTGGCCACACTCGATACCCTGCTGAGCCGCCCATTAAGCTCCTGAGCCTGGCCCTGATATTTAGAAGAGAACCAGACCATGAGCCATTTTTTTATTACTTGTTTGCAACCACAGTGAAGGTCCAGGGCTCGGACATGTCTCCAAAACCGTATAGCGCCCTGACTGTAACGCTGTGCGAGCCCACGCTCAATTCAGCCAAGGAAAAGAACCAGTTCCCCGCGGAATCGACAGCGACTGCACCTTTGTTTAACGTGCCATCAAACACTTCAACTATATGCGCTCCTTGCGCGTTACCGGCAAGAGTCACGCTGGTCTCGGTGGTTTTAGCGCCATTCGCAATTTCTACGCCGCTGGCTTCTCTGACCGAATTGATAGAGGGTGCGCTTGCATTAGCTTGGGATGTCGCCATGGTGAAAACTCCGATAGTGAAATAAATGGGGCGGAGTGATTTAACCCTGAAAGACGCAAACGCACACCTGTCAGATCTGACAGGTAAAAGTGCTTTTTAGACGTATGGTCGTCACCACTCAGAGCCCGTCAGAGTCGTGTCAGCACGGCCCTACCGACAACATATCCGGCAACAGCCGGAACGTCTCCCTACTCTGTTCTCTCACCGACGCATCGCCCTCCACCGCCATCAGCAACGACGACCAAGTTGCCCCGCCAGCCAGCGCGAGGGCCTGGACCATTTGGGGTGGGGAAAAGCGTGCGGTGAAGGTCATGGGTTGAATCTCCTTTTTATCCCTGCTGTCAGCCTACGCGGCAATTCTCTCCGTTTTATTTCACACGCCTTACATGTTGGCCGTGCACGATGGCGCAGGACGCAAAGGAGCGCGCGCGCGATGAACAGGCAACAGGGTTTTACGCTGATCGAGTTGATGGTGGTGCTGGTGATCATCGGCATCGCCAGTGCGGCGATCAGCCTGAGTATCAAGCCCGATCCGTTGCAGTTGCTGCGCAAGGATGCCGAGCGCGTGGCGCAGTTGCTGCAGGTGGCGCAGGCCGAGGCCCGGGCGGATGGCCGGCCGATTGTGTGGGTGAGTGATGCCAAGGGGTTTCGCTTTAGTCGACGCAGTGACAGTGGCAAGGGGTTTGATCATTTCGCGCAGGATCCGCAGTTGCGGCCGCGTGCCTGGCAGAGTCCGAAGATGGAGGTGCGGGTGGAGCCGAAACAGAGGGTTGTGCTGAACGCTGAGTGGATCAATCCGCCGCTGCAGTTGACGTTTTCGGATGGGTTGAATCGCTTGAGTGTGCTGCGTGATGGCAGCGGAAGGATCAGCCTGCAATGAAGCGCCAGCAAGGGTTTACGTTGATTGAGGTGATGGTCGCGATTCTGTTGATGGCGGTGGTGAGTCTGATTGCCTGGCGGGGGCTGGACAGTGTGACGCGGGCGGACAGTCATTTGCAGGCGAGCAGTGAGCAGAGTGACGGTTTGTTGCGGGCGCTGAACCAGTTGCAGCGGGATGTGGAGATGCGCGCGGGGGTTGAGTTGACTGAGCCGAAGAAGGTTGGGGTGGATGATGAACCGCCGAGCGCCCCGCCCGCTTTGACTGTGCGTAGCAGCGACAGTAAGGGGTTTCGGCTGGACATCATTCGCACGGCGGCGGATCAGCCGGGGGCTTTGCAGCGGGTGCGGTGGTGGGTCAAGGGTGACACGTTGTATCGGGCGGTGGCTGAGGCGCGGAGTCGGTATCCGTTGCCGGCGCCTGGGAATGGGGTGGCTGTTTTGAGTGATGTCAGTGATGTGCAGGTGCGGGTTTGGGAGGTGGATAAGGGGTGGCGGCAGTTGAGTGGGAATCGGCGGGAGGATCCGTTGGGGTTGGAGATTCGCTTGAGTCGGGGGACGGCGCAGGGGGTGGAGAAGTATCGGCAGGTGATTGGGCCGTTGGAGTGATTTGCTGGCCATGAATCAAATGTGGGAGGGGGTTTGCGACCGAATGTGGTGGGTCAGGCGATATTGTTGTTACTGATGGACCGCTTTCGCGAGCAGGCTCGCTCCCACAATTGGATTGGGGGTAGTCAGTTTGAGGTTGGTTGGCTGTCAGGACGTCTTCGCGAGCAAGCTCGCTCCCACAGTGGGATTGGGGGTAGTCAGTTGGGGATTGGTTGGCTGGTAGGTCGTCATCGCGAGCAGGCTCACTCCTACAATTGGATTGGGGGTGGGCAGTTGGGGATTGGTTGGCTGGTAGGTCGTCATCGCGAGCAGGCTCACTCCTAAAGTGGGATTGGGTGGAGTCAGTTGGGGATTGGTTGGATGTGAGGCCGTCTTCGCGAGCAAGCTCGCTCCCACAATTGGATTGGGGGTAGTCAGTTGGGGGTTGGTTGGCTGTTGGGCCGCCTTCGCGAGCAGGCTCGCTCCCACAGTTTTTAATTTGCGTACAACCCAAGCGGCAAAGCCGCCCCACTCAACAGGATGAGCGTTAGCTCGGCTGCAGCTTTTGATCTTGTTCCACGGGCGACGTCGGAAGGCTGAGTGGAGGGATTCATCCGGGGGTGGGAGCGCAGCGACCGTTTGGCGCAGCCAAATGCATCGAGAGGAGGTGCAGCGAAGCAAACCGTAGGCGATGCGCCCGGATGGATCCCGGAGCGAAGGAACCCCGAGCTTTAGCGAGCGGGCCGCACGTAGGAGCAAGCGTTTTTTTGCTTACTTTTTTTAGGCGTTTGTAAAAAAAGTGAGTCGCCGTAAGGGCGAAACCCTAAGCGGCCGTTACCGCAGCAACGGATATGTACACGATCAAACCCACTAGCTCAAAACGACAACGCCACCCGGCAACTCAGTGCATTTGACGCCATAGGCATCCCGAATCAGCAATGCAACGCCAGCAAGTTGATCTAGGCTGAAGCGCGCCTGCACCCGCCGCTGCCCAAGCTCACGATTAAGCAGCAACAACATCCCCGGCCGATACCGGTTGATCTCATCAATCATCTGGCTCAGCGTAGCGCCGTTAAACACCAACACTTGCTGACGCCAATTCATCACCGCCGCCGTGTCGACACTCTGCACACTGCCAACCTGCCGCGTGTCGTAAGTCACCTGCTGCCCCGGTTCAAGCCGCAAACTACGACCTTCAACATCCACTTCAACCGCACCATCAAGACAAGTCACACAGACTTGCTGATCAGTATTACGCAAGTTGAACCGCCCCTGACTCGCACGCAACCACCCTCCCCCAGCCTGCATCGCCAACGGCAACCGCGCGGTCTGCACTTCAACTTCACCACTGACCAGTTCAAACCCCTGCACACCGTCAGACACCGCACGCTGATTAATCCGCGTCTGAGTGTTCAGCTCCAGGCTCACACCCTGCACAGGTTCAAAACGCCGCTGCTGGCCAACTTCAGTGATGTAGTCAGCGCCCAGCCCTTCAAAACCACCAGGAATCGTCCCGCGCACCAGCAAAAACGCCGCCGACGCAGCAATCGCCCCACCGAGAAACGCACGACGACCAAACCCACGCGGCGCCTGCATTTGCTCCACGGCCGGTTGCAGGTTGTGCCACAACACCTTGGCCTCTTCGAACGCGCGGGCATGCTCGGCGCTCTGCGCGCACCATTCGCGCAGGGCGCGGGCATCGGCCACGGTGGCGCGGCCAGAGGTCAGCAGGACCAGCCAGTCGCGGGCTTCGCTGTGCAAATTGTCGACCGCCGATGGCTCGGCAGGTGTCAGTCGAAAGATGTTCAAACGCGCAGATTCTCAACGAATTGATCGGGCACTATTCAGAAGACGGTTTTCCGGCCCCGCGACCGAACCGCTGAAACACTTTTCTTTCCAGTTTCGCGGCGCAGAAGCCCAACGCGGCTTTGATTTCCTTCTCGACCATGCGCGTGGAAATGCCGAAGCGCTGCGAGATTTCCAGATGCGGCGCCTCTTCCAGACGCGCCGCGATAAAGATCTTCCGGCGCCGTGCGGGCAGCTCGTACAACGCACTGAGCAGTGACTGGATTTCCTTCTGCCCACCCACCACCCGCGCCGGATCGAGGGCTTCGTCGCCGATTTGCAGCAGCTCCTCGACTTCCTCGCCGGTGAGCAGGCGCGCATCGGCCTGGCGGCGGTCGGCGGCGATGTTCAGGGCCATGCGATAGAGGTAGGCATTGGGCCGCAGGACGTTCGGCGGCGTCTCCATGCGGTCGACCCGCAGGTAGGTTTCGTGCAGCACGTCGTTGGCCAGATCTTCCGAACCGAGACGCCTGCGCAGGCGCACCCGAAAGTCCTCGTAGGAGGCCAGGAACAGTTGGACCATCGAACCTTGTCCGGCGTCTTTCATCCCCCGGAAACTCCTTCCCATTTGGTGCATTCCATGCGTTTCCCTGACGACTCCGGTAACAACAGCAACGTGACCGGCTGACGCAAGGCGCTGGGCGTCGGCCGGTCGATTTTGAGGTTGCGAAAACTTTCCACCAGCGCGTTGTCGCGCCGTACATCACCGGTCGAAGTGACCAACCGGTTGTGCTGCACCAAGCCGTCGCGGCCGACCCAGACCTGCAACACCGCGCGATAACTGCCCGGCCGGGTCAGCGGCGAGCGGCACAGGTTGCGCTCGATCGCCGCTTGCACCGCCGTCGCGTAACTGCGGTTGACCGCGACGCTTTCCGGCGTCTGTTTTTGCGGTGGCGCCGGCACGTCTTCGACCTGCGCCACTTGCAAGGTAAACGCATCGTCGCGGGCATACCGCGCCATCAAACCACTGCCACCGAGCAAACGACGCAGAGCATCGGCGGCGGTGTATTCACCGTCCACCGCGAGCGAGCGACGACCGCGACTCAACTGACTGTCGACCAGCACCGCAACGCCAGTGGCGTGGCTGTACTGATCCAGCGCGTGCGCCAGATCCTGTGCCGGAATGTGCAGCGTCATGCGCAGGTCCGCCGGCACCGCGTCAGCCATGGCGTGGCCCGCCGCACAGCCAAGCAGCCACCCCAGACATATCCGGCGCACAAGCCTCGTTGAACGCTGAAAACCGTCCGTGGAATTGCCTCGCTGCACGGCTGACGAATCCTTGGAAATCGTCATCCTGAGGGCTGTTTATGAATCTGGTGTGACGGGCGGTGCAAAAAAACCATCACGGGAATTGCGCAAGGCTTGCACTAGACTCAAGCCATAGCGCGGCCCCTTTGGGCCGGCCAGGAGGCGAGCATGAACACACTGTGGCGATTGAGCCTTGGCGGACTGTTGTTGATGGCGCTGTCGAGCGCTTATGCCGAGGAACCGTTGGGCTGTGTCGAGGTGACGGTCGGCGGCTACAAGGCGCCGAATTACGATTGTCTGAGCCAGCAGATGGGCAACAACCCGGAAGGCGCGGCGGCGGCGGAAAAGAATCAGGAAGCGCTGAATGTGCCGGTGAACAAACGGCCGCCGAATCAGGTCGGGCTGGCGACGCCGGCGGCGACCAGTACGCGGATGGGCAATACCTTTGGCACATCAGTGAAACCGCAACGCCCACCGCAATGACACCCCACTGATCGTTCCCACGCTCCGCGTGGGAATGCAGCCCGGGACGCTCCGCGTCCCATCCAGAGCCGAACGCAGAGCGTCCGTTGAGGCATTCCCACGCAGAGCGTGGGAACGATCCTGTGGTGTTCAGTCGCTTACCGATCGTTCCTACGCTCCGCGTGGGAATGCAGCCCGGGACGCTCCGCGGCCCATCCGGAGCCGAACGCAGAGCGTCCGTTGAGGCATTCCCACGCGGAGCGTGGGAACGATCCTGTGGTGTTCAGTCGCTTACCGATCGTTCCTACGCTCCGCGTGGGAATGCAGCCCGGGACGCTCCGCGTCCCATCCGGAGCCGAACGCAGAGCGTCCGTTGAGGCATTCCCACGCAGAGCGTGGGAACGATCCTGTGGTGTTCAGTCGCTTACCGATCATTCCCACGCGGAGCGTGGGAACGATCAGGGCGGGTTCAATCGCTTGGGGTTTGGCGGAAGCTCACCGCAAGGCGATTCCAACTGTTGATGGTGGTCACGGCCATGGTCAGGTCGACCAGTTCGCCTTCGCTGAATTGCTCGCGCGCCTGCTGATACACCTCATCGGGCACCCGGCTCTCCGCTAACAACGTCACCGCCTCCGCCCAGGCCAGCGCCGCACGCTCGCGCGGGTTGAAGAAGTTGCTGTCGCGCCACACCGCAATCGCATACAAACGCCGATCACTCTCCCCGGCCCTTCGCGCATCCACCGAGTGCATGTCGGTGCAGAATGCGCAGCCATTGAGCTGCGAGGCGCGGATCCTGATCAATTGCAGCAGCGGCTGTTCGATACTGAGGTTGGCGGTCAGCGCCTCCATGGCAATCATCGCTTTCATCGCTTTGGGCGAAGCGTTGTAGTAATCCAGGCGCGGGGACATGGGCAGGTCTCGGTAGACGGAATAATGAGTTCACCGTAAACGCCGACAGTGGTGCGTTACAGCCCCAATTGCACGAAAAGCCGCTACACCAATCACCATGAGCCGAGCACAAATCCCTGTAGGAGTGAGCCTGCTCGCGATAGCGGTGTGTCAGGCAACATTTTTGTCGGATGTGCCACCGTGATCGCGAGCAGGCTCACTCCTACAGGGATCTAGGCCAATTTCGGGTTTTTCGGATAGGCAACTATTGCCGATCCCGCAACAGCGGTAATCTGGCAGGCACGCCAAACAGCCCCAGGAGCCTCGTCGGTATGGAACTTCACGTCGTGATCAACGGCCGCAAGGATCTTGCCGGTCAGTTGTATCAGCAACTGCGCGGGGCCATTGAATCCGGGCGTCTGGCCGCCGGTACGCAATTGCCGCCCAGCCGTCTGCTCGCCGAGCAACTGGGCATCTCGCGCAAGACCATTTCCGATACCTACGCACAGCTAACCTACGAAAATTTCCTCACCGGGGTGATCGGCAAAGGCACCTACGTCAACGCGCGTCCGGCGCAGATCCAGCGCAAACAGAGCCACACCGAACTGGCCGGCGCCGAGGTGATCGAGAGCTGGCGCAATCTGCCGGTGTTTCTGCGTCACCCGACGCTGGAAGGTTCGCTGCGCTATGACTTTATCGGCGGCGCCACCAGCAAGGGCCAGTTCCCGCAGGATGATTGGCGCCGCTGCGTGTCTCACGCGATGCGGCAGATGGCGCAGTCCAAGGGTTTCTATAGCCTGCCCGAGGGCTTGCCGGCGCTGCGCAATGCGATTGCCCGGCACATCGCGTTTTCTCGCGGGATCAACTGTCAGGACGAAGACATCGTCGTGTGCAATGGCGCGCAACAGGCGCTGGACCTGATCACCCGCGTATTGATCAGCCCCGGCAGTCTTGTAGCCATGGAAGATCCCGGTTATCCGCCGGCGCGCCTGCTATTCGCCACCCATGGCGCCGAGGTGGTCGGGATTCCGGTGGATGCCGAGGGCATTCAGGTCGAACACATTCCCGAGGGCACGCGCCTTATCTATGTCACGCCGTCGCACCAGTTCCCGCTGGGCATGCCGATGAGTCAGGCGCGCCGTGAAGCCTTGCTGGCTCGCGCGCATGAGTTGGGCGCGATCATCATCGAGGACGACTATGACAGTGAGTTTCGCTATGAAGGCCGACCCACTGATTCGCTGTTCAACCTCGACCAGCGCGGCATCGTCGCTTACGTCGGCACCTTCTCGAAAACCCTGCTGCCGGAGCTGCGCCTGGGTTATGCGATCCTGCCGCCGGCCATTCTCGAAGCGGTGATCCGCGCCAAGCAGCTCACCGACCTGCATGCCTCGACCTTGCCGCAATGGGCGCTGGCCAAGTTCATCGCCGAGGGTTGCCTGCTCAAGCACATCCGCCGCTGCCACACCATTTATGCGCAACGCCGCGAGCGCATTCTGGCGCGCATGGCCGACGATCTTTCGCCGTGGCTGCAGGCGGTGCCGCCGAGTGCAGGGTTCCACATGGCGGTGTTCTGCAAGGTGCCGATCGACCTGCCGCTGGTGATCGAACTGGCGAAAAAGGTCGAAGTCGGCCTGTATGCGATCAACGGTTTCTATTACCAGCAAACGCCGAAAAACGGCCTGTACTTTGGCTTCGGCGCCATCGAAACGCTCGATATCGATACCGCGCTGGATCGTCTGCGCGACATTCTGCAACAAGTTGCCTGAATGATTGGTCTGGGCGATTAACCGCCGATTGGTTATTGGTGATCGACAGGTGCAGGCCTATTCTGCACAGGCGTTATCCCTCAATGAGCAGGATTCGTCCGGCCTGATTCAGGAGTGTGAGCAATGTCCAACGAAGTGATCAATACGGTCCAGGTGCAGGCTGCGGCCGGCCGCTCGGATGAACTGGGCAGGCAACTGCAGAAGATCGTCGAAACCCTGCGCGAAACACCGGGCTGCGATTCCTACCTGGTCGACCGCTGCCCCGAGGACGGCCACCGCTGGACGGTCAGTGCCCGCTGGCAGTCGGAAGCGGCGATGCAGGCGCATTTCAACCGGCCCGAGGCGCAGGGGTTTATTGACTTGATCGATAGTCGGCTGGCCAATAGCGTCGACTTCAATAGCTTCCCTATCGTCTGATCTGACGCCTTCGCGAGCAGGCTCGCTCCCACAGGGTTATTGGTTGTTCACAAGATAGGTGAACAACCGCAGAACCTGTGGGAGCGAGCTTGCTCGCGAAGACGTATTCCGCCACACCAATAACCTTTCTGACGCCCCGCAAATTGGTCACCTGATCTTCCCGAATATTGGCCGTTTGAATGCTTAGCCCTGCGGACTACTGTGATCAGCAACACCCCGATCATCACAGGTAACCCGCCATGAAAGCCCTGCCCTTCTTCGCCGCTGCCCTTGCCCTGAGCCTTTGCACTTCGGCCGTTTTCGCCCACGACCCGTCGGAAAAAGTCACCGTCCTGCAAGACCAGATGCTGAAAAACGCTCCCGGCAAAAAAGCCATGATGATCGAGGTTGATTACAAACCCGGCCAATCTTCCATCGCCCACAAACACGACGGCACGGCGATGGCCTACGTGCTCGAAGGTGAAGTGATTTCCCAGGTCAAAGGTGAACAACCGATCACCTACAAGAAGGGCCAGTTCTGGTACGAACCGGCCGGCTCCGAACATCTGGTCTCGAAAAATGCCAGCCAAAGCAAACCCGCCAAGTTGCTGGTATTCATGGTGCTGGCCCCGGACGAACAAGTGTTGATCCCGCTGAAAAACTGATGGCTGTTTAACCAGCCATAAATAAAAAGGCTCAAATCGTTGATTTGGGCCTTTTTATTGCCCGGGGCAATTAACCGCGCCGGGTTACAGCAAATGAACCTAATCAACTGCTGTTAGCTCAGCAAATTGTCAGGTTGGCGGGTTTAGTCTGAGTTAACGGTCGTGATTTACGACTTTTAAACTTTCCGACTGATGTTGTTTCACGGGAGAAACACCATGAAACTTGCCTTTGCCAGTGTACTGGCGATATCGGTTTTAGCTCTGTCAGCCTGTTCGGTACCTACCGCCCCCCAAGCCGTTTCCTCACTGGACACCCTGCTCCCCCATCCCACCGGCCGCAGCAGCGCCACTCAGGTTAAAAGCGGTCCCGGCGTGTCGCTCGGCGTGGTCTACAGCCCAAGTACCCAGACCAACCGCGAATACCTGCGCGACTATCAAACCAACGCCGGCACCGGTTTCGGCCAGAGCCTGTTGGTGCAGCCGATCCACGACGCCTATGTCGCCAGCTCGAAACCAGACATGGCGGTGAAATGGGTCAACGCGTCCCTGCAACGCCAATTCGGCTCGGTAACGGTGTATCCAGACATGCAAAGCCTGCGTGCAGCCAAGCCTGATGTGGTGGCGATTGTCGACACTCACAGCCAGTTGATCACCTCGCGCAGCTCCGATATCAAGGCCGATGTCAGTGCCGATTTTTATGATGCGCAGTTGAACTATATCGGTACGGCGAAAGGTTCGGATGCACGGGAATTGACGCCAGTGTGGGCGGACTTCAAACGGTCGGAAGAGATAGTGGCGGATATTAATCAGCAGCAGGATGTGCAAGTTCGGGCGTTGCAGAAGTTTGACCAGTCGCTCAACAATTTGGTGGCCAGACCGGCGGACAAAGTGTCGATGCTGGATAGTAAACAAGGTCAGAAGTTGTATTGATATAAAGGACGCCATCGCGAGCAGGCTCACTCCTACAGTTGGAATGCGTTCCCCCTGTAGGAGTGAGCCTGCTCGCGATGGCGCCGGAACAGCCAGCACAAAACCCTCAGACATAAAAAAGCCCCGGCATCTCACGATACCGGGGCTTTTTCATTCAGCGCTTACTTATGCCAGTTCAAGCTCGGCATTCGCAGCCACTGCAGGCACTACCGCTTGCCCGCTCAACGCCAGATCCAGCAGTTCACGGTTGGCCACTGCATACATGGCGTAGTCCGTGCCGCTCGCAGCGCGGATTTCCACCAGCATGGCGCGCCAGCGCGAGATCATGCTTTCGTGCTGCTCCATCCACAGCGCCAGACGTGCTTCCACGTCTTGAGTGCCGTCGCCCTGTTGCAGGACGGAGATGGTGATCGCGCGTTGCTGCCAGTCGACGTCATCACGGAACGCTTCACGGGCCAGGGCTTGCCAGTTGTTTTCAACCGGCAGTGCGCTGATCTGTTGCAGGTACCAGGTGATGTCCAGCGCACTGCCTACGGCGAAGTAGGCCTTGGCCACTTCGGCAGGGTTCTGCCCGGTCACGTCGGACGCTTCGATGATCGGCAGCAGGGTGTACAGGTGCGAGGTGCCCGCAACCATACGCGCCAGCAATTCCGGCACACCGGCTTCGACGTACGCCTGATAACGCGCCTGCCAGTTTTCGCGGATTTCGCCGCTCAGCAGTTCGTCGAGCTTCAAACCCAGCTCTTTCAGGTGCGGACCGAAGTGCGCGGTGTCACGGGCAGCGTTCTGCTCGTTACGGCGGGCACGCAGGAACCAGCGCGTAGCGCGGCGACCCAAGCGCATCAGCTCGTCCATAAGTTCCAGCTGTACATCAGCGGAAACCTGATAGTCCAGCGCCTCGATCTGACGGAACCAGTGCGGGAGGTGGAAAATGTCGCGCACGATCACATAAGCGCCAGCGACGTTCGCCGGGCTCATGCCGGTCGACTCTTTGAGTCGTTGAACGAAGGTGATGCCCATGTGGTTGACCAGGTCGTTGGCGATCTGGGTGCTGACGATCTCGCGCTTCAGACGGTGACGACGCATGGCATCGGAGAACTTGCTGACCAGGGTCGGCGGGAACGCCGTTTCCATATCGCGGGTCAGGTAATCGTCGTCCGGCACCAAGGAGCCCAACAGCTGCTCTTTGAGGTCGATCTTGCTGTACGAAATCAGTACCGACAGCTCAGGACGGGTCAGACCGTGGCCCTCAGCAATACGCTCGGCCAGTTGCTCTTCGGTCGGCAGGAACTCAATGGCACGGTCCAGCTTGCCACGGCCTTCCAGATCGCCCATCAGACGCTTGTACTCAGCGATGCGCGCATACGCACGACGTGCCGCCAGGGACAGCGCCTGAGTCTGCTTGTAGTTGTTGCCCAGCACCAGATTGCCGACTTCGTCGGTCATGCTCGCCAGCAACTGGTTGCGTTGCTTGTCGGTCATGTCACCGGCCTGAACCACTTCGTTCAGCAGGATCTTGATGTTCACTTCGTGGTCGGAGCAGTCCACGCCACCGGCGTTGTCGATAAAGTCGGTGTTGGAACCGCCGCCATTCAGACCAAACTCCACACGACCCAATTGGGTCATGCCGAGGTTACCGCCCTCGCCCACGACTTTGCAGCGCAGCTCGTTGCCGTTGACGCGCAGTGCATCGTTGGCCTTGTCGCCGACATCGGCGTGGCTTTCAGTGCTGGCCTTGACGTAAGTACCGATACCGCCGTTCCACAGCAGATCCACCGGTGCCTTGAGCAAGGCGTTCAGCAGTTCGGTCGGGGTCAGCTTGTCAGCCTTGATGTCGAAGCGTTCCTGCATCTGCGGGGAGATCGCGATGCTCTTCGCGCTGCGCGAGAAGATGCCGCCACCTTCGGACATGATGCTGGTGTCGTAGTCGGTCCAGGCCGAACGCGGCAGGTCGAACATGCGCTGACGCTCGACGAAACTGGTCGCCGGGTTCGGGTTCGGGTCGATGAAGATGTGCATGTGGTTGAAGGCAGCGACCAGTTGCAGCTTGTCGGACATCAACAGGCCGTTACCGAACACGTCACCGGCCATGTCGCCGACGCCGACAACAGTGATGCTGTCTTCCTGAACATTGATGCCGCGCTCGCGGAAGTGACGTTGTACGCCAACCCACGCGCCTTTGGCGGTAATGCCCATTTTCTTGTGGTCGTAACCGGCCGAGCCACCGGACGCAAACGCGTCACCCAGCCAGAAGCCGTAGTCGATGGCGATGCCGTTGGCGATGTCGGAGAAGGTCGCAGTGCCCTTGTCCGCTGCTACTACCAGGTACGGGTCATCGTCGTCATGACGCACGACGTTGGCCGGCGGTACCAGCGCGCCGTCTTTCAGGTTGTCGGTGATGTCCAACAGACCGGAAATGAAGATGCGGTAGCAGGCGATGCCCTCGGCCGCGATCTCGTCACGGCTGCCGCCCAGTGGCAGGCGACGCGGCAAGAAGCCGCCCTTCGCACCCACTGGCACGATGACCGAGTTCTTCACTTGCTGGGCTTTTACCAGGCCGAGGACTTCGGTACGGAAGTCTTCTTCACGGTCGGACCAGCGCAGACCACCACGGGCGACGTTACCGAAGCGCAGGTGCACGCCTTCAACGCGTGGCGAGTAGACGAAGATTTCGAACTTCGGCACTGGCTTCGGCAGTTCAGGGATCGCGTGCGGGTTGAACTTGAAGCTGAAGTACGACTTGTTCTGGCCGTTGGCGTCAGTCTGATAGAAGTTGGTCCGCAGGGTGGCTTTGATCAGGTCAAGGTAACGACGCAGGATGCGGTCTTCGTTGAGCACCTGGACATCGTCCAGTGCGGTCAGAATCGCCTGTTCCAGACGCAGTTGCTTGTCTTCCAGATCGTCGTCGCTGAGTTTGCGCGCCAGATAGAAGCGGGTCTTGAACAACCGGGTCAGTTCACGAGCGATGTCGGTGTGGTTGTTCAGGGTGCTGGCGATATAACCCAGATCGAAGCCCAGACGAATCTGCTTCAGGTAACGCGCGTAAGCACGCAGCAGCGCCACGTCGCGCCATGGCAGGCCGGCGGTCAGCACCAGACGGTTGAACGCATCGTTTTCGGCGTCGCCGCGAACGATGTGGACGAAGGCGTCCTGCAGGGTGTCGTTGAGTTGCTGGATGTCGAGGTCCAGGCCTTCAGCGGCAGTGAACGCGAAGTCGTGGATCCAGAACTCGCGGCCATTGGTGTGACGCAGACGGTACGGGAATTCACCCAGTACGCGCAGACCGAGGTTTTCCAGGATCGGCAAGACGTCAGACAGCGCCAGCGGCGTGTCGGCGTGGTACAGCTTGCAATGCAGCTCGCGCTGGCCGGAGACCTGACCGAGCGGCTGATAGAAGCTCATCACCAGCGGATTTTTTTCGTTGAGGCTCAGCAGGTGCTGCATGTCGACCACGGCCGAATGCGCAGCAAAACGCTCGCGGTAGCCGGCCGGGAAGCCTTTCGGGAAGTCGGCCAGCACGTTGGTGCCGTGGGCTTCGCCGAAGCTTTCGACGGTCAGTGCGGCGTAGTCGTCCTGCCAGCTGCGGCAGGCTTGTACGACTTCTTTTTCCAGCAGCACGGTGTCGATGTCGAGACGGTTTTTCGGGTCGACACGCAGGATCAACTGCACGCGCGCCAGTACCGACTCGGAGAAGAACGTCCAGAACTCGCAATCAGAAGCCTTCAGGCGCTCCATCAGCACTTGCTGGATCTTCTGGCGAACCTCGGTGGAGTAGATGTCGCGTGGCACGTAGGCCAGGCAGTAGCAGAAACGACCGTACGGGTCTTTGCGCAGGAACACGCGGATCTTGTTGCGTTCCTGGATCTGCACGATCGACATGACGGTGGTGAACAGTTCGTCGACCGGGGTCTGGAACAGGTCATCACGCGGCAGTACTTCAAGCACCTGCGCCAGTTCCTTGCCCAAGTGAGCCTTGGACTGGAAGCCGGAGCGACGCTCGATTTCTTCGACCTTGCGGCGGATGAACGGGATGACCCGCACGCTCTCGCCATACACCGAGGAGGTGTACAGGCCCATGAAACGGTGTTCCTTGATGACTTTGCCGTCGGCGTCGATTTCACGGATCGACACATAATCCGGGTACGCCGGACGGTGAACGCGGCTTGGATGCGCAGCCTTGGCGAACGACAGCAGGGTCGGTTCGCGCAGGTAGGCAACGGCGTAGTCTTCGATGCGCAGGTCGTCGTAGGTCAGGCCGGTGCGCAGCAGTTTGGTCAGGCCGAGGAAGGAGTTCTGGTCGTACTCGATGTGGCCGCCATCGGCCTGATCGGTGACCACGAACTCTTCGTAGCCGAGGAAGGTGAAGTGGTTGCCCACCAGCCATTCCAGGAAGCTTTTGATTTCGTTCTTTTCATCGGCATCGACGGCGAAGGCGCTGTTGTCGAGCTGGGTGAGGATGTCCTGCACCTTGGCTTTCATCGGCTCGAAATCGGCGACCGCGACGCGGACTTCACCGAGAACCTGTTCCAGCTCTTTGCTCAGCACATTCAGTTCGGCCGCGTTGGCGCAGCGGTCGATTTCCAGGTACATCAGCGATTCATGCAGCACGCCTTCGCCGGTGCTGCCCTTCGGCAGGATTTCCAGCAGCTCGCCCTTGCTGCCACGACGTACGCTGAGCACGGTGGTTTGCAGGGTGTGGATGCTGTAGCCGCGACGGTTCAGCTCGGTACGGACCGAGTCGACCAGAAATGGCAGGTCGTGGTGCAGGACTTCGACCGCGGTGTGGGTCGACTGCCAGCCATGACGCTCGTAATCAGGGTTGTAGACGCGCACTTGCGGTTGCGCGTGATCGAAGCGCTCAAGCAGGCGCCACGCAGAAAGAGTACAGCCAGCGAGGTCGGAGAGGCGACGTTGAGTCAGCTCGTCCAGAGAAATGATGCCGAAGAATTGTTCAGCGAACAGCGCCACTTGTGGCAGTGCCTGTTCACTGATGTGCTGCGCCAGTGCCGCTTGCAGTTGGTGCTGGAAGTCGGCTTTGCTGGCTGCGGTGAAGAACGCCATCTGTGGTACTCCGCTTAAGCTTGTTATTGATGGAAAGCGTCGCGTGCAACACCCCTTTCGGGGCTTGTGTCGCCCTGTTCCTGATTCTCGGGCAGAGGAAACAGGGGGACAGGTGGGTGAAGCTGGACGGGACACTCAGGTCACATTCACCTTCCATAGAATGAGCATCTGCAAAAGCGACTGCCAGCGGTGCCGACAATGCCTTTACGGGTGCTCATCCGTTGCGCAGCTTAAAGGGTGCGACAATGTGTCTGCTTGCGGTGCTGCGACATATTCGGTCATTGGCACGTAAACCGAGGGTCTGGCACCGGTAAACACTAGCAGTCGTGGCGGAAAATGTTGGTCTGAATGCCCGTTTTTACGGTACATGCGTGCCAGAAATGACCATTGATCCATGTCGCGTTCACGACACATCCTCTGACACTCTCACATGCAGAAATTCCCGAGGACTGGCAGAATCGCGCCCATTAGCGACCAACACGCCCCCAGAGGCAGGAATTGACCATGCAAATGACCACCGCCCTACTGATCGTCAACCCGTGCGATGACGAAGAAGACAACATGGCCATGCTCTGCTGCCACAGCGACAAGGGCGACATGTTCCTGATGAGCCGCTACCCGGACGAGGATGAGCTGGAGATCACTCTGGATGGCGAACCTTCGACGCTGGACGGGGTGAAAGTCACCCTGACTTCGAACCTGTTGAAGATCGAGATTGGTGCGGCGGATGCCGATGCGTTGAACGGAGATGATGTGCTGGAGATCAGCTTTAACCCGGATATGGTTGATCTGGATGAGGTGGTCGAGACCTTGACGAATATCCTCGACGGGACGGGAACATTCATTAACGAAGTTTGATTGCGTCTGAACCGGCCTCTTCGCGAGCAAGCTCGCTCCCACATTGACGGATGTACGCCGCTCAAAATGTGGGAGCGAGCCTGCTCGCGAAGAGGCCCGAAAGAACACTACCCCTCCCCGCTTCTACAAAATTCCAACAAATGCCCCAGTCATTTCCCGCACTTTGCGCAAAATGCCGTTAGTCGCCACCCCCCGCGATGGATTAAAGTAACGCCCCCAGCCCCGGCGTTATCCGAACGCCTGTGGCCACCCCTTTCCAGGAACAGTCACCGATGGAACATCGTGAAGCGCTGCTGGCGCTGCGAACCTTTCTTTCAACGCAGATTCTCGGCCAGGAAAAACTCATCGAGCGTTTGCTCATCGCCCTGCTCGCCGACGGCCACATGCTGGTCGAGGGCGCTCCGGGTCTGGCCAAGACCAAAGCGATCAAAGAACTCGCCGAGGGCATCGAAGCCCAGTTCCATCGCATTCAGTTCACCCCGGACCTGCTGCCGGCCGACATCACCGGCACCGAAATCTATCGCCCGGAAACCGGCAGTTTCGTGTTCCAGCAAGGGCCGATCTTCCACAACCTGGTGCTGGCGGACGAAATCAACCGCGCCCCGGCCAAGGTGCAGTCGGCGCTGCTCGAAGCCATGGCCGAGCGTCAGGTCAGTGTCGGCCGCAGTACCTATGAGCTGTCGCCGTTGTTTCTGGTGATGGCCACGCAGAACCCGATCGAGCAGGAAGGCACCTATCCGCTGCCGGAAGCGCAACTCGACCGTTTCCTGATGCACGTGAAAATCGGTTTCCCGGACGCTGCCGTCGAACGCCGCATCCTCCAGCAGGCCCGTGGCGAAGCGCTGAACGGCGAGACCAAGCCTGAACGCCGCGTCAGCCAGCAGGCGATCTTTGCCGCACGCAAGGAAATCCTCGGTCTGTACATGGCCGACGCCGTGGAGGAATACCTGGTGCAACTGGTCATGGCCACGCGCAACCCGGCCAAGTTCGACCCGGAAATGGCCGAGTGGATTGCCTACGGCGCCAGCCCGCGCGGCTCGATTGCTCTCGACCGTTGTGCCCGCGCCCACGCCTGGCTGGCCGGCCGCGATTTCGTCAGCCCGGAAGACATTCAAGCGGTGCTGTTCGACGTGTTGCGCCACCGCATCATTTTGTCGTTTGAAGCCGAAGCCGCCGGCATCGATCAGGATCGGGTGGTGCAGCGGATTCTCGACGTCGTAGCCGTCGCTTGACCCCCATGAACGCCCCCCTGCCGTCCGAACCGGGCATCCGCGTCAGCCTCGCCGAGCTGATCGAGATGCGCCACCGCGTGCGTGAAGTGCAGCTGTTTTCCACGCCGAGTCAGCGCAGCCCGCTGATCGGCCTGCATCACTCGAAATTCCGTGGTCGCGGCGTCGACTTCGATCAGGTGCGGGTTTATCAGGCCGGCGACGACGTGCGCACCATCGACTGGCGCGTAACGGCGCGCACGCAAGAGCCGCACACCAAGCTGTTCCATGAAGAACGCGAACGACCGATTTTCATCATGGTCGAGCAAAGCACGAGGCTGTTTTTCGGCTCGGGGTTGATGTTCAAATCGGTACTGGCAGCGCAAGTAGCGGCGCTGATCGGCTGGGCCGCGCTCGGCCATAACGACCGGGTTGGCGGGCTGGTGTTCGGCGACAACGAGCACTACGAAATCAAGCCTCGGCGCAGCAAACAGAGCCTGCTGCAATTGCTCAACCGTTTGGTCAAGGTCAACCAGTCGCTGCACAGCGAGCGCGAGCCGGATCGCGATGCGTTTGGCGTGGCGCTGCGCCGTGCCCGTGAAGTATTGCGCCCGGGCAGTCTGGTGATCGTCATCTGCGACGAGCGCGCGTTGTCCGACAGCGCTGAACAACAATTGAGCCTGCTCTCGCGCCATTGTGATTTGCTGATGCTGCCGCTGTCCGATCCCCTCGATCACGCCCTGCCCGCCGCCGGTCTTCTCCGATTCGCCGAACGCGGCGCACAACTCGAACTCGATACGCTGAATTTCGACCTGCGCCAGACCTATCGCGCCCAGGCCGAAGCACGCATCGCGCGTTGGGAATTGCTCGCGCAGAAGCTGCGGGTATTGCTGATGCCGCTGAGCACGCAAAGTGAAATGGTCGAGCAGATGCGCGAATTCCTCAATCCGCAGCGTCCGGGGAAAGGTCGATGAACGGCCTCGAACAACTGCAACCGCTGATCTCGCCGCCACCGATTGCCTTCTGGCCGCCGGCGCCGGGCTGGTGGCTGCTGCTGTTGTTATTGCCGCTGCTCGGTTTCGCCGTGTGGAAGCTGCGCCGTTTCATCCCGATGAAGAAACGCCCGATCGTCCGTGCCGAACAGCCGCTCGACCCGGTGCGCATCGCCGCCCTCGCCGAACTGGCGCAAATGCCCAAACCCTACGACGGTGCGCCGGCCGGGGCGTGGTTGCAGCAACTCAACGGCCTGCTCAAACGCCTGTGCCGCAACCACTATCCCTACAGCCAGAGCCACACCCTCAATGGGCGTAAATGGCTGGCCTTTCTCGACAACCGTTGCCCGGCGGCGGGCCTCACCCGTTGGATGGTGCTGGTCGAAGGCGCCTATAAACCGGAGTGCAAACTCGATGACAAAGCCATCGCCGGCCTGACCCAAGCGGTCGATACATGGATTCGCAAACATGTTTGAGTTCGCCTGGCCGTGGATCTTCGTGCTGGTGCCGCTGCCGTGGCTGATGCGTCTGGTGCTGCCGGTCGCCGACAGTGGCGAGCCAGCCCTGAAAGTGAGTTTCCTCGCCGATCTCGAAGGCCTCGCCCGCCGTCGCGCTCGCGCCAACCTGCCCGCGTGGCGTCAACAGGCGCCGTTCATGCTCTTGTGGCTGTTACTGCTGACCGCCGCCGCCCGCCCGCAATGGCTCGGCGAACCGCTGCCGATTGCCGCCAGCGGGCGTGATCTGCTGGTCGCGGTGGACGTGTCCGGCTCGATGGATTTCCCTGATATGCAGTGGCAGGACGAAGAAGTCAGTCGCCTGTCGCTGGTGCAGCATCTGCTCGGCGACTTCCTCGAAAGCCGCGATGGCGACCGGGTCGGCCTGATCCTGTTCGGCAGTCAGGCCTACCTGCAAGCGCCGCTGACCTTTGATCGCCACACCGTGCGCGTCTGGCTCGACGAAGCGCGGATCGGCATTGCCGGCAAGAACACCGCCATTGGTGATGCCATCGGTCTGGCGCTGAAACGCCTGCGCCTGCGTCCGGCGCAAAGTCGTGTGCTGATTCTGGTCACTGACGGCGCTAACAATGGCGGCGAAATCGATCCGCTGACGGCGGCAAAACTCGCTGCGAGCGAAGGCGTAAAAATCTATCCGATCGGTATCGGCGCCAATCCCGAGGACAGTGGTTCGACCGGTTTGCTTGGAGTCAATCCAAGTCTGGACCTCGACGAACCAGCGCTCAAAGCCATCGCCGAAGTCACCGGCGGCCAGTACTTCCGTGCCCACGACGGCAAAGAACTGCAAGCGATCAAAGACACCCTCGATCAACTCGAACCGGTCACCCAGCAACCGACTCAGGCGCGCCCGGCACAAGCCTTGTATCACTGGCCTTTGGCGCTGGCGCTGTGGCTGAGTCTGTTGCTGGTCGCGCGTGAATTGTGGCCGGACAACCCGCTGCAACGCCTGTTCACCAAGGAGCTGTATCTGCAAAGTCCGCTGCCTGACTGGCGTGAGCGCCTTAAGCGCCTGCGTCTGCGGAGGCGCCGATGATCGCGCTCTGGCCGCACTGGTTCCGTCCGTGGTGGTTGCTGTTGCTACCGCTGCTGGGCTGGCTGATCTGGCAACTCTGGCATCGGCAGAAACGCGCCGGGCGCTGGCAGATGATTTTGCCGCCGGCGTTTCATGCCACCCTGCTCAGTGGCGGCAATGGTCGCGACAGCAAACTGCCGTGGGTTGCCCTTGGCGTGGCGTGGCTGCTGACGGTTCTGGCGCTGCTCGGACCGAGTTGGGAGCGCGTCGAACAGACCAGCCAGAAACCCGCCGATCCGTTGGTGGTGGTACTGGAACTGACCCCGGAAATGCTCGCCACCGACTCGCCGCCGACGCGACTGGAACAGGCCCGGCGCAAGCTGTTCGACCTGTTGCAGGCACGCAGCGATGCGCAGACCGCCATCGTCGTCTACGCCGGCAGCGCGCACACGCTGGTGCCGCTGTCGGATGACCTGGCGACCAGCCGCAATCTGCTCGATGCGCTCAAGCCATCACTGATGCCGGAAAGCGGCCATCGTGCCGATCTGGCCGTGAGTAAAGCGCTGGCCCTACTGAAACAGGGCGCGCTCGGTCAGGGGCGGATTCTGCTGATCGGCTCGTCATTGAACGAAGAGGAACGCCAGGGTATTCGGCGTGCCCTCAACGGTGAGTCGGCACAACTGCTGATGCTAGGAGTGGGCACCGCCGAAGGTGCGCCGATTGCCCAAGAGGACGGCAGTTTCCTCAAGGACGAGCAAGGCGCGATTCGCGTGCCGCAACTCGACAGTCCGGGCCTGAGCGCGTTTCTCAACAGCGTCGGTGGCGAATACCACCCTGCTCGCCTCGACGAAGCGGATCTTGCTGCGCTCGGCCTGCTGAACGGCCCGCGCAGCTTGCGTGACGACGGCCAGACCGTGCGCCTCGATACCTGGGCCGATCAGGGTTACTGGCTGCTGTTGCCGCTGTTGTTGCTCGCCGCTTGCGCCGGCCGGCGCGGCTGGTTGTTCTGCCTGCCTTTGCTGTTCTGCCTGCCGCAGCCCAGCTACGCTTTCGACTTCGAAGACCTGTGGCTGCGTCCCGACCAACAGGGCCTGCATTTGCTCAAGCAAAAGCGCCCGGTCGAAGCCGCCCAACATTTCGAAGATCATCAGTGGCAAGGGGTGGCGTTGTACGAGGCCGGCGACTACAGTGGCGCCGCCCAGCGCTTCGCCGAAGGCAGCGACGCCCGCGCCCACTACAATCGTGGCAACGCCTTGGCGAAAAGCGGTGAGCTGGAAGCGGCAATCGACGCCTATGAACAGGCCCTGGAACTGCAACCGGATTTGCGCCCGGCGCAGACCAACAAGGCGCTGGTGGAAAACCTGCTCAAGCAGAAAAACACACCGCCGCCCGCCGAGCCGGACACCAAACCGAGCGAACAGCAAAGTCTGCCGGGCGACGAACCACCGCCAGCGACCGCACCGCCACCGGCGGTAAAAAGTGAAACCCATAGCGAGGCGCAACCGACCGAATCGGCCAGCGAACCGCCACCGACCACACCGCCGCAGCCTGGCCCCAACGAGGTGCCGGGCAGCGACGAAGAAGAGCAAACGGACACCGTGCCGACGCTGCGCCCGAGTGAAGACAACCTCGAAGGCGAGCAACGTCAGGCACTGGAGCAATGGCTGGGCAAGATCCCCGACGACCCGGGCGAATTGCTCCGACGCAAATTCTGGTACGAACAGCAACAACATCAGGATCAGGAAAACACTCGATGACCCGCTTCACCGCTCTCTTGCTGCCCCTGCTGCTCTGCACGGCCACCGCTCACGCGGCCGAGCTCACAGCCAGCGTGGATCGCAGTCGCCTGAACTCCGGCGAGACGGTCGAACTCACCCTCGAAACCAGCGACGTCACCCAGTTCGGCAAACCCGACCTGACCGCGCTGGAAGCGTTGTTCGAAGTGCGCGGCACGCGGCAAGTCAACCAGCTCAACACCCTCAATGGCGACAACCGCGCGACCACGCGCTGGATCATCACTCTGCTGCCGAAAGAAAACGGCAGCGTGGTCATCCCGCCGCTGCAACTGGGCGACGCGCAGAGCCAGCCGATCACCGTGCAAGTGGTCGAAAGCGACACCCGCGAGAACAAGAACAGCCTCGATCCGGTGTTCATCGAGGCCAGCCTCGATCAGTCCAGCGTCTATGTGCAGGCGCAGGCAATCCTTACGCTGCGCATCTACCATTCGGTGTCGCTGTACGACGACAGCAGCCTGACGCCGCTGCAAATCGCCGATGCGCGCATCGAACAGCTTGGCGACACGCGTACCTACGAAAAAGACCTCAACGGTGTGCGCCATGGCGTGATCGAAATGCGCTATGCGATCTACCCGCAGCACAGCGGTTTGCTGACCATTGCGCCGCAGACCTTCAGCGCCACACTGGTCGACACGCAGCCGTCTCAGGACGCCAATGCGCAGGGGCCAAAGCCGGGCAAACTGATGCGCGTCAGTTCCGCCGAAATCCCCCTGACCGTCAAACCCAAACCCCTGACCTATCCGGTCGACGCGCCATGGCTGCCCGCGCGCAGTCTGAGCCTTAGCGAAAGCTGGAACCCGGAACCGGAACACACTCAGGTCGGCGATTCCCTGACCCGCAGCCTGACGTTAAAAGTCGAAGGTCTGGCTGCCTCGCAACTGCCGGCGCTGCCCGCCACCGACGTCAACGGCCTGCGCCGCTACCCCGACCAACCGGTGCTGAGCAACCAGAGCACCGAACGCGGTATTGTCGGCAGCCGCGAAGAACGCGAAGCGCTGGTGCCAAGTCGCAGCGGCGCCATCGATTTGCCGACCGTGGACGTGGTCTGGTGGAACACCTTCGAAGATCACCTGGAACACAGCAGCCTGCCCGCGCGCACCCTGCAAGTGGCCAACAACCCGAGCCTGCAAGTCGACACCCCGGCCGGCAACCTGCAAGTGAGCGCCGTCGATAACGACGTGTTGTGGTGGTGGAAACTCAGCACCCTGATCCTCGCCTGCACCACCCTCCTCGGCTTCGGCCTGTGGTGGCGCGCACGCTGGCAACCGGCGGTGCATCGCGCCGCCCAAACCGGCCCGAGCCCGCGCACGTTGATGGATGACATCAAACGTGCGAGCCAGGCGAATGACCCGCAAGCAACGCGGCAGGCGCTGGATGCGTGGGCGCGTCAGCAGCCGGAGACACTGGCGGATATGGCGGCGCGGTTTGTGCCGTTATCGGACGCGCTGGATGGGTTGAATGGTGCGCTGTACAGCGAGACGGGGCAGCACTGGCAGGGTGAGGATTTGTGGCGGGCGATCCGCACTATTCCGGCGGCGGAACGGGTGCAGGATCCGGTGGGTGATAGCGGGTTGCCGCCGCTTTATCCGAAGTAAAAGAAAAAAATCGCAGCCTTCGGCAACTCCTACAGAGGGTATGTGTAGGCGCTGCCAAAGGCTGCGATCTTTCGATTTTGCTTTAGGGAAAAAAGGCTGAAGACAATCGGAATCAATAGTCGAATTTCGTTTTCACTTGTTCGCCTTCGCGATAGGAGAGAACAAATGCCTTCCAGGGCTCACCGCGAGCGACTGCATGCTCGTGTAATTTTTCTACAAGCGCATAGATTTTCGAATGGTTGAAATCAGTTTCAGCATCCCAGATTTCTGAGCCATTTTTTTCAACGGCGAGGTCTGCCTCCATATAGTTCCCCCCCCATTCAACGCGGTATCGAAAGGCGTCATAACCGTGAACAATTCCGGCCTCAACCAGCTGAAAAATGGCTGCCACAAGTTCAAAATCTTCAGCAATCACTCTCTCTCCTCCGGAAATTGATTGTTCCTATCATCCCCCCTTCTAAGTGGATCCCTCAGGGACAGACCACGTTTTTATTTAAACGAGGTCTGTCCCAGTATCCTCAGTGATCAAACACAGAACGAATATGTTCCGTGAGTCCAATTAAATCCTCGTATGCCACTGGACCAAGTAAAGGTTCATGAATGGACAAATAGGCCGCTGCCGTCATGTTTGCTTGCAAAGCACATTCACCCACGTCCCACAACCTTGACGGTGCAATCATCCAGTTAATCCCAGGTAGCCCTTCTCGTGACCGGCCAACAAGCGACCATGGTAAAGACCCCTTGTAGCCTTCCACGGCGGCCTTTAACTTGTCGATATCAACCTTGCTAATACACTCAAACCTGAAAGCGATGAAGGGTGGCAGCGCAGAATGATCCTCCCGCTGCATTTCATTCGCGACCCTTACTTTTGGAAAACGCTGTTGATACTTTTGCCACTCCAATACGCCAATTTCAGCAATAACATTCAGGAGATGGCCTTCTTCATTTTCAACTGTCATAAATTAAAGACCTTTGATCCCTCGAGACAGACCGCGTTTATTTAAACGGGGTAAAACGGGGACAGAATACGTTTTTGGAACACTTTCTAAGCGTGGTCTGTCCCATTATCCTCCGTCCGAGCGCAGTCTATCTGTACCTGTCAGGTAAACGACAAGAGGCGGCAAGTGCCGCCTGCTGCAATCCCGGGATGCCAGAATGTGTCATCTCGAATCAATACTGGAATTTCGTTTTCACTTGCTCGCCTTCGCGATAAGACATGACAAATGACCTCCATGGTTCTCCACGCTTGTCTGCGTTGGCCTGTAATTCGCCTACAAGACGCAGAATTTTCGCGTCGTTCATATCGGTCTCGACGTTCCAGTCCTCCACTCCGTCCTTCTCAACACCCAGCTCCGTCTCAATGTATCCCTCACCCAACTCGACACCGTAGCTGAATGCATCGTAGCCATGGACGATACCGGCTTCGACTTCCTGGAAGATTTCCTGGACGATTTTTATATCTTCAGTAATCACTATATAACCTCCGGAATTTGATGGGGCTCGTTTTTAAAGAGTACGGTTTTAGCCTTCCCATCAATTATGTAAGTAACTCTCATCGCGTCAGGACGGACTGACCCAGGGTCTTCACGCACGAACCTGACGGTCGTTACACCAACTGTTTTTGATGGATCGTCCAGCGCCTCTCTAACCCTGTTTTCATAGAACACTTTGCGCAGAACCGGGGACAGACCACGTTTATTTAAACGTGGTCTGTCCCATTATCCTCCGGTATGAAGGAGGATACGCTTCGAGATGCTGCCACGAAGCGCAGGCAACGAAGTAATTCAAATGCGAAAAAACGGACGGCGAGTGCAGTCCATCGTTCCGGACATAAGGTCACGCTTTTGAAAAGACTTGGGTGAATTACTAATTGAATTTGGTCTTCACTTGCTCACCGTCGCGATAAGACATGACAAAAGATTTCCAGGGTTCGCCACGCTGCACGGCATTCGCCTTTAAATCTTTTGCCAAAAAATACACGTCGGAGACATCAAAATCGACTTCAGCGTCCGTTACCTCAACTCCGTCTTTTTCGACTGTCAGTTCGGCCTCCATGAACCCTTCACCCATCTCTATCTCGTAACGGAAGGCGTCGTATCCGTGAGCGATACCCTCGTGGACCATCTGAAAAATTTTTTTGACGATTTCTAGATCATCTGTAATCACTCGATTATCTCCGGTATTTTTTGGGCTTCGTTCTCATGACAGAATCGGGGAGACAGAATCGGGGACAGACCACGTTTATTTAAACGTGGTCTGTCCTATTTATAGCTGCCTCGACCTAACACAACAGCGTACCGACTGTTCATCAAATCCTTATCGATTCTAATCTCAGCCCCTTTCTTCCGTTTCAGTGATGACCTATGGCAATTTCAGTATCACAACCTCGTCAGAACCATCCGGCAATTCGAGAAGCCACTTCCATTGCTCCAGAACTTTCCTCCACTCCTGCAACTTAAACCAGCTTTGCGGCTGCCCAGTCCAGTCATCGTTGACCAGAATATCGACCTGTACTCCCTCATCACTCATATTCAACAGGACATCGTTTCCCCCGTCAGTGATTGAAGCTTGCACGCCCGCCTCTACAGATGACATAGCTGCCAGCAGACGATCACAATCCTCCGGAACTTGTGCGATGGCATCAAGAACGCTGCACACATAAAGCTGATAGCGTTCAGCGTCTTCCTGATCAGAATTCACTTCAACGATCGCGTGAAACAACTGTCCTTGGGGATAGGTACCGCCGGCGGTTTGATAAAATTTCAGTTCCATAAATGCCTTGGAATTTACGACTACTCCTCAGTTCGTACGCTGAGGGTCTACATTTTCTATGTCAGTTGGACTAACACAACCTCATCTGACCCCTTGGGCATCTCCAAGAGGTACTTCCAACTTTCAAGAATTTTTTGCCATTCCTGCAAGGTGAACTTGCTTTCAGGCTGACCGATCCAGTCGTCATTGATCGATATGTCAACCTGCACACCCGTGGTATCAATATTCAATACAACGTCGTTTCCACCCGCACAAATTGATTGCTCTGTGCCATCCAGTACCGACGCCAGATACCCAAGCAGCCGGTCACAACTTGCGGGGGTTTGTGCGACGGCATCCAGCACACTGCAGACATAAAGCTCATAGCGTTGAGCCCCTTCCTGTCCAGGACTCACTTGCGCCATGTCATAAAAGACCTCACCCACAACAGGATGAGGACCGGCTGAATGATGAAAAAACTTCAGTTCCATGAATGCGTCCGATACGTAAGGTTCATAGACAGAAAAAACCGTTGTGCGCGGATCCCCTCGGAATAAAACCACACTGCCCGTTAATTCGCGCTTTTTCCATAATCAAACCCTTCAGGAATATCTGGCCAGACTGGTTTTACGAGCAGCGCATCCAGATCGTCAAAGATGTCCCTGAAAAAATTCGCGAGATCCATGAAGTTCATCCGTGAATGCACCAGCGCCGCCGTCAACATGACATCATCGCCACTCTCCCTGGCGGAGGCCATTTTAGACATACTGAAAAGAGCAATCTCGAGCCTTTCCGCCAACTCGGACTCCCAGTTCAGTTTGTAATCAGCCTCCCAGCTATCGCCATCAAAATCACCGGTCTTTTCTTTTACCAATTGGATGATAAGGTTTTTAACCGACTCGAAATCATTCATCTCAACGTTCTCTTTTTGCACACGGGTATTTTTAGATAGAACCGGGACAACGCCCGGTTCAAACGTTATCTGCCTCCGTTTAACCCGCATGAACCGAACGTAAAAGCCAACGTTATAAAAGGACTTCAATCAAGCGGCGCCCAATACCCACGAAAAGGAGGATCGGGCGCAACCAAACGCCAGACCACTGCGCTGTCGGTGCATTTGTACCAACACTCATCAAACCCCGGACCGGCGAAGCTGTCTGTTACCGGAACGCGTTCCGCAGCCCCACTACTTGATGATTGATCCAAACCACAAAACGATCATATTCGCCCAGCGAATAGAACTGCTCGATTACACACCATTCGCAACCCACCGTGCGTACTCCCACCTGACACGAATATTTTTTGAAGCTTGTCGGACAACCACCAAGTGCTCGGCTATCTGAAGACAGAACCGGGACAGAACCTCCCTCCACGCCAGATTCACACCGCCTAAGGCCCTTCGGAAATGATGTCCAACTCGTCCCACAGCATTGAAAGCCCCAAGCTTTTCATGTAAGTACCAAAATCCATAAAAGGTTCAACGCCAACTTTCTCAATTGCAAACCAGATGGCGTCACACTCTGGACATATAAATAGCTCAGTCCCGGTAGCCCTGATACTGGCACCGACAATGTGGTCCTGCTCGCACCTCGGGCAAAGTATCTTCACTGTCCGTATTCTCCGGGCGGAAAGCCTGCCAACCCACTATCAATCATTTCTTCACCTGATAAAACGTAACCACCGGGCCGTAATTCTCATCGGAGTTCGACACCTCGACACTGAATAACTTGTCCGGGAATTTTTCCTTCAGCACCATGCGCCAGGCAAACCCAATGACCTCGCACAACTGAAGAAATATGGCGGTCGACACGCCATCTCCGTATTGACCAAAAACATCGTAGAGCTTCACATAATTCAACAACCGTTCAGCCTCTGCCATGTCGTGAGAGGCTAGGCTCAAGCAGCGCGCCAACGTTTCTACTGAAAAATTTCGCTCTAGAAAAACGCCCCTTGAGACACGACGAACGTCGGGAAGAACAACGTCGAAAACACCAGCATCTGTTCCGGGTGGCATTGATCATTGATATACGAATGCATATCCAACCCCTCCTGATTCGACCACTGTTTCTTCCAGGCATCATATTTTTCAGTGTCGGTAACCGGGGGAATAGAGTTGATCAGTTGCACTGCGTTTGCTCCATGCGGTCGAGGCAATATCAATATGATGGCCAGATACTAGATAGCCGCCATTTGGGCGTCAATGAAGGGATTCATCGATATGCCCTGTTGTACCCTGACCCGACAAGCCCCACTCGCGCAATAATCTGTAAACTCTCCCCTCTTTCGCCGCCCATCACTTCCTCGCGGCCATCACCTCTTTAAATGTTGCGGAGTCCACCTTGCGTCTGTTCCACACCTCCGACTGGCACCTTGGGCAAAACCTGCACGGCCAGGAGCGCGATTTCGAGCATGCGTGCTTCCTCGAATGGCTGCTGCGCCAACTGCAACTGGCGCAGCCGGATGTGCTGCTGATTGCCGGGGACATCTTCGACACGGTCAATCCGCCGGTCAAAGCCCAGGAACGCCTCTACGACTTCATCGTCAGCGCCCACGAACAGCAGCCGTTGCTGACCATCGTGATGATTGCCGGCAACCACGATTCCGGTTCGCGGATTGAACTGCCCGCGCCGCTGATGCGCCGTCTGCGCACGCATGCGCTGGGCCGGGTGTTGTGGCTGGATGACGGGCAACTGGATGCCGAACGCCTGCTGCTGCCGTTGCCGGATAAAACCGGCGAAGTCGCCGCGTGGTGCCTGGCGCTGCCGTTCCTGCGCCCAGCAGAGGTGACGGGCGCGCATCTGGGCGACAACTATCTGCGCGGCATCGGTCAGGTGCACGAATGGCTGATCGAAGCGGCCAACGCCAAGCGCCAACCCGGTCAAGCATTGATCGCCATCAGCCATGCACACATGGCCGGCGGTTCGGTGTCGGAAGATTCCGAGCGCAGCCTGATCATCGGTAACGCTGAAGCCCTGCCCGCCAGTTTGTTCGGGCCGAGTATCAGTTATGTCGCCCTCGGGCATTTGCACAAGCCGCAGAAGGTCAACGGTGAAGAGCGCATTCGTTATAGCGGCTCGCCGATTCCGTTGTCGTTCTCGGAGATCGGCTATCAGCACCAGATTCTCGACGTCACCCTCGACGGCGAAACCCTGGTCAGCGTCGAGCCGAAACTGATCCCGCGTTCGGTCAATCTGCAGCGCATCGGCCCGGCACCGCTGGCCGAAATCCTGCTGCAACTGGCGGACCTGCCGAACGTCGATCTGCTCGCCGAAACCCAACGCCAGCCGTGGCTGGAAGTGCGCGTAACCCTCGATGAACCGCAGCCGGATCTGCGCCATCAAGTGGAAAGCGCCCTGCAAGGCAAAGCTGTGCGCCTGGTGCGCATCGCCGCCGAGTACGCCGGCAACCGAGGCGCTGACGGCGTCGAAGACGCCACCGCGCTGATCGAACTCGACCAGCTCACTCCGCAGGAACTGTTCAGCCGCGCTTGGCTCGACAACTATGGCAGCGAGGTCGACGAGCAAACGCTGAAGGACTTCGCCGAACTGCTGCAGGACGTACAACTGGAGGGCGAGCAGCCATGAAGATTCTCGCCATTCGTTTGAAGAACCTCGCCTCGCTGGCCGGGCCGTTCGAGATTGATTTCACCGCTGAACCATTGGCCAGTGCCGGTTTGTTTGCGATTACCGGCCCGACCGGCGCGGGTAAAAGTACTTTGCTCGACGCCTTGTGCCTGGCGCTGTTTGGCGCCGTGCCGCGCCTGAACAACACCGGCCGTGACGCCAAGGTTCCGGATGCCGACGGTGAAATCGCCACCGGCGACCCGCGCACCTTGCTGCGTCGCGGTACCGGCGAAGGTTATGCCGAAGTGGATTTCGTCGGTGTCGATGGCCGTCGCTATCGGGCACGTTGGGAAGCTAATCGCGCCCGCGAGAAGGCCGGCGGAAAGTTGCAGGCCAGCCGGCAGAGCCTGCGCGACATCGATCAGGATCAACTGCTCGCCAGTCAGAAAGGCGAATACAAAACCCAACTGGAAGCCGCGCTCGGCCTGAACTTCGAACAGTTCACCCGCGCCGTGCTGCTGGCCCAGAGCGAGTTCAGCGCGTTCCTGAAAGCCGACGACAACGACCGCAGCGAACTGTTGGAAAAACTCACCGACACCGCGCTCTACACCCGCCTCGGCCGCCGCGCCTTCGACAAGACTAAAGAAGCCCGCGAAGCGCATAAGCTGTTGCAGGATCAGGCGACCGGCGTGACCCCGTTGGCGCCCGAAGCGCGGGCCGAGTTGGATGAGCGCTTCAACGCCGCGCAACAGCAAATGAAGTTGCAGCAGGCGCAGCTCAAACAGCTTGAGCAACAGCACGGCTGGCTCAAGGATTTGCGTGTGTTGCAGGAAGCGCAGCAAGCGGCCGCCGAGCAATTGCACAGCGCGCAACAGCATTCGGAAAGTCTGGCCGGCGAGCGGGTGAAACTGACGCGACTGGAGCAGCTCGGCCCGCAGCGACACCAGTTCGCGCGCAAAAGCGAACTCGATGCCCTGCTGACGCCACTGGCCGCGCAAATTGCCGCGCACACCCGGCAACATGCCGAACTGACTGAGCGCCAGACGCAACTGGAGCAGAATCTCGAAGCAGCGAAAGTCGCCCTGAGCGAAGCGCAACAACGGCAAATTGAAAACGCGCCGCTATTGCGTCAGGCCTTCGAAGAGCAAAGCACCCTCGCCCGTCTGGCCAAGGATGTCGCGCAAAGTACCGAAGCCAGGCTCAATGCGCAGCAGGCTTGCACCGAGGGCCAGAATGCCATTCAAGCCTTGCTGGATAAACAGACCCAAGTCGCTGAACGCCTGCAACGCATCGCCGCTGAGCTGGAGCAAAGTACCCATCTGGCACCGCTGAGTGATGCGTGGAATGCCTACCGCGATCGCCTGCAACAGTTGATGTTGATCGGCAATCGCTTGAACAAGGGGCAGGCGGAACTGGCGAGCCTCGAAGAAAACGCCACGCGCAGCGCCGCAGAGCTGACCACGCAAAAGCAGCAACTGGAAGTACTGTTCAAAGAGGCCGGCGCCGAACCCGACGCCGTCGCTGAGCAGATCGGCATCCTCGGCACGCTGCTGCAGGACAACCGCAAGCAACTGCGCGCCTTCGAAGACCTGTCGCGTCTGTGGGCCACGCAACAGGATCTGGACAAACGCAGCGCCGAGTTGCAACAGCGTCAACTCAACGCCCAGCAGGAGCGCGAACGACTGACTCAGGACGGCGTGAAAAGCAAAGCCGAACTGACCATCGCTGAGCAAACCCTCAACGTCACTCGCGAACTGCTTGAACGCCAGCGTCTGGCGCGCAGTGCCAGTGTCGAAGAATTGCGCGCGCAGTTGCAGGACGATCAGCCGTGCCCGGTCTGCGGCAGCAACGAGCATCCCTATCATCAGCCCGAAGCGCTGCTGCAAAGCCTTGGTCGTCATGATGAAAGCGAGCAGGCCAACGCCCAGAAAGTCGTTGATCAGCTCAAGGAAAAACTCACTGAACTGCGCGCCGAAGTCGGTGGCGTCATTGCTCAGCAGAAAGAATTGCTGCAACAGCAAGAACAACTGGCCGCCCAGCAGCAAGCGTTGGCGCCGAGCCTCGACGCGCATCCGCTGTCCACGCAGTTGTTCAATCAGGACGCCAACAAGCGCGATGCCTGGCTCGCCCGGCAAAACGAGCAACTGAACCAGAGCATCACTCAGGACGAACAACGCCAGAACGCCCTGCTCACCTTGCAACAGGATGCCGCGCGGCTGACCCAGCAATTGCGTCAGGCCGAAACTGCGCACCAGCAAGCCGCGCAGCACCTGAGCAATCAGCAGCGTGAGCTGAGCAGCGACCGTCAGCGTCTCGACGAAGAACTCAGCGCGTTCGGCAGTTTGTTGCCGGCCGACACCCTGGAAGCCTTGCGCCAGGAACCAGCCGCGACGTTCATGCAGCTTGACCGGCAGATCGCCGAGCGCCTGGCGCAAGTCGAGCAGCAGAAAGAAGAACAGGCCGAGCAGCAACAGCGCCAACAGACGCTGGAGAAAGAACAGGATCGCCAGCAGACCCGCGCACAGCAGTTGCTCAGCGCCGAACAGCAATTCACGGCACTCACCGAGCAACAGCAAGCCTGCCAGCAACAACTCGCCCAGTTGCTTGGCGAGCACAGCAGCGCCGAGCACTGGCAGCAGCAGCTTGAGCAAGCGGTCGAACAGGCGCGCAATGCCGAAACCGCTACCGCGCAGGAACTGCAAAACGTGCGCACGCAACTCGTGCAGATCGCCGCCGAACTCAGGGCACAGCAAGAGCGTTTGCAGGCACTGGAAAACGAAGAGCAGGATCTGGCTGGCAAGATTGCCGACTGGCGCGCCCGCCATCCGGAGCTGGATGACGGTGGCCTCGAAGATCTGTTGCGAGTCGATGACGGGCAAGTTGCCGAACTGCGCCAGCGCTTGCAGCACAACGAAAAAGCCATCGAACAGGCCAAGGTGTTGCTGCAGGAGCGTGATCGCTTATTGCTCGATCATCAGGCGCAGCACAACGGCAACCTCGATGCCGAACAACTGGCCAGCGCCCTCACCGACCTGCAGAACCAGTTCACCGTCAGCGAACAGCAATGCGCCGAACTGCGTGCCGAACAGGTCGAAGACCAGCGCCGGCAAAACGCCAATCAGGCGCTGGCGCAGCAGATCGCCTCGGCCTATGCCGAATATCAGCGCTGGGCGCGATTGAGTGCCTTGATCGGTTCTGCGACCGGCGACACCTTCCGCAAGATTGCCCAGGCCTACAACCTGGATTTACTGGTGCATCACGCCAACGTGCAGTTACGCCAACTGGTCAAGCGCTATCGCTTGAAACGCGGCGGCAGCATGCTCGGCCTGCTGGTGATGGACACGGAAATGGGCGATGAACTGCGCTCGGTGCATTCGTTGTCTGGCGGCGAGACGTTCCTGGTGTCGCTGGCGCTGGCGTTGGGTCTGGCGTCGATGGCGTCGAGCACGCTGAAGATTGAATCGCTGTTTATCGATGAAGGTTTTGGCAGCCTTGATCCGGAGTCGCTGCAACTGGCCATGGATGCGCTGGACGGTTTGCAGGCGCAGGGCCGCAAAGTTGCGGTGATTTCCCACGTGCAGGAAATGCACGAGCGGATTCCTGTACAGATTCAGGTGCAGCGTCAGGGCAATGGTTTGAGCACGCTGGAGGTGAAATGAACACGCTGTACTCCTTCCGCCGCTGCCCGTACGCGATGCGCGCGCGGATGGCGCTGCGTTATTCGGGCGTGCCGTTGGACATCATCGAAGTCAGCCTCAAGGCCAAGCCGGCCGCGATGCTGGCGATCTCGCCCAAGGGCACGGTGCCGGTGCTGGATGCCGGTGGGCAGGTGATTGACGAGAGTCTGGAGATCATGCGCTGGGCGTTGGCGCAGAATGATCCGCAGGATTGGTTGCTTGATGGCGACTCGCGGATTGCTGAATTGATCGAAGCAAATGATCAAGGGTTCAAAGTGCATTTGAATCGCTACAAGTACGCCGAACTTTACCCGGAGCAACCGATGGAGATTTATCGGGCTGAGGGGGCGTTGTTCTTGCAGAGGCTGGAGGAGCTGCTGACCGATCGCAATTACTTGCTAGGTGATCATCCGAGCCTGGCGGATATCGCCCTGCTGCCCTTCGTTCGGCAGTTCGCCCATGTTGATCGTGAGTGGTTTGCGCAGACGCCTTATGTTCGCTTACAGACTTGGTTGCAGCGCTTCCTCGAATCCGACCTGTTCACCTCGATCATGAAGAAATAACCCTTACCTTCCTGCTTTGATCGTTCCCCACGCTCTGCGTGGGAATGCCTCAAGGGACGCTCTGCGTTCCAATCGGACGCGGAGCGTCCGGGGCTGCATTCCCACGCGGAGCGTGGGAACGATCAACTCCTACAGGGTCAAGCCAGCGCTTGGCACATGCCCAGTGCCATGCAATCTATCTCGAACGGCCCGAGAAAATCGGCCGAGACTTTTACCGGTGGATTGCCGGCCATCAGCCCCAGGGTATTCGCCCGTTCGATGTTGTGCGCGATGGTGTGATTGGCCTCTATGGCGCGGGCCAATGCACCCACCGAGCCTTGGCCGATTCCCAGCAATGAAGCACCGTTGGTGAAGAACGCTAAACCGGCGACAACCCAAAGTCTGTAGCCTTTCATGCTCCGCCAACTCCTGCGAGCTCAGCCCGGTCGACCATCACGCTTTGCGAGCGAACGTCGAACTGCACGCCGGGGTGGGCGACTTGAATCGGCGCTTCAAAACTGTGTTCCATCTGCGAGGCGATGCTGACGACCAACACCACGGCCAGGTAAAGACCGATGGCCAGATAGGCGCCGCGTTTGGCTGAATGAAGGATTGCGCTGGCCATGGTGTTCTCCCGTGGGCATGTTTCGATGTCCACAGAATCAATCAAAAAAGCCGTGGCAACCACTCAGGGTTTGCCATAGTAAACATCAGCTTCGTTGATTATTTAGCCAGTCTATTTGCAGGTTTGAAAAAACCTATCAGGTCGCGAAAAACACGCGCACACGTGTAGGAGCTGCCGAAGGCTGCGATCTGATCGTTCCCATGCTCAGCGTGGGAATGCCTCTTGGGACGCTCTGCGTCCAGTGACGCGGAGCGTCACGGGCTGCGTTCCCACGCGGAGCGTGGGAACGATCCCAAGGGCAAGATCAAGATCGCAGCCTTCGGCAGCTCCTACAGGGAGTTGTTCGAAGCGGGCATTTCAGTGTTGGGCTTTGTGATCCAGGGCGGCGTAGAAGTTGGCGCTCTGTTGCAGGTATTTCTGGGTGTAGCTCTGGGTGTGGGATTTTTTGCTGCTGATTTCAACGTTGGCACTGGCTGGCAGTACAACGGTAGCGGAGATGGCGGAAGCGGCAATCACGGAGAAGAGATTGAAGTTCATGGCGGTAACCCTCGTGTTCGGTTGGCTTGTTTGCCCGGTTGGGCCGTGAAGCAAACTTAACGCTCGAGGATTGATCGCTTGAAATGCTTTGTAGCATTACCGGATATCAGCGCGATTAATACAAAGAGGCAGGCCCCGTAAACCGGGGCCTGTGGCTTATTGTCGCACTAGAAACTTGAGGTCGCTCGGCGCGTCCATCGGCAGTTTCTGCACGGTTTTGCCGAGCAGACCGGTCTTGCCATCGCGCTCGACGACGACAATTTCGTTGCTCTTCTGGTTGGCAATCAGCAGGAACTTACCGCTCGGATCAAGGCTGAACTCGCGCGGGTGATCACCTTCCACCGAGCGCTTTTGCAGTTCTTTGAGCTGGCCACTCACCGGATCAATCGCAAAGACCAGCAGTTGATTGGCGGTGCCACGGTTGCTGACGTAGAGGAACTTGCCATCTGCCGAGGCGTGCAGCGCCGCCGCAGCCTTGTCCGAAGCCGGCTGGCCGGCGGCCAGATCGACCAGTTGCGTCTGGGTCAGCACGCCGTCGTGGTAGTCGAACACAGCGACCTGCGCGCTCATTTCCATGGTCAGCCAGGCGTGTTTACCGTCAGCACTGAACAGCAGATGACGCGGGCCGCTGCCGGCAGGCAATGCCACGGATGCGGTTTTCGCTGGGGTCAGCGGCAGCTCCGGGTTGGCCTTGGGATCGAATTGGTAGATGAAGACTTTGTCTGCGCCCAAGTCATTGGAGAACACGTAGCGTCCGTCCGGCGAAGAGACCGTCGAATGGACATGATTGGAGGCCTGGCGCTCCGGGTTGACCCGGCTCGCCGGGTGCGCGCTCATCTGCACGACAGGTTTGAGTTTGCCGTCGGCACCGACCGGCAAAACCGCCAGCGTTCCACCCGGATCTTCCACCACCGAATAGTTGCTGACGAACAAGTGGCTGGCGTCACCGCTGAGGCTCGAATGAGTCGGCTCGTTGCCCAGGCTCTGCACCTGATTGATCAGGCTCAGGGCGTGAGTCTTCGGGTCGATCGAATAGCTGCTGACACGCCCGACCGGGTCTTTCTGGCCGGGGCCGTTTTCATTAACCACGAACAAGCGATGCTGGTCTTTGGACAGGGTCAGCCAGGACGGGTTTTCGCTCTTCACCACTTGCAGCGGTTTGGCGGCGATCTGGCCGGTGGCGCTGTCGAAGTTCATTCGATAGAGGCCCTGGCTGGTGTTGGCGGTGTAGGAACCGACCAGCAGCTGGAAGTTCTCGGCGGATGCGCTGGAAAGCCCCATGGCACCGACGCTGCCGGCCATCAGCAGCGGCCAGAATTTACGCATTTTCATCAGATTCTTCCTCATCGTCGCTGCTGCTGATTACGTCACCGTGGCAGACCAGGCGGTGTTCGCCGATCGCTTTGGTTTCATTGAAATAACCGACGATCAGCCAGCTTTGCAGGGAGTCATCAAATGTTGCTGCTGCAACCTGAGCCGGAGTGAATTCCCAATGCTTGGCCGCTCGGCCATCGATGCATTCGATGTGCAGGTTATCGTCTTCATCGAGGGCGAATTCGAAGGCGTGCAGGCCGTCGATTTCGACCATGCCGCAGTGTTCGAGGGCGTTGAGAAGGGTTTGGGCAGTCATGGCAAACAGTCTTTCTAGGGGGGAAAGGGCCAATGATAGCTCATGGCGCTCGACTCCCCGAGTAGGAGCTGCCGAAGGCTGCGATCTTTTGTTTTTGTTTTTTAAGATCAAGATCAAAAGATCGCCCGCGTCGGCACGTCCTACAGGGGCAGCGTGTCAGAGGGCGTCGCGTGAGGGCTTGCCGTCGACGAGGCGCTGGATGCGCAGCGGGTTGGCGTTCTTCAGCGGCTCGGGCAGCAAGCTGTCCGGGTAATTCTGGAAGCACACCGGACGCAGGAAACGGTCGATGGCCAGCGTACCGACCGAAGTACCACGGGCATCGGACGTCGCCGGATACGGCCCGCCATGCACCATCGAATCACACACCTCGACACCCGTCGGATAACCGTTAAGCAGGATCCGCCCGACCTTCTGTTCCAGCAACGGCGTCAGCTCAGGGAAACGTTCAAAGTCCGCTTGCTCGCCAATGATCGTCGCGGTCAGTTGCCCGTGCAGGCCATGCAGCGCAGCGCTGAGTTGCGCCTTGTCCGCCACTTCGACAATCACCGTGGTCGGGCCGAACACTTCTTCCTGCAGCACTTCATCGCCATCGATCAACAGGCTCGCATCGGCCTTGAACAATTGAGGCTGTGCCTGATTGCCCTGCTGCGGATTGCCGGCCAGATGCTCGATGCCGGGATGCGCCAACAGCTTCTGCAAACCTTTGCCATAACTGCCGAGGGTGCCGGCGTTGAGCATGGTTTGTGCCGGTTGATCGCCGATCAAACCCGCAACCTGCTGCACGAACGCGCTGAACTCTGGCGAGCGGATGCCGATGACCAGGCCCGGATTGGTGCAGAACTGACCGCAGCCCTGCACCACCGAAGCGGTCAGGTCACGAGCAACGGTTACCGAACGCTCGGCAAGGGCCTGCGGCAGGACGATCACCGGGTTGATGCTCGACATCTCGGCAAACACCGGGATCGGTTGCGGGCGCGCAGCGGCCATGTCGCACAGTGCGCGTCCACCCTTGAGCGAACCGGTGAAACCGACCGCCTGAATCGCCGGGTGCTTGACCAGCCATTCACCGACGCCACCGCCGTAGATCATGTTGAACACACCGGCAGGCATCGCGGTTTTTTCGGCTGCGCGGATCAGCGCATCGGCGACCAGTTCTGCTGTAGCCATGTGACCGCTGTGGGCCTTGAACACCACCGGGCAACCGGCGGCCAGCGCCGACGCGGTATCGCCGCCGGCCGTGGAAAACGCCAGTGGAAAGTTGCTTGCGCCGAACACCGCAACAGGACCGAGGCCGATGCGGTATTGGCGCAGATCAGGACGTGGCAATGGCTGGCGATCCGGCAACGGCAGATCAATCCGCGCACCGTAGAAATCCCCCCGACGCAGAACCTTGGCGAACAGACGCATCTGCCCGCTGGTGCGTCCGCGTTCGCCCTGAATGCGTCCGGCGGGCAACGCCGTTTCGCGGCAGACCACGGCGACGAAATCATCACCGAGGGCATCCAGTTCATCGGCAATTGCGTCGAGAAACTGCGCGCGGCGTTCGGCGCTGAGGCTGCGATAAGCCGGGTACGCGGCAGCGGCAGCTTTGGCCGCTGCGTCGACTTCCTCAACCGTGGCCTGAATGAAATCGTGCGGCAACTGTTCGCCCGTCGTCGCATCGACGGAGTGCAGTTTGACGTCGCCAGCGGCGCTGCGCTGACCACCAATGTAGTTGTGACCGAGAATCTGAGTCATGGGATCTCCTTAAAGGGTTCCGATGCTGTCCGGTTCAAATGCCGCTGGAACCGGGACAATGCCGTTGACCAGCGGGGCGCCGAATTCGGCCTGGCTGATTTCGAAGACGTCGCCCGGCTGGGTGCGGATGCCATCGGCGAACGACAGGGTCGCGGTGCCGAAGAAGTGAATGTGCACATCCCCCGGACGCAGGAACTGGCTGTACTTGAAATGGTGGTATTCGAGGTTGGCGAGGCTGTGGCACATGTTCGCCTCGCCGCTGAGAAACTCGTTCTGCCAGAGCACTTCACCGTCACGCAGGATGCGACTGGTGCCTGCCAGATGTTGAGGCAGTTCACCGGTGCGAAGTTCCGGGCCGTAACTGCAACTGCGCAATTTCGAGTGCGCGAGGTACAGGTAATTCTTGCGCTCCATGATGTGATCGGAGAACTCGTTGCCCACCGCAAAACCCAGGCGATAAGGCTTGCCGTCGTTGCCAATGAGGTAGAGGCCGGCCATCTCTGGTTCTTCGCCAGCGTCTTCAGCAAACGGCGGCACCGGGAACGGCTGGCCCGGGCGAACGACGATACTGCCGTCGCCCTTGTAGAACCATTCTGGTTGCACACCGGCCTGCCCCGCCGCCGGTTTGCCGCCCTCCACACCCCATTTGAAGATGCGCATGGTGTCGGTCATCGTCGCTTCGTCGCCGGCCTGCTGGTGCATCTTGTCGCGGGCCGAGGCGCTGCCCAGGTGAGTCAGGCCAGTACCGCTGACCAGCATGTGCGCCGGGTCCGGGTGATCGAGGGGCGGCAGGATGCGCAGTTGCGCGAGCAGTTCGGCGTAGTCGTGGCTGATGCCGAGGCCGAGGGTCTGCACTTGCTGTTCCAGGGTGTTGCCGGCTTCGATGGCGGCGAGCGCCAGATCGCGCACGCTGCGCGCGTCTAGCACTTCGCGCACCAGATCGTTGTCGACCACGCCGACGCGGCGTTCGCGGTTGCTTAATTCGAATTGAACCAGATGCATGATTTTCTCCTGTGTTATTCGAAACACCGCCGCCCTTTGTAGGAGTGAGCCTGCTCGCGATAGCGGTGTGTCAGTCGACATTTTTTTTGCTGATACACCGCTATCGCGAGCAGGCTCACTCCTACAGGGGCCGGTTTTGGTCAGTTAGGTTCGGGTAGCGCCACGGGCGCTGGCGGCGAATTGGTCGACTGGCAGGACGTGTTTGCGTTCCAGCACGCGGTAAACCACGCCCGTCAGGATCAAACCGAACACCATCACTCCAGAGAGGAAATACAATCCCGAAGCCAAATTGCCGGTGTACTCCTTCAACGCCCCGATCACGAACGGCCCGATGTACCCGCCCAGGTTCCCTACCGAGTTGATCAACGCGATCCCCGCCGCCGCACTCGCGCCGGCAAAGAAGCGCCCCGGCAAGGTCCAGAACACCGCCGTGCAGGAAAACAGCGCAAACGCCACCAGACACAACGCCGCCAATTGCGCCACGGGCAGCGACAGCCACGCACTCAGGAACAGGCCAATCGCGCCCAGCACATAAAGAACAGCCAGATGCCCGTAACGATCATTCAAACGATCGGAACTGCGCGGGATGATGAGCAAGCCGATGATCCCGAAGATATACGGCACCGACGACACGAAACCGGTGACCAGATCGCTGCCGCCAAACTGTTTGATCAGCGTCGGCAGCCACAGACCGAGGCCATAAATGCTCAACGTCACCGGCAGATAAAACAGCGCCAGCAACAACACACGTTTGTCTTTCAGCGCATGCAGCGGGTTGCCGTGGCGGGTCTGGCCGTACTCCTGCAGATCCTTTTTCAGCTCACCGGTCAGCCAGTCTTTCTCGGCTTGATCCATCCATTTCACTTGTTGCGGACCGTCAGGCAACCAGCGCAGCACTGGCCAGGTCAGGAGGATCGCCGGGGTGCCGATGACGATGAACAGCCACTGCCAGCCATGCAGGCCAAGGACGCCGTCCATGCCGAGCAAACCGCCGGACACCGGGCCGGTGATCATCATCGCGATCGGCTGGGAGAGGATGAACAGGCCAAGGATCTTGCCGCGATGGCGCACCGGGAACCATTGGGTGATGTAGTAGAGAACGCCGGGGAAGAACCCCGCCTCGGCCGCGCCGAGCAGAAAGCGCATCACGTAGAAACTGTGCGGGCCCTGAACGAAGGCCATGCCGATGGTGATCGCGCCCCAGGTGATCATGATCCGCGCAAACCAGCGCCGTGCGCCGAAGCGTTCGAGCATCAGGTTGCTGGGGATTTCGAGAAGGAAGTAGCCAATGAAGAACAGCCCGGCGCCGAGGCCGTAGGCGGCGTCGCCGATACCGATGTCGGCGCCCATGTGCAGCTTGGCGAAGCCGACGGCGGAGCGATCCACATAGGCGATCAGGTACAGCAGGATCAGGAAGGGAATCAGTTTCAGCGTAATGCGCCGGATTAGCCGTAGTTCCTGGCTCATGAGATCGGTCTCCGATTGTTGTTTTTATAGAACCTCGGGGGACGCCTCTCACGGAAAACCGTCAGGGCCATCCCTCCGTCGAAAACGACTATATAGTATTACTAATTCACCAACAACACTTCCAAACCTAGGATTTTGCGCTTAGATTAGGCCGTAGCTGGAACACTATAGTCATACAATAAGAGAATCGATCATGTCTGATAAGAAACCCACCCTGCGCTCCGCCCAATGGTTTGGCACGGCCGACAAGAACGGCTTCATGTACCGCAGCTGGATGAAGAATCAGGGCATCGCCGACCACCAGTTCCATGGCAAGCCGATCATCGGCATCTGCAACACCTGGTCGGAACTGACCCCGTGCAACGCGCACTTCCGCCAGATCGCGGAGCACGTCAAACGCGGGGTGATCGAGGCCGGTGGTTTTCCAGTGGAATTCCCGGTGTTCTCCAACGGCGAATCGAATCTGCGCCCGACCGCCATGCTCACTCGCAACCTGGCGAGCATGGACGTTGAAGAGGCCATTCGCGGCAACCCGATCGACGGCGTGGTGCTGCTGACGGGTTGCGACAAAACCACTCCAGCGCTGCTGATGGGCGCGGCGAGTTGCGATGTGCCGGCGATCGTCGTCACCGGCGGGCCGATGTTGAACGGCAAGCACAAAGGCAAGGACATCGGTTCCGGCACGGTGGTCTGGCAGCTCAGCGAGCAGGTCAAGGCCGGCACCATCACGATTGACGATTTCCTTGCGGCCGAGGGTGGCATGTCGCGTTCGGCAGGCACTTGCAACACCATGGGCACGGCGTCGACCATGGCCTGCATGGCTGAAGCACTGGGCACTTCCCTGCCGCACAACGCAGCGATCCCGGCGGTGGATGCGCGACGTTATGTGTTGGCGCACATGTCCGGTATGCGTGCAGTGGAGATGGTTCGCGAAGACTTGAAACTGTCGAAGATCCTCACCAAGGAAGCTTTCGAAAACGCTATTCGTGTGAACGCAGCTATCGGCGGTTCGACCAACGCGGTGATTCACTTGAAAGCTATCGCTGGACGCATCGGTGTTGAACTGGATCTGGACGACTGGACCCGTATCGGTCGTGGCATGCCGACCATCGTTGATCTGCAGCCGTCGGGGCGCTTCCTGATGGAAGAGTTCTATTACGCCGGTGGTTTGCCGGCAGTGCTGCGGCGTCTCGGTGAAGCCAATCTGATCCCTAACCCGAATGCACTGACGGTGAACGGCAAGTCGATCGGCGAGAACACCAAAGATGCGCCGATCTATGGCGAGGACGAGGTGATCCGCACGCTCGACAATCCGATCCGTGCTGACGGCGGGATTTGCGTATTGCGCGGCAATCTGGCGCCGCTCGGTGCGGTACTCAAGCCGTCCGCTGCAACCCCTGAACTGATGCAGCATCGCGGCCGCGCGGTGGTGTTTGAAAACTTCGACATGTACAAGGCGCGGATCAACGATCCGGAACTGGATGTCGATAAGGATTCGATTCTGGTGATGAAGAACTGCGGGCCGAAGGGTTATCCGGGCATGGCCGAAGTCGGCAACATGGGCTTGCCGGCCAAGCTGTTGGCGCAGGGTGTGACCGACATGGTGCGCATTTCTGATGCGCGGATGAGCGGCACGGCGTATGGCACCGTGGTTTTGCACGTGGCGCCGGAAGCGGCGGCCGGCGGGCCTTTGGCGACGGTGCAGGAAGGCGACTGGATCGAGCTGGATTGCGCCACCGGGCGTCTGCACCTGGATATTCCGGATGCCGAACTGGCGGCACGCATGGCCGATCTGCAGCCGCCGCAGCAGTTGTTGGTGGGCGGCTATCGTCAGTTGTACATCGACCATGTGCTGCAGGCGGATCAGGGCTGTGACTTCGACTTCCTGGTAGGTTGCCGAGGCGCTGAAGTCCCCCGCCATTCCCATTAACAGCCCAGCATCATAGCCTGCATTGGAATGCATTCCCCTGTAGGAGTGAGCCTGCTCGCGATAGCGGTGTGTCAGTTAGCAACTGTTCATCTGGCACACCGCTATCGCGAGCAGGCTCACTCCTACATTTGGTTTTGTGTACTCCCTCAAGATTGCGCCGTGCCTGCTATGATGCGCGGCATCTCCATCGCTCAGGATCGCGCCACTCCCCATGGATTACCGCAAACCTTCCGACCGCAAAAGCATGCATTCGCGCATCGTCCAGGAACTGGGCATGCAGATCGTCTCCGGACGCTTCTTGCCCGACGACAAACTGCCCGCCGAAGCCCTGCTCTGCGAGGAGTACGCGGTCAGCCGGCCGGTGTTACGCGAAGCCACGCGGGTGCTGGTGGCCAAGGGGCTGGTGTATTCCAAGCCTCGGGTTGGCACGGTGGTCAAGGCGCGGCGCGAATGGCACATGCTCGACCCGGACGTGCTGCACTGGCTGATGCAAAGCAGCCCACAGAATGAGTTTTTCAATGTGCTGACCAGTGTGCGCAGCATTATCGAACCGGCGGCTGCCGCTCTCGCCGCTCAACATGCGACCGAGGCGGATATTGCCGCGATTGGCGAGGCGTATCAGCGCATGGAAGCGGCGCCGACACCGGAAGCGTTGTTGCAGCCGGATCTTGATTTCCATAGCCGGATTGCCGATGCGACACACAACGACTTGTTGGCGAACCTGTGCAATATGTTGTCGGTGGCGATTGCCGAGGCGTTGAAGCATTCGAATCAGCGGCCGAATCTGCATGAATTGGCGTTGCCGAGGCATAAGGCGATTCTTACCGCCATTGAGAACCGTGATGCCCTTGGTGCTCGGCATGCGACGTTGGTGCAGCTGGATGATGCGCGTAGTGCTTTGAGTGTTGTGCTTGGCGCTGAACTCTCCTAAGGCTGGAGACCGCTTACCCTCACCCTAGCCCTCTCCCAGAGGTAGAGGGAACCGACCGGGGGATATTTAAGAACTACACCGACTTGAACAATTTGCAGTGAATCCATAATCGACTTGTTATCTCAGATCGAATGATTTGCTTTAAATCCATAATCAACTCGGTATCTCAGATCGAATGATTTGCTTTAAATCCATAATCAACTCGGTATTTCAGGTCGATGTATCAAGCCGCACACCTCGGTCAGTCCCCTCTCCCTCCGGGAGAGGGCTAGGGTGAGGGGCTGTTGATCTTGAGCCACAAAAAAAGCCGCAACCCTAAGGTTGCGGCTTTGTCGTTTCAGCCTTTCAGATCAATGCGCAAACAGCGAATTCCCCTTCTGCCCCGCCAGTTTCTCAGGCTTGATCAGGAACTTCGCCAGTGCCGGCAACAGCCACAGCGCACCGAACATGTTCCACAGCAACATGAAGGTCAGCATCAGGCCCATGTCGGCCTGGAACTTGATCGCCGAGAAGATCCAGGTGCACACACCGATCGCCAGGCACAGACCGGTGAACAGCACGGCTTTACCGGTGGATTTCAGCGTCTGGTAATAGGCTTCCTGCAACGGCAGCCCTGCACGCAGGAAACTCTCCAGTCGGCTGTAGATGTAGATGCCGTAGTCGACACCGATCCCCACACCCAGCGCCACCACCGGCAAGGTCGCGACTTTCACGCCGATGCCCATGAACGCCATCAGCGCGTTGCCGAGTACCGAGGTCAGCACCAGCGGCAGGACGATGCACAGCGTCGCCGCCCAGGAACGGAAGGTGATCATGCACATCACTGCCACGCAGATGTACACCAGAATCAGGATGGTCAGCTCAGCCTGCTTGATGACTTCGTTGGTGGCCGCTTCGATCCCGGCATTACCGGCGGCGAGGATGAATTCCAGACCGTCCTTGTTGTTGTCCTTGGCGAATTCCTGCACCGCGTGTACCGCACGATCGAGGGTTTCAGCCTTGTGATCGTTGAGGAACACCAGCACCGGCGCCAGCGAGCAACTGTTGTTGTACAGACCGTCGGCGCGGGCAATCGAGTTGTTCAGCACGTCCGGGTTGCGTGACAGGGTTTCCCATTTCAGGTTGCCCTCGTTCATGCCTTTGATCATCTGCTTGGACACGGTCACCAGCGATATCGCCGACTGCACGCCCTCGGTGTTCTGCATCTTCCACATCAGCTCATCGATCGGCGCCATGGCCTCATAACGCGAGCAACCTTCAGCCTTGGTCTTGACCATCACCACCAGCACGTCGGAACTGGTCGAGTAGTTGTTGATGATGAAGTTGTTGTCCTTGTTGTAGCGCGAGTCCGGACGCAGTTCCGGCGCGCCCTGGTCGAGGTCGCCGATTTTCAGGTTCTGGCTGTACCAGAGGCCGCCGCCGAAGGCGATCAGCGCCAGCACCACAGAGACGCGTGCGACTTTCGGATTGGCGAAGTTCGACAGCAGGCGCCAGAACGGGTGTTCGCGGTTGGCGTCCTTCTTGCTCCTGGCAATCGCGCGTTTACTGATGCCGACATAGGAGATGGCGACCGGCAGCAGAATCAGGTTGGTGAACACGATCACTGCGACGCCGATCGACGCACCAATGGCCAGTTCACGGATCACGCCGATGTCGATGATCAGCAGCGTGATGAAGCCCACCGCATCCGCAAGAATCGCGATCATCCCCGGCAGGAACAGTTGGCGGAAGGTACGTCGCGCCGCGGTAAGGGCGTTGTCGGCCTCGCTGGATTGCAGGGCGATACCGTTGATCTTCTGCACGCCGTGGGAAATACCGATGGCGAAAATCAGGAATGGCACCAGCATCGAATACGGATCAAGCCCGAAACCGAAGAAGTGCATCAAGCCGAGCTGCCAGACCACCGCCACCAGCGTCGTACTCAACACCGCGATGGTGCTGCGTACGCAGTTGGTGAACCACAACAGCAGAATCAGGGTGATGACAAACGCGATGCCGAAGAACAGCACGACCATCACCAGACCGTCGATCAGGTCGCCGACCTTCTTGGCGAAACCGACGATGTGGATCTTGACGTTGGGATTCTGCGCTTCGAACTTGTTGCGGATCTTGTCTTCGAGTTCATGGGAGAACTTGCGGTAGTCCAGCGCAAGCAACTTGCCCTGGTCTTCCGGGTCCGGGTAGGACTCCAGCAGCGGGATGTCGACAATGCTCGACTTGAAGTCGTTGGCCACCAGCCGCCCGACCTGACCGGACTTGAGCACGTTATTGCGCAGCAGATCGAGACTGTCTTGCGAGCCGTTGTAGCTCTGCGGGATCACTTCACCGCCGGCGAAACCCTCTTCGGTCACTTCGGTCCAGCGTACGCTCGGGCTCCACAGCGACTTCAGGCCAGAACGGTCGACGCCGGAGATGTAGAACACCTCGTCGTTGATCTGGCGCAGAGTCTCCATGTACTCCTTGGAGAAGATGTCGCCGTCCTTGGCCTCCACCGAAATGCGCACGGTGTTGCCCAGGTTCGCCAGATCGTTGCGGTGCTCCATCATCTTCTCGATGAACGGATGCTTGAGCGGGATCATTTTTTCGAAACTGGTCGACGGCCGGATCAGCGTGGCCTGCCAGAACAGGAAAATACTCACTACCAGGCAGATAAGGATCACTGCCGGACGGTTGTTGAAGATCAGGCGCTCAAGAAACGTCGCCTTGTCCTGCTGAGGAGTGATCAAGGAAGTCATAGCCCCGCCTTCTTATTATTGATCTCGGCACCGTTTGGCAGCGTGGTGTGAACGCCACCCTGCCCGCTCAGAATCAGATTGCCGTCGCCGGCAGCGGTGACCGACGACAAGGAAATACGATCCGGACGGTTGAACACGCTGAAGGTCTCGCCGTTGTCGCTGCTGCTGATCACCGAACCGCCGTTGCCAACGATCACGATCGAGCCATCTTCGAGCAGGGTCGCGCCGGACAAGCCGAATTCCAGCGATCCGCGCGCGGCTTTCAGCTCGACCTGCTCCCAGGTGCTGCCGAAATCCGTCGAGCGATAAAGGTTGCCGCGCAAGCCATAAGCCAGCAGGGTCTGCGGTTGCGCGGTCCCGATCACACCGAACAGCGAACCTTCGTACGGGCCTTCGAGTTTTTCCCAGGTCTGGCCGTCATCGGCGGAGCGAAACATGCTGCCCGACTCGCCGACGATGAACAGCCCAGCGTCCTTCACCGCCGCGATGGCGTTGAGGTGGAATTGATCTTCGTTGTCGAGGCGGTCACTGACGTCTTCCCAGTTTTTGCCGCCGTCGGTGGTTTCCAGCAGTGCACCGTACGCGCCCACGGCGAGGCCGCTGTTGACGTCCTTGAACCAGACGTCGAGCAGCGGCGATTCGCGTTTGAGGTCTTCGAATTGCTTGGTCCAGGTCAGACCGCCGTCTGCGCTGGCGAGGATTTGCGCGTCGTGCCCGACCGCCCAGCCGTGCTGGTCGTCGACAAAGTACACAGCGGTCAGCAGTTGCCGGCTCGGCACCTTGGCCTGGGTCCAGGTCTTGCCCTGGTCATCGGAATAGAGAATGTGCCCGCGATCGCCGACCGCGACCAGGCGTGCGCCAGCGTGGACGACATCGAGTATCAGGCTTTTCGCGGCTTTGGCGGATTCAGTGGCATAGACCACATCGGCCGGCGCCTCGGCGGCAATCACAGGTGCCGATAACGTGGCCAAGCCCAGCATGGAGAGTGCTGTGGCCAGCAACGCGGTGTTGCGTAACGCCGGCGGGCGGCAACGACTCATAGACCTTCCCCTATTTATTATTGTTAGGCCATTGGCCTTCAAGGGCGCCGCAAGTGTGCTCCGCTGATGGCTGGTCAGAAGCATAGTCCTGAAACCCGCAATCCAGAGCCACTTCGGAAGCTGGCTCATCCTATCGGGCTTTCGAAACGTCTGACAATCGGCGCCACGTTATCTTTTGTTAACCGCATTGCCGACGGATTCCCCCCTGTAGGAGTGAGCCTGCTCGCGATAGCGGTGTATCAGTTAGCAATTGCTCAGCTGACACACCGCTATCGCGAGCAGGCTCACTCCTACAGGGAGTTGTGGGGGCTTTGGGATTTGAATACATGACCATTCGCCGGGGTGATGCGGCAAAAGTTACCGGAGGGACTTGCACGATCGGTATTATGGTATACCATCAGACGCACAGACACTCTTAATCCCCCAACGGAGCAGCTCATGAGTTTCGAAATTCGCAAGATCGTCAGCTATGTCGAAGAAACCTTTATCGAAGGCGGCAAAGCCACTGACAAGCCGGTGACCATGGTTGGTCTCGCCGTGGTGATGAAAAACCCTTGGGTGGGCAACGGTTTCGTCGAAGACCTCAAGCCGCAGATCCGTGCCAACTGCTCCGACCTCGGCGCGCTGATGGTTGAACGTCTGGTCGGCATCATCGGCGGTGCGGAAAAAATCGAGGCCTACGGCAAAGCCGCTGTGGTCGGCGCTGACGGCGAGATCGAGCACGCCTCCGCCGTGATCCACACCCTGCGCTTCGGCAATCACTACCGCGAAGCGGTCAACGCCAAGAGCTACCTGAGCTTCACCAACAAGCGCGGCGGCCCGGGCACTTCGATCCAGATCCCGATGATGCACAAGGACGACGAAGGTCAGCGTTCGCACTACATCACTCTGGAAATGCAGATCGAAGACGCACCGCGTGCCGACGAAATCGTTGTCGTGCTGGGTTGCGCTGACGGTGGCCGTCTGCACCCGCGCATTGGTAATCGCTACATCGATCTGGAAGAACTGGCCGCCGAAAAAGCCCAGTAATCACAATAAAAAGGCATTGCAGGAGCGCTCCATGATTCGGCTCACCGCTGAACTCACCCCGGCTGGCACCAGTTACCTGGCGACCGGCCAAGGCCAGCCCGTGGTTTTGATCCACGGCGTGGGCCTGAACAAAGAAATGTGGGGCGGGCAGATCGTCGGTCTGTCCAGCCAGTACCAAGTGATCGCCTACGACATGCTCGGCCATGGCGCCAGCCCGCGACCAGCCAGCGGCACCAACCTGCTCGGTTACGCCGATCAGTTGCTGGAGCTGCTCGATCACCTCAATCTGCCGCAGGCAGCGGTGATCGGTTTCTCCATGGGCGGTCTGGTCGCGCGGGCCTTTGCCCTGCATTACCCGGAGCGCCTGCAAAGCCTGGTGGTGTTGAACAGCGTGTTCAACCGCAGCGAAGAACAGCGTGCTGGCGTCATCGCCCGTACCGCGCAAGCCGCCGAACATGGCCCGGACGCCAATGCCGAAGCGGCGTTGTCGCGCTGGTTCAGCCGCGAGTATCAGGCGGCCAACCCGGCGCAGATCGCTGCGATCCGCCAGACCCTGGCCGGTAATGATCCGCAGGGTTACCTGACCACTTATGAATTGTTCGCTACCCAAGACATGTACCGCGCCGACGACCTGGGCAGCATTCAGGCGCCGACGCTGATTGCCACTGGCGAACTCGATCCGGGTTCGACCCCGGAAATGGCCGAGCAACTGGCCCGACGCATCCCCGGTGCGAAGGTTGCCGTGCTGCCTGAGCAACGGCATATGATGCCGGTAGAGTCGCCGCGCTTGGTCAACCAGACGCTGCTGGAATTTCTCGAATTCGCACACTCCCGACAAAACCATATAAAGGGGATCGTTGCATGACACTCGCACGCTTCCAGATGTGCATCGGCGGAGAATGGGTCGACGCCCTCTCCGGCAAGACCTTCGAAAGCCTCAACCCGGCCACGGCGCAAGCCTGGGCGGAGTTGCCCGACGCTGATGAGGCGGACGTCGAACGCGCCGTGCAATCGGCACAGACCGCTTTCGACAGCCCGGCATGGCGCGGCCTGACTGCCACCGCACGCGGCAAATTGCTGCGCCGTCTCGGCGACTTGATCGCCGAAAATAAAGAACAACTGGCGCAACTGGAAAGCCGCGACAACGGCAAACTGATCCGCGAAACCCGTGGCCAGGTCAGCTATCTGCCGGAGTTTTTCCACTACACCGCCGGCCTGGCCGACAAGCTCGAAGGCGGCACGCTGCCGCTGGATAAGCCCGACCTGTTCGCCTACACCGTGCACGAAGCAATGGGCGTGGTCGCCGCGATCATTCCGTGGAACAGCCCGCTGTACCTGACCGCAATCAAACTCGCCCCGGCCCTCGCCGCTGGCAACACGATTGTGATCAAGCCTTCCGAGCACGCGTCCGCAACCATTCTTGAACTGGCGCGACTGGCCCTCGAAGCCGGCATTCCGCCGGGCGTGGTCAACGTCGTCACCGGTTACGGCCCGAGCACTGGCGCCGCCCTCACCCGCCATCCGCTGATCCGCAAGATTGCCTTCACCGGCGGCGCGGCGACAGCGCGGCATGTGGTGCGCAGCAGCGCCGAGAACTTCGCCAAGCTGTCGCTGGAACTGGGCGGCAAGTCGCCGAACATCATCTTCGCCGACGCCGATCTGGACAGCGCGATCAACGGCGCGATCGCCGGGATCTACGCGGCCTCCGGGCAGAGCTGCGTGTCGGGTTCGCGGCTGTTGGTGCAGGACGAGATCTACGACGAATTCGTCAGCCGACTGGTCGAACGCGCCCAGCGCATTCGCATCGGCAACCCGCAGGAAGACCACAGTGAAATGGGCCCGATGGCCACCGCGCAGCAATTGGCGGTGGTCGAAGGTCTGGTCGCCGACGCCATCGCTGAAGGCGCGCGTTTGCGCACTGGCGGCAAGCGTCCGACCGATCTCGGCGAAGGCTGGTTCTACGAGCCGACGCTGTTCGAATGCGACCGCAATTCGATGAAGATCATGCAGGAAGAAGTCTTCGGCCCGGTGGCGTCGGTGATCCGCTTTAAAGATGAAGCCGAAGCACTGGCGATCGCCAACGACTCGCAGTTCGGCCTCGCCGCCGGCATCTGGACCCGCGATCTCGGCCGGGCCCATCGCCTCGCTCGCGATGTTCGCTCCGGGATTATCTGGGTCAACACTTACCGCGCGGTGTCAGCGATGGCGCCGATCGGCGGCTTCAAGAACAGTGGCTATGGACGCGAAAGCGGCATCGATTCGGTGCTGGCCTACACCGAACTGAAAACGGTGTGGATCAACCTCTCCCAGGCACCGATGCCTGATCCGTTTGTGATGCGCTAGGAGTCTTGCGAAATGATCGAACCCGGCATTTACAAAGACGTCATGAGCTCGTTCCCGTCCGGCGTCACGGTGGTCACCACCCTCGACCCTGAGGGTGGGATCGTCGGCATCACCGCCAGCGCTTTTAGCGCGCTGTCGATTGACCCGGCGCTGGTGTTGTTCTGTCCCAACTATGCTTCCGACACTTACCCGGTGTTGCGTGACAGCAAGAAATTTGCGATCCATTTGCTGTCGGCTGACCAGACGGCTGAGGCCTATGCTTTTGCCGGTAAAGGCAAGGACAAGGCCAAGGACATCGCGTGGCATTTGAGCGAACTCGGTAACCCGATTCTGGCCAAAGCGACGGCGATCATCGAGTGCGAGTTGTGGCGTGAGTACGACGGTGGTGATCACGCGATTATCGTTGGCGCGGTGAAGAATCTGATCCTGCCCGCGCAACCGGTGACGCCGATGATTTACCACAAGGGCAAGCTCGGGCCGTTGCCGACTCTGGCCTGACGGATTCACACAAATCCCCCTGTAGGAGTGAGCCTGCTCGCGATAGCGGACTGACATTCAACATTGATGTCGACTGATCCACCGCTATCGCGAGCAGGCTCACTCCTACAAGGGATCGTGGTCACAGGAGGAATGATGAGTAACGAAAAGTATGAGAAGGGCCTGAAGATCCGCACTCAGGTGCTCGGCGAAGCCTACGTTCAGCGTTCGATCGACAACGCCGACGACTTCACCCGCCCGCTGCAGGAAATGGTCACCGAATACTGCTGGGGCCATGTCTGGGGTCGCGAAGGTTTGTCGCTCAAGGAGCGCAGCATGATCAACCTGGCGATGATCTCGGCGCTTAACCGTCCACATGAACTCAAGCTGCATGTGCGTGGCGCCTTGCGTAACGGCCTGAGTCGTGAGCAAATACGCGAAATTCTGCTTCAGGTCGGCATTTATTGCGGCGTTCCGGCAGCCGTGGACAGTTTCCGGCTGGCCCGTGAAGCCTTTGCCGAAGCCGACGCCGAAGCCTCAGTTAACCCCTCGGCTGTTTAGATGCCCGTCTGGCATGGACAGCCAACTTAAAGAGCGGACCCCATGAAACGCCAGCCACTCGACGACAGCTTCAAGGTCAATCGCAACCCCGTTACCCTGCGCGAAATCGTGCTGGATAAACTGCGTAGCGCGATCATGAATTTCCAGCTCATGCCAGGCGATCGTCTGGTCGAGCGCGATCTGTGCGATCGCCTCGGTGTAAGCCGTACGTCGGTGCGTGAAGCCCTGCGTCACCTGGAATCCGAAGGTCTGGTCGAGTTCGCCGATGCCAAAGGCCCGCGCGTGGCGATCATCACCCTCGCCGATGCGGTCGACATCTATGAGCTGCGCTGCGTACTTGAAGGCCTGATCGTGCAGTTGTTCACCCTGCGCGCTAAAGCCAAGGACATCAAAGCCCTGGAAAAAGCCCTCGACGACAACCGCAAGGCGTTGAAGGACGGCGAGTTGCAGCAGGTGATCGACTCGGTGCAGGGTTTCTACGACGTGCTGCTCGAAGGTTCGGGCAACCATGTGGCGGCGACTCAACTGCGCCAGTTGCAGGCGCGCATCAGCTACCTGCGCGCGACCTCGGTGTCTCAGGAAAACCGTCGCGGCGCGAGTAACCACGAAATGGAAAAAATGGTCGAGGCGATCAAGAGCGGCGATCCACTGGCGGCGCATCAGGCCTGCGTCGATCACGTTCGCGCCGCTGCTGCGGTGGCGCTCGATTACCTCAAGCGCAAACAGGAAGAGACCGGCGCCACGCCGAACATCACCCTGCCCATCGCGCTGAAAGAACCCCGTATAGGTCACTGATATGTTCAGCCCGAGCTATTGCCCGAAATGCGGTGGCCCTGACCTCGGTCAGCAGGTGCCGCCGGGCGATACGCACGAGCGCCTGATGTGCCGCGGCTGCGGCTACATCCACTACGTCAATCCGAAGATCATTGCCGGCTGCATCATCGAGCAGGACGGCAAATACCTCTTGTGCCAACGCGCGATCCCACCGCGCCCGGGCACCTGGACGCTGCCCGCCGGGTTCATGGAGAGCGGCGAGACCACCGAGCAAGCGGCCATCCGCGAAGTCTGGGAAGAAAGCGGTGTGCGCGCGGAAATCGTCTCGCCGTACTCGATTTTCAGCGTGCCGAAGATCAGCGAGGTGTACATCATCTTCCGTGCGATCGCACTGGAGATCACCGGGCAGTACGGGCCGGAGACCATGGATTACAAGTTCTTCGCGCCGGAAGAGATTCCGTGGGAACAGATCTATTACCCGGCGATCCGGCAGATTCTCGAGCGCTATATCGAAGAACGCCAGGCTGGGGTGTATGGGATCTACATGGGCAATGACGATAGCGGCAAGATTCACTTCATCCGCTGAAGATTGCCTATCCCCCTGTGGGAGCGAGCCTGCTCGCGAAAGCGGTCGTTCTGATCGTTCCCACGCTCCGCGTGGGAACGATCAATACCCTAGGCTTCAGAGTGGGGCGATGCCTTCAACGATGATAATTTCCGCCTTCGCCCATTCCTCGCGATAACGTTTCGCTTCCTGATACGCCGCTGAGTGGTAGCACGCCACAGCCTTCTCATAGCTCTCGAACTCGATCACCACGCTGCGTTGTGGCGTCTGGCGGCCTTCCATCGCCTCGCTGCGCCCGCCTCTGGCCAGAAACTTCGCGCCAAACGCAGCGAACGCTGCCGGCGCACGCTGGGTGTATTGGCTGTAATGATCGGCATCGGCTATATCCACGTGAGCAATCCAGTACGCCTTCATAGTGACCTCTTTGTTGATTTTGTATTATGGTATACCAATATATTTCCAACGAACCCTGAGAGTCCAGCATGGCCTTCAACAGCATCGAAGAAATCATCGAAGATTATCGTCTCGGCAAAATGGTCTTGCTGGTCGATGACGAAGACCGCGAAAACGAAGGCGACCTGCTGCTGGCCGCCGACCGTTGCACGCCCGAGGCGATCAGCTTCATGGCCCGCGAAGCGCGCGGTCTGATCTGCCTGACCCTGACCGACGAACATTGCCAGCGTTTGGGCCTGGAGCAAATGGTCCCGGCCAATGGCAGCGTGTTCAGCACCGCGTTTACCGTATCGATTGAAGCAGCGGTGGGCGTGACCACCGGCATCTCCGCAGCAGATCGCGCTTGCACCGTGGCCGCCGCCGTCGCGCCGAATGCCCGCGCTGAAGACTTGGTGCAGCCGGGCCATATCTTTCCGCTGCGCGCCAAGGAAGGTGGCGTGCTGACCCGCGCCGGCCACACCGAGGCCGGTTGTGACCTGGCGCGTCTGGCCGGTTTTACGCCGGCCTCGGTGATCGTCGAGGTGATGAACGACGACGGCACCATGGCCCGTCGCCCGGATCTGGAAGTGTTTGCGCGCAAGCACGGGATCAAGATCGGCACCATCGCCGACCTGATCCACTATCGCCTGAGTACCGAACACACCATTGAACGCATCGGCGAACGGGAGCTGCCGACGGTGCATGGCACGTTCCGCTTGATCACTTTTGAGGATCGCATCGAGGGCGGCGTGCACATGGCGATGGTCATGGGCGATCTGCGCCGTGAAGAGCCGACGCTGGTGCGCGTGCATGTGATCGATCCACTGCGGGATCTGGTTGGCGCGGAATATAGCGGGCCGACGAACTGGACGCTTTGGGCGGCGTTGCAACGGGTCGCTGCTGAGGGGCATGGGGTTGTGGTGGTGCTGGCCAATCATGAGTCGTCGCAGGCGCTGCTGGAGCGGGTGCCGCAGTTGACCCAGCCGCCGAGGCAGTTCAGTCGTTCGCAATCGCGGATTTATTCGGAGGTCGGGACCGGGGCGCAGATTTTGCAGAACCTTGGGGTTGGCAAGCTGCGTCACCTGGGCCCTCCTTTGAAATACGCTGGCCTGACCGGGTATGACCTGGAAGTGGTTGAGAGTATTCCGTTTACCGAGTGAAGCTGCCCTCACCCCAGCCCTCTCCCCGAGGGAGAGGGAGCCGACCGAGGTGTTTAGTCGCTATACGCCGACCTGAGATACCGAGTCGAACTCAGATTTTGAACAACCTCCAATCGGCTCCCTCTCCCGTAGGGAGAGGGAGCTGACCGAGGTGTTTAGTCGCTATACGCCGACCTGAGATACCGAGCCGAACTCAGGTTTTGAACAGCCTCCAATCGGCCCCCTCTCCCGAAGGGAGAGGGCTGGGGTGAGGGGCTGGATCTGAAGTGCGCCCTGCATCTCATGCCGAGCACATCCAAAAAACCATAATCAACAGATAACCGGTAAGGCAAAGTGCTTGCACAAAGTTTGGAATACCATAATATGATATTCCATAGACCGGACATTCCAACGAACGTCCATCTACTGCTCCCGACAGGCGGGCAACAACGCAAGCCCGCTCAAAAACACAACAATGAGGGCGTAAAAATGGTGTTGAACAAAGCTGCAACCGCGATCTTTTTTGCGGGACTGCTCAGCGTTACCGGCCAGGCTGCAATGGCTGCCGAGAGCGTGAACTTCGTCAGCTGGGGCGGAAGCACCCAGGATGCGCAGAAACAGGCCTGGGCCGATCCGTTCAGCAAGGCCAGCGGCATCACCGTCGTGCAGGATGGCCCGACTGACTACGGCAAACTCAAAGCCATGGTCGAGAGCGGCAATGTGCAGTGGGACGTGGTCGATGTCGAAGCCGATTTCGCCCTGCGCGCCGCCGCTGAAGGCCTGCTCGAACCCCTCGATTTCAAAGTGATCCAGCGCGACAAGATCGACCCGCGTTTCGTCAGCGATTACGGCGTCGGCTCGTTCTTCTTCTCCTTCGTCCTCGGCTACAACGAGGGCAAACTCGGCGCCAACAAGCCGCAGGATTGGAGCGCCCTGTTCGACACCAAAACCTACCCGGGCAAACGCGCCCTGTACAAATGGCCAAGCCCTGGCGTGCTCGAACTGGCGCTGCTGGCCGACGGCGTGGCGGCCGACAAGCTCTACCCGCTGGATCTGGATCGCGCCTTCAAAAAACTCGACACCATCAAGAAAGACATCGTCTGGTGGGGCGGCGGCGCGCAGTCGCAGCAACTGCTGGCCTCCGGTGAAGCGAGCATGGGCCAGTTCTGGAACGGTCGCATTCACGCCCTGCAAGAAGACGGCGCACCGGTCGGTGTGAGCTGGAAACAGAACCTGGTCATGGCCGACATTCTGGTGATTCCAAAAGGCTCGAAAAACAAGGACGCGGCGATGAAGTTTCTGGCCGCCGCCAGCAGCGCCAAGGGCCAGGCCGACTTCTCCAACCTGACCGCCTACGCCCCGGTCAACCTCGACAGTGTGGAGCGTCTGGATTCGACGCTGGCCCCCAACCTGCCGACTGCCTACGCTAAGGATCAGATCACTCTAGATTTCGCGTACTGGGCCAAAAACGGCCAGGCCATCGCGACACGGTGGAACGAATGGCTGGTCAAATGAAAATGGCGGCCACCGCGCCCCGTCCCTCCACTGCCACCGGGGGCGCCACCGGCGCTGCCGGTTCGGCCCACGGAACACAGGCGGTTGCGATGCAGCAAGCCCCGTCCCTCAGACAACGCTGGCGCGGCGCCGGCAACCTCGCCCCAGCGCTGCTGTTCATCGGCCTGTTTTTCCTCGCGCCGTTGATTGGTCTGCTGTTGCGCGGCGTGCTTGAACCGACGCCAGGCCTTGGCAACTATGAACAACTGTTCGCCAACTCGGCGTATGCCCGAGTGCTGCTCAACACCTTCTCGGTGGCCGGGCTGGTAACGCTGTTCAGCCTGTTGCTGGGCTTTCCGCTGGCCTGGGCGATCACCCTGGTGCCGCGCGGCTGGGGTCGCTGGATTCTCAACATCGTGCTGCTGTCGATGTGGACCAGCCTGCTCGCCCGCACGTATTCGTGGCTGGTGCTGCTGCAAGCGTCCGGCGTGATCAACAAGGCTCTGATGGCGATGGGCATCATCGATCAGCCGCTGGAGATGGTGCACAACCTCACCGGCGTGGTGATCGGCATGAGCTACATCATGATTCCCTTCATCGTGCTGCCGTTGCAGGCAACCATGCAGGCCATCGACCCGATGATTCTGCAGGCCGGTTCGATTTGCGGTGCGAGTCCGTGGAGCAACTTCTTCCGGGTGTTCCTGCCGCTGTGCCGGCCGGGTCTGGCCTCCGGTGGCTTGATGGTGTTCGTCATGTCGCTCGGTTACTACGTCACCCCGGCACTGCTCGGCGGGGCGCAGAACATGATGCTGCCGGAGTTCATCATTCAGCAGGTGCAATCGTTCCTCAACTGGGGCCTGGCCAGTGCCGGCGCTGCGTTGCTGATCGCGATCACTTTGGTGCTGTTCTACTTCTACCTGAAGCTTCAGCCGGAATCCCCGGTTGGCGCCAGTAACGCGAGGTAAGCCGACATGCTCCTGACCCCCAATGCGATGAGCCGGCGCATGCGCTTCGGCCTCTACGCCACCACCGGGCTGATCGGTCTGTTCCTGCTGTTGCCGATCGTCTTCATCGTGCTGCTGTCGTTCGGTTCCTCGCAATGGCTGGTGTTTCCGCCACCGGGCTGGACGCTGAAATGGTACGGCCAGTTCTTCTCCAACCCCGACTGGATGAACGCCGCAGCGGCCAGCCTCAAGGTTGCCGTGCTGACCACGATCTGCGCCGTAGCCCTCGGTTTGCCGACCGCGTTTGCGCTGGTGCGCGGGCGTTTTCCCGGCCGGGAAATGCTCTACGGCCTGTTCACCCTGCCGATGATCGTGCCACTGGTGATCATCGCCGTGGCGGTGTACGCACTGTTCCTCAAGCTCGGTTACACCGGGACAATGTTCGCGTTCGTCGTCAGCCATGTGATCGTCGCGCTGCCGTTTACCATCATCTCGATCATCAACTCACTGAAACTGTTCGATCAGTCGATTGAAGACGCGGCGGTGATTTGCGGTGCTTCACGCCTGCAAGCGGTGTTCAAAGTGACATTCCCGGCGATTCGTCCGGGCATGGTCGCCGGCGCCCTCTTCGCCTTCCTCGTGTCGTGGGACGAAGTGGTGCTCAGCGTGATGATGGCCAGCCCGACCCTGCAAACCCTTCCCGTAAAAATGTGGACCACCCTGCGCCAAGACCTGACGCCAGTGATCGCCGTCGCTTCGACGCTGCTGATCGGCTTGTCTGTTCTAGTCATGGTGATCGCCGCCGCATTGCGCCGGCGCAACGAAATCAGCGCCTGAGCGCCCAGGAGTACGACATGAGTGCCGTGATCAAAGACGCTTCCCAGCAGAATGACAAACCCCTGGTCAGCCTGCGCAATCTGAACAAGCACTACGGTGACTTTGCCGCCGTCGACAACATCTCGCTGGACATCAAGGACGGCGAGTTCCTGACCTTCCTCGGCTCCAGCGGCTCGGGCAAAAGCACCACGCTGTCGATGCTCGCCGGGTTTGAAACGCCGAGCAGTGGCGAGATCCTCGTCAACGGCCAGTCGCTGGTGAATGTGCCGCCGCACAAGCGTGACATCGGCATGGTGTTCCAGCGTTATTCGCTGTTCCCGCATTTGTCGGTGCGCGACAACATCGCGTTTCCTTTGGCGATCCGCAAACTGGCCGCCGCCGAGCGCGACAAGCGTGTCGATGCAATGCTGAAACTGGTGCAGTTGGAACAGTTCGCGCATCGCCGCCCTTCGCAACTGTCTGGCGGCCAGCAGCAACGTGTCGCCATTGCCCGGGCGCTAGTTTACGAACCACGCATCCTGCTGATGGATGAACCGCTCGGTGCGCTGGATAAAAAGCTGCGTGAAGATCTGCAGGATGAACTGCGCCAACTGCATCGTCGCCTGGGCATCACCATTGTTTACGTGACCCACGACCAGGAAGAAGCCATGCGTTTGTCGCAGCGCATTGCGATTTTCAGTCACGGCAAGATTGTTGGATTGGGCAGCGGTTATGACCTTTATCAGAATCCGCCGAATGCGTTTGTGGCGTCGTTCCTGGGCAACTCGAACTTCCTCAAGCTCAAGGCGCAGGGCAATGCGGCGGCTTCGTTTGAAGGACAGTCATTGTCGATTCGCCTGACCGCCGGGTTGCACACCGATCAAGATGTTTTGCTGATGGTGCGGCCGGAAAAAGCCTTGGCGTTGAGCGCGGCGCAAGCGATCAGCGAACCGCTGCCTTCGGGCTGGAATGAGGTGTCAGCGAAGGTTGTAGAAGTGCTGTTCCTCGGTGAGAGCCAGACTTGCAGCGTGGTCACTTCGGGCGGGACTTCGATGACGGTGAAGGCTTTGTCCGCCGCCGGCATGCCGCTCAAGGCCGGGGATCCAGTGCAGGTGCGCTGGGCGACCGCCGATGCTTGCGTGTATACCGAATGGACCGAGAGCGATCTGAACAAGGCTGCCGGCGCTCACTGACAGCGTGTTGTCTGTGGGATCTACCCCCCTCACCCCAGCCCTCTCCCCCAAGGGGGGCGAGGGGGAAAGGGAGCAGATCGGGGGCTTTTCAGGACCTGAGGTCGACTCAGGACTTTCAAGTCGATGTATAACGCCAAAACAACCCGGTCAGTCCCCTCTCCCTCTGGGAGAGGGCTAGGGTGAGGGAAACAGTCGACGCGGTATCAGACAATAGCGCGGTAGCCTTCAATCTCATCTGGCCACGCGGTCAAGATCTCAAACCCCGTCTCCGTCACCGCCACCATATGCTCCCACTGCGCCGACAACGAGCCGTCCTTGGTCAGCACGGTCCAGCCATCCGGCATATTCTTCACATGACGCTTGCCGGCATTGAGCATCGGCTCCACGGTAAAAATCATCCCGGCCTTGAGCTTCATGCCCTGATTCGGAAAGCCGTAATGCAGGATCTGCGGCTCATCGTGATAGACCTTGCCAATCCCGTGCCCGCAGTACTCGCGCACCACGCTGAAGCCTTCTTTCTCCGCCAGGCTCTGGATCGCATGGCCGATATCGCCCAGCGTGGCGCCCGGTTTCACCACACGAATACCCGCGCACATCGCCTCGTAGGTGGTCTTGATCAGGTGCTGCGCTTCAGGCGTCGCCTCACCGACCACGTACATGCGACTGGTGTCGCCGAACCAACCGTCCTTGATCACCGCGATGTCGAGGTTGACGATATCGCCATCCTTCAACGGCGTGCCCGATGGGATGCCATGGCACACCACGTCGTTGACCGAGGCGCAGACGGTTTTCGGAAAGCCGTGATAACCGACGTTGGCCGGCACCGCTTTCTGCACATTGACGATGTAGTCGTTGCACAGCTGATCGAGCTGATCGGTGGTGACGCCGGCCTTCACATGCGGCACCAGCATGGCCAGCACTTCAGCGGCGAGTTTGCCGGCAGCACGCGATTGCGCGATGTCGGCCGGGGTGTTGATCTTGATCTGGTTTCTCATGCGCTGACGGCTTCCTGAGTCAGTTGTTGCAGATCCAGCCCGCCGTTCTGTTCGGCGCGGATCAGCAAGCGGCAAATGGCGCTGTGGTCGAGGTTGGGGTGCAGTTCGGCGAGCATGCCGATGCGCATCCAGTGCTCAGCCTGCGCGTTGATCGAGCGGCTGAGGGCGTTGCTGGAGATACGCAGGTTCTCGTGCATGTCCTCTGAAATCTTTACGATGCCCATATATGAATCCGATACGATGTGTATATGGATCGTATATTAGCCAAGCCTCACGCGAAATTGCAAATCAACCCAGCGCCGCGTCGAAAAACGATGAGATGAGCCGACTGGAACGCCGCTCCGCCAGGCAGTACAGATAAGTCTCGGTGAACAGCTCCTCGCCCTCGATTCTGATGGTGCGGATGTTCGGGTCGGCAATGAACTCCGCTTCTGACACCACCCCCAACCCCAGCCCACGCACCACCGCCTCACGTAGCGCCTCACGACTGCCAATTTCCATGGCGATCCTCGGTTTCACCTGCGCCGCATTCAGCGCCTGTTCCAGCACCAGCCGCGTGGTCGAACCGGGTTCGCGTTGCAGCAGCCGCTGCCCTTCCAGTTCCTCCAGCCGCACGCTGCCACGATTGGCCAGTGGATGTTCATGGTGGGCGAACAAGATGATCGCGTGCCGCGCATAACGCACCGAACACAACGCCGGATCATCTTGACGCCCGGCCAGCACGGCGATGTCGGTCACATAGTTTTCCAGATCCGACAGCACCTGTGCCGAGTTGCCGACGCGGATCGACACATCGATATTCGGATGCTGTTGCAAATAGCTGTCGACCATTTCGATCACATGAAACGGCCCCACCGCACCAACCTTGAGCTGGCCGCTGTCGAGCCGTCCAGAGTCGCGCAGCAGGTTGTGCGCTTCCAGTTCCAGCAAGGCAATCCGTTGCGCGATCGGCAGCAACTGCCGCCCGACATCGGAAAGCTCGATCCGCCGCCCGCGCCGATGGAACAGCTCAACATTGTGCTGGCGTTCCAAGGCTTGTACTTGCGTGGTCAGTGTTGGTTGGCTGAGCCCTGTCGCCCGCGCACCGGCACTGAAACTGCCGTGACGGGCAACGGCGAGAAAGGCCCGCAGTTTGGCGCTGGACATCCATAGACTCCATCAATAGTTAGCTGCTGTTTCCCATATTGAATTGATTGAATGACTGTCACGTGACAGACCTAGCCTGTGGCAACTCCCAACCACACCGTGGAATGCCATGAAAACAATCAAACAGTTTCTGCGTGTCGCCAGCCTCACCGTCATTGCCCTCGGCGCCAGCCAGGTCTGGGCCAAGGACAAATTGACCATTGGCTTGATCCCCTCGGAAGATTCCCAGGCGATGATCGAATCGAGCAAACAGGTGCTCGACGATCTGCAAGCCAAAATCGGCATGCCGGTGGTGCCGTTCGTGGCTACCGACTACAACGGCATCATCGAAGCGCTGCGTTCGGGCAAGCTCGATGTCGCCTACCTCGGGCCGTTCTCCTACGTGCTGGCGACCTCGGTGGCGGATGTCGAGGCATTCTCGGTGGCGGTGACCAAGAAGACCGGGCAGAGCGCGTACAAAAGCGTGATTCTGGCACGCAAGGACAGCGGCATTCATTCGCTGGCCGACCTCAAGGGCCATACGTTCGCATTCGTCGACCCGAGCTCAGCGTCCGGGCATCTGTTTCCCAAGGCTGGCCTTGAGCAGGCCGGTTTTGCTCCGGACAGCCTATTCAAACGGGTGATTTTCTCCGGTTCCCACGATGCCAGCATCCTTGCGGTCGAGAACAAAAAGGTCGACGCCGCCGCTGTCGCCGACCGCATCTTCGCCAGCGCCGTGGCCAAAGGTGTGGTGAAGCAGGATGACTTCGAAATAGTTTGGAGTTCCAAGCCGATTCCTGAGTCGCCGATGGTCTGGCGCAAGGCGCTCGATCCGGAACTGAAAAAGAAAGTCGCCGATGCACTGGCCTCGATCAAGGACGTGCCGTGGGGCGATCAGGGCCTGCTCAACGGCTTCCAGCCCACCACCGACGCGTCGTATGACGTGGTGCGCGAAACCGCCAAGGTGCTCGATCTCGATTTGCGGAGCATGAAATGATCAGCATCCGCCAACTGACCAAACACTACGGCAGCAACCCGGTGTTGCGTGGCATCAACCTGGAGGTCGCGGCCGGCGAGTTCGTCGTGGTGCTCGGTCAGTCCGGCGCTGGTAAATCGACCTTGCTGCGTTGTATCAATCGCTTGGCGCAGGCCGACAGCGGCACGCTGAACGTGGCCGGCATCGACGCCCTCGCCTGCCCTGACACCAGCGTTCTGCGCCGTGAAGTGGCGATGATTTTTCAGCACCACAACGTCGTGCCGCGCCTGAGTGTGCTGAAGAACGTGCTGACCGGTCGCCTCGGTTCCGTCGGTACCCTCGCCTCGATTCTGCAACTGTTCCGCCGTGACGATGTGGCGCTGGCCATGCAATGTCTGGAGCGCGTCGAACTGGCGCACAAGGCTGGCGAGCGCACCGATTCGTTGTCTGACGGACAAAAACAGCGCGTCGGCATCGCCCGCGCCTTGGCGCAACGACCGCAGGTGATTCTGGCCGATGAACCGATTGCCAGTCTCGACCCGAAAACCGCTCGCCTGGTGTTGCAGTACTTGCGCGATGCCACCCGCGAACTGGGCATCACTGTGCTGTGCAATCTGCATCAGGTCGAATACGCCCGTGAGTTTGGCGACCGCGTGGTCGGCTTGGCCAATGGCAGCCTGGTGTTCGATGGCAAAGCCTCGAGCATGACCGACGCCGATCTGGCGCGAATCTATCCGGGGCAATCGGCGCAATCCCCTGCTGACGTGCCCACGCCCACCCTGTCCTACTGCACTGCATCGAGGGCCTGAGCATGCAATCGCAAAACTATCAGTGGGTCGGCGACCGGCCCCGTGGCCCGCGCAGTTGGCTGACCACCGGCGCCGTCGTCCTGATCGTGCTGTGGACGCTGAACTGGAGCGCACAAGGCGCGCAGCTCAGCCTCGGTGAACTGGCGGCGGGGTTGCCGCAGATCGGCGACTTTCTCTCGCGCACCTTTCCGCCGGACCTGAGCATCCTGCCGCGTCTGATCGCGCCTGCGGTGGAAACCTTGCAGATCGCCATTTGGGGAACCCTGCTTGGCGTCTTACTGGCGATTCCACTGTCGTTTCTCGCCGCGCGCAATTTGAGCCGCAACCGCTGGGTGTTTCACGCCACCCGCCAGGCACTGAATTTCACCCGCAGCATCAACGAACTGATCCTCGCGCTGATCTTCGTCTCGGCGGTTGGACTCGGCCCCTTCCCCGGCGTATTGGCGCTGGCGCTGCATGGCCTGGGCATGCTTGGCAAATTCTTCGCCGAGAGCATCGAAGAGATCGACCAAGGCCCGATTGAAGCGCTGCAAGCGACCGGAGCTCGGCCGCTACAGGTGATCGTGTTTGGTGTGCTGCCACAGGTCATCACCGCGTGGATTGCCGTGATCCTGTACCGCTTCGAGGTCAACCTGCGCTCGGCCACGGTGCTGGGCATGGTCGGTGCCGGCGGTTTGGGGTTCGAGCTGGTGAGCAGTCTCAAGCTGTTCAAATATCAGGAAACCGCGACCTGCATCATCGTCATCACCTTCATGGTGATAGTCGCCGACGCCATCTCCAGCCGCCTGCGCGCGGCGATCCAGAGCGGTTCGGCGCACTAGCGTAAAGCTGCTATCGGCTCAGCCGATTCAAACCTGCGATTTATCGATTTGTGCCGTTGTCGGTCGCCCTCGACTATGTGGCCACACGACAACAACAAGAAGGATTGACCATGACTGCCCGCTTCCAGAACCCCGTCGATACCCGTTTCGGCTGGGGCAGCCTGCAAGACCTTGCCGCCATCACCGAGCAGCAGCGCGTCGCGCTCGTAACCTTCCCTGAAGCCCGAGGGCTGGGCTTGGTGGACCGTTTGCAAAGCTTGCTCGGCGAACGCCTGATCTACGTTTTCGAAAACGTCCAGCCCAACCCCGACGTCGCCCATCTGCGCAGCACTTACGAGCACTTCTGGCAACACGCCGCTGATTGTGACGTGGTCCTCGCCGTGGGCGGCGGCAGCGCCATCGATACCGCCAAGGCGTTGATCGTCGGCACCGAATCCGGCCGTTTCGATGAACTGTTGAGCCTGCTGTCGAGCGGCAAGCCCTTCACGCCAGCCCGGTGCAAACAACTGATCGCCGCACCGACCACCGCCGGCACCGGCAGCGAAGTCACCCCGTGGGCGACGATCTGGGACAGCGCCAGCCAAAAGAAATATTCGCTGCACCTGGACTGCACCTGGCCAAGGGTGGCGATCATCGACCCGCAACTGATGCTCACCGTACCGGCCGGCGTCACCGTTTCCACCGGGCTCGATGCCCTGTCCCATGCGCTGGAAGCGATCTGGAACGTCAACGCCAACCCGGTCTCAGACACCTTTGCCATTTCCGCGATTGAAGACATTCTCGAATGCCTGCCGCGTTTGCACAAAGATCTGTCGAGCCAAGAGTTGCGCACGCGCATGGCCCTCGCCGCACTCAAGGCCGGGCTGGCATTTTCCAACACCAAAACCGCGCTGGCGCATTCGATTTCCTATGAGATGACCTTGCGCCACGGGTTGCCCCACGGCATCGCCTGCTCCTTCACCTTACCGCTGGTTTTGGGTTTGGCCTGGGGCCACGACGCCACGCGCGACCGTACCTTGCAACGGGTATTCGGCGCGGACCTGGGCAAAGCCCAACAGCAACTGCGCGAGTTCCTGCACAGCCTCGGGGTGAAGACCGAGTTTGCCGATTACGGCGTCTCGGCCAAGGACGCCGAAGCCATCATCCAGCTCGCGATGCAGGGTGCGCGCGGCAAGAACTTCATCGGTTCACAAGCCGCCTGACGCCTGATAACACCCGAGTCACCCAAGCACCGCCAGCGGCATGCAGCCGCGGTGATTTCCTGTCGCACCAAAAAAGAGTGCACCCCGCCGACGACACCCGGCGGGAACCGACAACAATAAGGAAAAGATCATGAATCGTGCCGAAACAATGCCTGGTCTCGCCGTCCGTTCTGCCTCGTTCCGGGTCGCGCAGTGGCGCATGCTGCTGGCGGCGATGTTCTGTTACCTGTTTTTCTACACCGGGCGGCAGACCTTCGGTTTTGCCATTCCGGGGATTCAGGCCGAGTTCGGCTTGAGCAAAGAAACCCTCGGCTGGGCCTCTGCGGCGATGCTCTGGGCCTACGCGATTGGCCAGGCGATCAACGGCAACCTCGCCGACAAATTCGGTGGCCGGCGCATCATGACCCTCGGTGCGGTGCTGTCCTGCGCGGCGAACTGGGTGACCAGTTTTGCCAGTGGTTTCACCAGCCTGATTCTGCCGTGGGGCGTCAACGGTTACTTTCAGGCCTTGGGCTGGGCGCCGGGCGGTCGGCTGATTGCCAATTGGTGGGCGGCGGGTGAGCGCGGCAAGGTTTACGGTTTCTACACTTTCGCCGCCGGTTGCGCGTCGATTCTGTCGTACGTCACCTCTATCGTCGTACTCGAAGTGCTGCAACTGGAATGGCGCTGGATCTTCCGTTTGCCAGTGCTGCTGATGCTCGCCGGCGGGATCATTTTTTATCTGGTTGCCCGCGAACGCCCGCAGGATCTGGGCTTCGAGCCGGTGGGTGATACCGGCGTGGCCAACGCTGACGACAAACATCAGGAAGCGGCACAGGGCGAAGTCGAATCCTCGGCACAACGCTACAAAGCCGTGCTGAAGAACCCTCGCCTGCTCATCGCCGCGCTGTCACTGGGCTTTCAGAACGCGGCGCGCTACGGCTTGATCGTCTGGGTGCCGGTGCACTTTCTCGGCGCTGACTGGAAAAGTGGTGACGGCATGATCGATCCGAAATGGATCACCGTCGCCCTTCCCGTCGGCATGGCGGTCGGCGCATTGAGCAACGGCTGGGTATCGGACAAGTTGTTCGGCTCCAAGCGCTATCTGGCGATCATGCTTTATATGTTCCTCGGCGCCGCGACCAGCCTGTGGATGTGGAGCCTGCCCCCACACAGCGTCATCGGCCTGATCGCCCTGTTCCTGTGCGGCTTCTTCGTCTACGGCCCAGCCTCGAGTTTCTGGGCGCTGTGTCCTGACCTGGTCGGGGCCAAGCGCGCGGGTACGGCGACCGGGATCATGAACTTTTCCTCGTACCTGTTCGCCGGATTGGCCGAGCCACTGATCGGGCGTCTGCTTGACACCACGGCAAATACGTCTCTGATCTTCATAGTGGTCACCAGCGCCTGCCTGTGCAGTGCGGCAGTGGCCTTGTTCATTCGACGCTGACGGGGCTTGCATGTACCAGTATCACAAGTGGTTGCGTTCGTTTCATGCGGTGGCCAAGACCGGCAGCTTTACCCTTGCTGCCGAGTTTCTCAGCGTCGGTCAGCCGACCGTCAGCGAACAGGTCAACGCTCTGGAGAAGACCTTCTCGGTCGAGCTGTTCCATCGCCGTGGCCGCTACATCGAAATGAGCGCCGCCGGGCACAAGCTCTATGCGATCACTCAGGGCCTGTTCGGTCAGGAGGATGAAGCCGTGCAACTGTTGCAGAGCTTCAAGCAGCGCAAGACCGGCATGCTGCGCCTCGGCGCGGTGTCACCGCCAATTGCCATGAACCTGACGTATGAGCTGATGCAGCGCCACCCGGATATCGAACTGGAAACCTCGTTTTCCTCGGAAAAGGACACCCTGGCGCGGTTATTCAACTTCGATATCGACGTGGCGATTCTGGCCTTGTCGGAATTCGATGAGCGCTTCCACACGCGGCTGTATCACCGTTATCCGATCATCGCCGTGGTCCGCGATGACCATCCGTGGGCAAGTCAGGCGCAGGTTCACATCAGTGAAATCAGCGGCGAAAAATGGGTGATGCGCGAATCCAGTGCGCGCACCCGGCAACTGGTGGAAGAAAGCTGCAAGCGCCTCAATATCGATCTCAATTGCGTCATGCAACTCAACAGCCGCGAAGCCATCGTCCACGCGATCGTCAAGGGCATCGGCATCGGGTTTGTCTCGGCGGTCGAGTACGCCGAAACCCCGGGCACCAAGCCGATCACCTTTGTCGATCACCCGTTTTTCATCGAATACCACCTGTGCTGCCTCGGCATCCGCCGCAACCGACCGGTGATTGCCGAACTGTTTGATGCGAATCCACCGCTGACCTGATCAGCACTGACCCTTGAACCGCCTACCTCATTGCCGAGGGACGGCCCACGCTTACCTGAAAACGGAGATTGACCATGCAGTACCAACAACCGACTCACCTGCAAGCCGCGATCCTCGACTGGGCCGGCACCGTTGTCGATTTCGGCTCGTTTGCGCCAACGCAAATCTTCGTCGAAGCCTTTGCCGAGTTCGGCGTCGCGGTATCGCTTGAAGAAGCGCGCGGGCCGATGGGCATGGGCAAGTGGGATCACATCCGCACGCTGTGCAACTTGCCACAGATTGCTGAACGCTATCGTGCAGCGTTTGATCGCTTGCCGAGTGATGACGATGTAACGGCAATCTACGAACGTTTCATGCCGTTGCAAATCGAGAAAATCGCCCTGCATTCGGCGCTGATTCCGGGCGCACTCGAAGCCATTGCGGCATTGCGCGACAAGGGTTTGAAAATCGGTTCGTGCTCGGGCTACCCGGCGGTGGTGATGGCCAAGGTCGTCGAACTGGCGCGGGAAAATGGCTACGTCGCCGACCATGTCGTCGCCACCGATGAAGTGCCCAATGGCCGGCCGTATCCGGCGCAGGCCTTGGCCAACGTGATTGCCCTGGGCATCGATGACGTGGCCGCCTGCGTCAAGGTCGACGACACCTGGCCGGGGATTCTCGAAGGGCGCGCAGCCGGCATGTGGACGGTGGCATTGACCTGTTCCGGCAACGCACTGGGCCTGACCTATGAGCAATACAAGGCGTTGCCGTCGGATCGACTGGCGGAAGAGCGTGCGCGAATCGGCAAAATGTTCGCCCCTTCGCGCCCGCACTACCTGATCGACACCATCGCCGAGCTGCCCGAAGTGATCGACGACATCAATGCGCGCCTGGCCCGGGGCGAAACTCCGCAGTCCTGCTAATTGATCGTCCGCACCCCGCGCTGATCGTTCCCACGCTCTGCGTGGGAATGCAGCCCGTGACGCTCCGCGTCACTGGACGCAGAGCGTCCCTAGAGGCATTCCCACGCAGAGCGTGGGAACGATCAACAGCCAGATCGCGGGCAAAAAAAAGCTGCCACGAATGGCAGCAAAAACTTTAAGAACACGCGATGTATTGACCGCAGCATAGACGCCGGATAATGACAGTGTCATGACAGCCGAAAATTCATTCAACCGCCCCGCCCCCGTCATCAGGATGTCATCAAGATCACGGCAGAATCCTCGCAAACCGTCTTGAGCCTCGCGACGGATGCTCTGCAAGGATTCCCATGAAAGACGACGCCTCGCTGTTTGCCGCCATCGACCTGGGTTCGAACGCCTTTCGCCTGATGATCGGCCAGTCGGTGCGCAGCCGCAAAGGCTTGCAGATTCAGGAAGTGAAAACCCTGCGCGAACCGGTGCGCCTCGCCGAGGGCTTTGACGGTGGTGCGCTGGATGCACTGGCACTGGATCGCGGCTGGCAGGCGTTGGCGCGGTTCGGCAAGAAGCTGCGCGGTTTCGAGGCCGGCCGGGTTCGTGCGGTGGCCACCAGCGCGGTGCGTGAAGCGGACAACGCGCAACTTTTTCTGGCCAGTGCCGAGCGGCATCTGGGCTTTCCCATCGACGTCATTTGCGGCCATGAAGAGGCGCGGCTGGTCTACGCCGGCGTAACTCACGCCTTGCCCAGCGCCGACGACCTGCGCCTGGTGGTCGACATCGGCGGTGGTTCCACTGAGCTGATCCTCGGCCAGGGCTCACAACCCTTGTTAACCGAAAGCATCGCCATCGGCAGCGGCACCTTGAGCACGCGATTCTTTCGCGGCGGCGATGTGTCCGCCGGCGCGCTACAGGAGGCTGAACGCTTCGCCATCCTGCAGTTTGAAAAAGTTGCCCGGCGCTACCGTGCTCAGGGCTGGCAGCAAACCATCGGCTCTTCCGGCACCGCGCGCATGCTCGCCAAAGTACTCAAGACCAATCGCCTCAACGACTTCGGCCAGGACGGCATCACCTACGGCGGCCTGCTGCGCCTGTCGCTGCTGTTGTTGAAGGTAAACAACGTGCAACAGCTCAAGCTCGCAGGCCTGCAACCACACCGCCAGAGCATTCTGCCCGGCGGTCTGGTGTTAATGCTGGCGGCATTCAAAGTGTTCGGTATCGCGCAAATGCTGCCGTCGGAACCGGGCCTGCGTCTGGGCGTATTGCACGGTTTGATGAGCCAACACTAATCCTCGCCACGGCAGATTCGTCTCCCCTTCAGCGGCTCGATCGACTACCATGCCGCCGTCGGTTCCCGAACGGGACTAATAGGGAATCCGAGGTGCTTGCACAGCACTGATCGGAACTGCCCCCGCAACTGTAGGTGCCGAGCCTGCTCCACGACTGCCACTGGGTGAATCCCGGGAAGGCCGGAGCCAGGCGATGACGCATCAGTCAGGAGACCTGCCGGCACAGTGATTACTAACCGGCGGGGTGTCCGGGAAGGACATCGTGCCGTGCGCGTCTTCGTTGGCTGCCCGGCCTTGCGCTGTTTTCCTGACCGCGTTCGATGGTGTGTTTCCAGACCGTACTCTCCCGCTCCCCGTACGGTTCCCCTGGAGACTGCCCCATGCTGCTGCCCCGCGTTGCCACCCTCATTACCGGCCTGAGCCTTGGCGCCTTGGCGCAGGCGGCACCGACTGTCTATCCACTGACGGTCGAGAACTGCGGCAGCACCCTGACCTTCCAGCACGCACCGACGCGCACCGTGACCATCGGCCAGGCCGGCACGGAGATGCTCTACGCCATGGGCCTGGGCGACAAAGTCGTCGGCACCTCACTGTGGTTCAACAATGTGCTGGCCAAATACAAAGCGCAGGATGACAAGATCGAGCGTCTGGCTGACAACGAGCCGAGTTTCGAGTCGGTAATCGGCAAGCGTCCGGAACTGGTCGCCGTGGAACTGGAATGGATGGTCGGCCCGCAAGGCGCGGTGGGCACGCGCGAGCAGTTTCATGAACTGAAGATTCCAACGTACCTGCTGCCTTCCGATTGCGAAGCCAAGGACAACCTCGTCGGCGCCGATGGCACGCGACTGGCGCCGTTTCGCATCGAGACGATTTACAAAAGCGTGAGCCAACTGGCGCAGATCTTCGATGTTCAAGAGCGTGGCCAGCAGCTCAACGACGAACTCAAGGCCAGCCTCGCCAAATCGATTGCCACCGCCCAAGGCAAACAACTCAAGGACGCCAGCGCGCTGGTGTGGTTCTCCAGCGCACAAATGGACATCGAGCCGTTCGTAGCCGGGCACAAAGGCGTTCCCGATTTCATGCTCAGCACCCTCGGCGTGCGCAACGTGGTGGCGTCCGATGAGGAGTGGCCAACCGTCGGTTGGGAAACCATCGCCAAGGCCAATCCGACCTTCCTGGTCATCGCGCGCATGGATCGTCGACGTTTCCCCGCCGACGACTATGAAAAGAAACTCGCCTTCCTGCGCAGCGATCCGGTGACACGCAACATGGACGCGGTGAAACACAACCGCATCATCATTCTTGATGCCATGGCCATGCAGGCGAGCCTGCGCATGTTCGAGGGCATCGAACAATTGGCCACGGCCATCAACGGCAATGACCTGTCGCAATGAGTGCCAGTCTGATCCGTACGCTGCTGGCCTTGGTGACACTGTTGATTGCAGTGGTCGCTGGTGTGGCCATCGGCGAAACCTCGATTGAACCGGGCGTGGTCGTGCAAGTGCTGGCGAACAAATTGTGGGGCGCCGGGTACGCGCTGGATCCTATCGACGAAGGCATCGTCTGGAACTATCGCCTGACCCGCGCACTGGTCGCGGCTGCATGCGGTGCCGGTCTGGCGACGTGCGGGGTGATTTTGCAGTCGCTGTTGCGCAACCCGCTGGCCGATCCTTATCTGCTGGGGATTTCTGCCGGAGCCTCGACCGGAGCGGTGATGGTGGCGTTGCTCGGTGTTGGCGCCGGGATCATCTCGCTGTCAGTCGGTGCCTTCGCCGGCGCGGTCACGGCGTTCGTGCTGGTGATTGTACTGGCGCGAGTCAGCGGTTCGGCCAGCGGCACCGGGCAGATCATTCTTGCCGGGATCGCCGGCTCGCAGCTGTTCAACGCGCTCACGGCGTTTTTGATCACCCGCTCGGCCAGCTCTGAACAGGCGCGCGGCATCATGTTCTGGCTGTTGGGCAATCTCGGCGGCGTGCGCTGGCCTTCGGTGTGGCTGGCGGTGCCGGTGGCCGTGTTGGGGTTGGTTGTGTGTCTGTGGCATCGGCGGGCGCTGGATGCGTTTACCTTTGGTGCGGATTCGGCGGCATCCCTCGGCATTCCGGTGCGACGTGTGCAGATTCTGCTGATTGGCTGCGCGGCACTGGTGACGGCGGTGATGGTGTCGATTGTCGGTTCGATCGGTTTTGTCGGGTTGGTGATTCCCCACGCCGCGCGGCTGTTGCTCGGCACCGGGCATGCGCGCTTGTTGCCGGCCAGTGCGTTGGGCGGCGCAGTGTTTCTGATTGCCGCTGATGTGCTGTCGCGCACGTTGATCAAGGGCCAGGTGATTCCGGTCGGGGTGATTACCGCGCTGGTCGGCGCGCCGGTGTTCGCCTTGATTCTGGTCGGCCGCAGGTCCGCTCGATGAATAGTGTTTTGAGTTGTTCTGGTCTGAGCTTCAGAGTGCGCGGCGCCGAGTTGCTCAGCGGTGTCAGCCTTGAAGTTCAGCGCGGCGAAACCCTCGGCATCGTCGGGCCGAATGGATCCGGCAAATCCACCCTGCTCAAACTGCTGGCCGGGCTGCGTGAACCGAGCGCTGGCGAGGTGCTGCTCGAAGGTCAGCACCTGGGCAAAATGGCCCGGCGCAGCATTGCGCAAAAGCTTGCGGTGGTCGAGCAACAGGCCGACACCGACGACGGCATTCGCGTGTTCGATGCGGTGGCGCTGGGGCGTACGCCTTGGCTGTCGGCGCTGCAACCGTGGTCCGCGGCCGACGACGCCATTGTTCAGCAGGCGTTGACTGACGTCGACGCGATGCACCTGCGCACCCGTCTCTGGCGCAGCCTGTCCGGCGGCGAGCGGCAGCGGGTGCACATTGCTCGGGCATTGGCGCAGCGACCGCAAATCCTGTTGCTGGACGAACCGGCCAACCACCTCGACATTCAGCATCAGCTGACCATTCTCAACGTGGTGCAGGCGTTGCCGGTGACCACGCTGATCGCCTTGCATGATCTTAATCAGGCGTTGAAATGCGATCGTCTGGCGGTGCTGGAGCGCGGGCGACTGGTGGCGCTGGGCGAACCGTTGGCGGTGCTGACACCGCAGCGATTACAGGAGACGTTCGGGGTCAGGGCGCACTATCTGACGGACCCGTTCGATGGGGCGCAGATTCTCAGATTTCACTCATGAGATTGTGCATGTGCGTGGTCTGCCATACCGGGTCAGCGTCGACGTCAATAATCTCGAAACCCTGCCGCTGCCAAAACTCGATGGCGCCCGGCAGAAATGGATGGGTGTGCAGGTAAATCACCTCGACGCCGTCGGCGAGTGCCAGCTCTTTGAGTAATCGGTACAACGTCGCGGCCAACCCGGAACGCCGTTGTGAAGGCACGACGAACAGGCGCACGATTTCCACTACCTTGCGGCCGGGATAATCAAGGTTCGGGAAGCGTCGGTCGTAGGAGAGATAGCCGATCGAGGCCACGATCTGCCCCGCATGACGAGCGATCAGAAAGCGCCCTGCCCCACGCAGATAAACCTCGGCAAAACGCGCCAGATCGTCGGGTATGCCGGTCGCGCTGAGCTTGGGGAAAAGCTCGGCACGGGCCTTTAGAACAAAATCCAGCACCTCGGGAATGTCTGCGTCAGACACGGTTTGGATAACGAGTTGATGATTCATGCAGCGGCAAACACCTGGATTGCGGCTGGCCACAGTAGCAACAACAGGTCCCGCGAGGCCATTCAGAATCTCATGACTTGCCCAAAACCTTGTGGGAGCGAGCTTGCTCGCGAAGGCGGCAGATCATTCAACAATGATGTTGACTGACAGGACGCTTTCGCGAGCAGGCTCGCTCCCACAGGTGTTTTATTTCATGCAACCCGAGCGTTACGCCAGCTCTTTACGCAGTTGCCGGGCGGCGGTAACCATGTGCACCAGCGCCGCTTCCGTCTCCGGCCAGCCACGGGTTTTCAAACCGCAATCCGGGTTGACCCACAGGCGTTCTGCCGGAATCCGCTTGGCAGCCTTGCGCAGCAAATTAGCCATTTCCGAAGCATCCGGGATGCGTGGCGAGTGGATGTCGTAGACACCCGGGCCGATTTCGTTCGGATAAGCGAAGGCTTCGAAGGCATCCAGCAATTCCATGTCCGAGCGCGAGGTTTCGATGGTGATCACGTCGGCATCCATCGCTGCAATCGACTCGATCACATCGTTGAATTCGCTGTAGCACATGTGCGTGTGGATCTGCGTTTCGTCGCGCACACCGGAGGCGCACAAACGGAACACTTCCGTCGCCCAGTCCAGATAAGGCTGCCACTGCGCCTGACGCAACGGCAGACCTTCACGGAACGCCGCTTCGTCGATCTGCACGATCTTGATGCCGGCGGCTTCCAGATCGACCACTTCATCGCGGATCGCCAGCGCCAGTTGCCGGGCCTGCACTTCACGACTGACGTCTTCACGCGGGAACGACCACATCAGCATGGTCACCGGGCCGGTCAGCATGCCTTTCATGACCTTGTCGGTCAGACCTTGAGCGTAGCGGATCCACTCGACCGTCATGGCTTTCGGGCGGCTGAGGTCGCCGAAGATCACCGCCGGTTTCACGCAACGCGAACCGTAGCTCTGCACCCAGCCGAAACGGGTGAACACGTAGCCATCCAGTTGCTCGGCGAAGTACTCGACCATGTCGTTACGCTCGGCCTCACCGTGTACCAGTACATCGAGGCCCAGACGCTCCTGGATTTCCACTGCGTGGCGGATCTCGCTGTACATGGCTTCAGTGTATTCAGCTTCGGTCAGCTTGCCCTGTTTGAACGACTGGCGAGCGAGGCGGATCGACGCGGTTTGCGGGAACGAACCGATCGTCGTGGTCGGGAACAGTGGTAGATCAAGACCCGCGCGCTGTTTGGCGATGCGCTGGGCAAACAGCGACTGACGCTGGCTGTCCTTGGCCGTGATCGCCGCAACCCGCGCCTGAACCGCAGGTTTGTGAATGCGCGGCGAAGCAGCGCGAGCGGCCTGCACCGAACGGCTTTCAGTCAATGCTCGCAGCACTTTCGGCGCTTCCGGCTCATTGACGGCATGCGTCAGAACAGCCACTTCTTCACACTTCTGAACGGCAAAGGCCAGCCAGCTTTTCAGCTCGGCATCGAGTTTGTCTTCACGGCCCAGATCCACCGGGCTGTGCAGCAGCGAACAGGACGGCGCGACCCACAGACGCTCACCCAGACGCTCATAAGCATGGCGCAACGTCGCCAAGGCATTTTCCAGATCGCAGCGCCAGACATTCCGCCCGTTGACCACGCCCAGGGACAACACTTTGTAGGCCGGCAGACGATCGAGAATGGTCGGGTACTGCTCCGGTGCGCGCACCAGATCAATGTGCAGACCATCGACCGGCAGGTTCGCCGCCAGACCAAGATTTTCTTCCAGACCACCAAAGTAAGTAGCGAGCAGTTTCTTCAGTGGATCACGCTGAATCTGGTTGTAGGCTCGCTCGAACGCGTTCTTCCATTCCTGCGGCAGATCAAGCACCAGAATCGGCTCGTCGATCTGCACCCATTCCACGTCTTGAGCGGCGAGGCGCGCGAAGATCTGGCCGTATAGCGGCAGCAAACGATCGAGCAATTCCAGCTTGTCGAATTCCGCGCCCTTGGCCTTGCCCAGCCACAGGTACGTCAGTGGGCCGATGATCACCGGTTTTACGTTGTGGCCCAGCGCACGGGCTTCTTCGACTTCTTCGAACAACTGCTCCCAGCCCAACTGGAACTGTTGATCCGCACTGAATTCCGGGACCAGATAGTGGTAGTTGGTGTCGAACCACTTGGTCATTTCCTGGGCGTGCGCACCGCCACAGCAACTGTCGCTGACGCCACGGGCCATGGCGAACAGGGTCTGCAGAGTGGCTTTGCCGTCATGCGGACGGAAGCGCTCGGGGATGACGCCGAACATCAGCGAGTGCGTCAGCACCTGGTCATACCAGGCGAAATCGCCGACCGGGAGCAATTCGATGCCGGCGTTTTTCTGCAGGTCCCAGTGGGCCTTGCGCAGCTCACGGCCAACATCACGCAGGCCGGCCTCGTTCAGTTCTCCTTTCCAGAACGCCTCTTGCGCTTTCTTCAGTTCGCGGTCGCGACCGATGCGCGGAAATCCAAGGGAATGGGCCAGGGCCATAACAAACAACTCCAATGTTCTGTTGATGGCGGCCATTGTCGGCATCGGTCGCTAGTGAGACAAACTCAATTTAATCTTGATCAACACGAGTTTCCCTCATGATCAAATCATCGCAGCCTGTCACCTGAAGACATTGCAGAGTTGAGAGCGCGGGCGATAGCTGAGCGGTTTTTGCAGCAGGAAATTTCTTGGTAATTCAAGCTGTTCGTCGCCATGAAGACGCCCTTTGAAAACTCGATGACGCCTCCGTATAAACGCATCCGAAAGCACCCCGGCAGGTCTTTGATTTCGATCTATCGTTAGATCGAAATGGCTGTATTTGCGACCGACTAAAGGTTGCGACAGCTGATGTCTGAGCCTATGTTGCACGCGAGTCTTTTCCCCGCGATTGGAACGCGATCAACACCACTAAGAGGTGAAGAAATGTCAAAGGAATCACGCCCTGCCGTACTTGGGCTGATAGGCAACACTCCGCTGGTTCAAGTCACTCGTTTCGATACTGGCCCGTGCACACTGTTTCTCAAACTCGAATCGCAGAACCCCGGTGGTTCGATCAAGGACCGTATCGGTCTGGCCATGATCGACGCTGCCGAGCGTGATGGTCGTCTGCAACCCGGCGGCACCATCGTTGAGGCCACCGCCGGCAACACCGGCCTGGGCCTGGCACTGGTTGGCCGCGCCAAAGGTTATCGCGTGGTGCTGGTGGTGCCGGACAAAATGTCCACCGAGAAAGTCCTGCACTTGAAGGCCATGGGCGCCGAAGTGCACATCACCCGCTCCGACGTCGGCAAGGGTCATCCCGAGTATTACCAGGATGTCGCCGCACGTTTGGCGAAAGATATTCCCGGCGCATTTTTCGCCGACCAGTTCAACAACCCGGCCAACCCGCTGGCCCACGAATGCAGCACCGCGCCGGAGATATGGGCGCAGACTGAACATGATCTGGACGCGATCGTCGTCGGTGTCGGTTCGGCCGGTACGCTGACTGGCCTGAGCCGCTTCTTCAAACGCGTGCAGCCGGATCTGGAAATGGTCCTAGCCGACCCGGTCGGTTCGGTGATGGCGCAATACAGCCGCGACGGCTCTCTGCCCAAGCCCGGTTCATGGGCGGTGGAAGGCATCGGCGAGGACTTCATTCCGTCGATCACCGACCTCTCCAGCGTGCGCCACGCCTATTCGATCAGCGATGAAGAAAGCTTCGCTCACGCCCGCCAGTTGCTCAAGGCCGAAGGCATTCTCGGCGGCTCGTCGACCGGCACTCTGCTCGCTGCGGCGCTGCGTTACTGCCGCGAACAGACCGAGCCGAAACGTGTGGTCAGCTTCGTTTGCGATACCGGTACGCGCTACCTGTCGAAGGTCTACAACGACCAGTGGATGACCGATCAGGGCCTGTTGCAGCGCAAGGGCTACGGCGATTTGCGCGACCTGATCGCCCGGCGTTTCGAGGACGGCCGCGTGATCAGTGTCGGCCCCGACGACACTCTGCTCACCGCATTCCAGCGCATGCGCCTGGCGGATGTCTCGCAACTGCCGGTGCTGGTGGAAGGCAAGCAACTGGTCGGGGTGATCGACGAATCAGACATCCTGCTGGCGGTGCACGAAGACGCCGCCCGCTTCAGCCAATCGGTGTCCAGCGTGATGACCGACAAACTGCAAACCCTCGCCCCTGGCGCCAGCCTTGCTGAGCTGGAAGCGGTGCTCAGCCGTGGCCTCGTCGCGATCATTGCCGATGCATCGGGCTTCCATGGCCTGATTACCCGCACCGACATGCTCAACCAATTACGGAGATCCCTCGCATGAGTCAGCACGACGATAAATCCCAAGGCTTCGCGACCCGGGTGATCCACGCCGGGCAGGAACCGGACCCGACCACCGGCGCGCTGATGCCGCCGATCTACGCCAACTCCACCTATCTGCAAGACAGCCCCGGCGTGCACAAGGGTTTCGATTACGGCCGCTCGCACAACCCGACGCGTTTTGCCCTGGAGCGTTGCGTGGCGGACCTGGAAGGCGGCACCCAGGCGTTCGCGTTCGCCTCCGGGCTGGCGACGATTTCCACGGTGCTCGAACTGATCGATGCCGGTTCGCACGTGATCTCCGGCAATGACTTGTACGGCGGCACGTTCCGCCTGTTCGACAAGGTCCGTCAGCGCAGTGCCGGACACCGTTTCAGCTACGTCGATCTGACTGACCTGGCGGCGTTCGAAGCGGCACTGCAGGACGACACCCGCCTGGTGATTGTCGAGTCACCGACCAACCCGCTGCTGAGCCTGTCGGACCTCGCCGCTATCGCCCGTATCTGCCGCGCTCGCGGGATCATCAGCGTGGCCGACAACACCTTTGCCAGCCCGTATATCCAGCGGCCGCTGGAGTTGGGTTTCGACATCGTGCTGCACTCGACCACCAAGTACCTGAACGGTCACTCCGATGTAATCGGCGGCATCGCCGTGGTCGGCCAGAACCAAGAACTGGCCGAGAAGCTGGGCTTCTTGCAGAACGCGGTCGGTGCGATTGCCGGGCCGTTCGATGCATTTCTCACCCTGCGCGGGGTGAAGACTTTGGCGCTGCGCATGGAACGTCATTGCAGCAATGCACTGGATCTGGCGCAGTGGCTGGAGCAGCAGCCGCAGGTCAAACGCGTCTACTACCCGGGACTGGCCTCGCATCCGCAGCATGAGTTGGCCAAGCGCCAGATGCGTGGTTTTGGCGGGATGATTTCTGTTGATCTGAACAGCGATCTGGACGGTGCGCGGCGCTTCCTCGAGAACGTGAAAATCTTCGCCCTGGCGGAAAGTCTGGGCGGCGTTGAAAGCCTGATCGAGCACCCGGCGATCATGACTCACGCGACCATTCCGGCTGATACCCGGGCGAAACTGGGGATCGGCGATGGCCTGGTGCGTCTGTCGGTGGGCGTCGAAGACGTCGAAGACCTGCGTGCCGATCTGGCGCAGGCGCTGCAAGCGATCTGACCTGGCAGGAACGACAAAGCCCGCACGAAGCGGGCTTTGGTGTTCGAGCAGGCGGCCAGTGCTGGTCTCTGGCTTACAAGGTTTATCGGGCTTCCCACAGTACCGGGTCAAATTGAAAGTTAGTGCCTCGGCTGCTTCACACGGCATAAGGGCTGGATCTCAGCGCGGAGATCTTTCTAACCGTGTACCTTTCGGAGCGCGCCCCACGCCCCCTTGCTATCCGATTGCGCATCAGTCTGCGTCTTCGCCTACATCTTTGAGCCTAGCAAAGGCTCGCCGACGCGGTTCAGTGTTTTTAGACTGATTCGAGCTTTGCCCGAATCGGGCAGGAAGAGAAGCGCCTAACGGCCGTCGCCCCCCCACTGCACTAGCACATTTGTGCTAATCGACCGCCCTGTCCGCTGGCGCTATATTCCACCGCACCCCTCGATGCTCCTCAACGTTGCCTGTTCGCAGCGTAAGGGATCGTTGTGCCTGGAAATCAGAACAACACCAAGGAAGAAACACCATGAAAACCCTGATCGCAACACTCACCCTCAGCGCCCTGTTCCTCACTGGCTGCGCCACGCCGAAGCAATGGGAAGCCACTGGCGGCAGCAAAAACGATGGCGTCGTCCAGGTCTCCTATGAACTGGGCCAATTCGAAAGCGGCCAGACCAGCGCCGAACAAGGTCTGACCGTCGCCGCACAACGCTGCAAGACCTGGGGCTACAAAAACGCCGAAGTCACTGGCTCCGAAAAAAACATCTGCCGGACCATGGGCCAGTACAACTGCCTGCAGACCACCATCACCCAGGATTACCTGTGCAAGCGCTGAACAAGCACTAACTTTGTAGGAGCTGTCGAGTGCAACGAGGCTGCGGTCTTTTGATTTTGATCCTGAAAATGAAGAGCAAAAGATCGCAGCGTGCCGCAGCTCCTACACGGTTCGGGTTTCGCAGTCACGCAGGGCTCGTAGGGTCGCGCGCAGTTCGGCCGGGCGTACCGGTTTGGACAGAATGGCGATCTGGCGGTCGTGCAAAGCCGCCTGGATTTTTTCGACGTCGTGCCCGGTGATGATCATTGCCGGAACCGCCCAGCCTCTCCGCTTGCGGACATCGTCAATGCACTCGATGCCAGTGGCGTGGGTGCCGAGGTCATAGTCGGCAACGATGATGTCGCAGTCGGTCATCAAATCCTGCCCGCTCAGTTCCGCTTGAACTACACAGCCCCAACGCTCCAATAGCGCCGAAGTCGCGAGCAATACGTTGCGATCATCCTCCACCAGACATACCTTCAACCCGGTGAGCAAACCGACCTGACGCGCCTCGTCGCGATTGACCGTTAACGGCGCGGGCGCAGCGATTGACAGGCCGTACAAGGTTACTGCCGTTCCCCGCCCAAGCCGCGAGCGCAGGGCGACACCGACTCCGATCAATTCACCCAACCGCTTGACGATCGACAACCCGAGCCCCACGCCCTCGACGTCTTTATCGCGCACTTGCCGTACCCGATAAAACTCCTCGAATACCTTGGCCAGATGCTCTTCGGCAATACCGTTGCCGCGGTCATAAATCACGATGGCCAGCCCTGCCCCGCGCCGGCGCACACCGATCAACACCGGCCGCTGCGCTCCGTATTTGAAGCAGTTGGAAAGCACGTTCTGCACCAGGGTCGCCAGCAACGCCGGATCCGTGCGCACCCAATACTCACAGGGGCGCAACCGCAGCTCGACCCCGGCCCAACGCGCTGCTTCAGCGTTCTGGCGAATCAGATCGGCGAGCCACTCACCTAAATTAACGGTTTGCAGTTTGGGCAGAACCCGGCCGTTATCGAGGGTGTACAGATCGAGAATCGAGCGGAACAGTTGCGAAACATTGAGCAGCGATCGGTCGATGTTATCGACTAGACGCCGCTCCTCATCGCCCAACCGTGATTCCCGCAGGCAAGCGGTAAACAGGCCGATGGAATGAATCGGCTGACGCAAATCATGACTGGCCTGGGCGAGAAACCGCGACTTTTCCAGATTCGCCGCAACCGCTTCTTCGGAGGCCTTGCGCGTGCGTTCCAGCAACAAGTGCGCATAGAACGGAATCACCGTGCTGGTGAGCATCAGCATCAACACCATGAACGGTTGCGCTTGCCACACCGGCGTCAGGCGATACACACACAGCAGCGCGAGCAACGCCAGCCCGGTGGCAATCGCTAGATAGCGCGAGCCGTAGCGCATGCCGTTGCCAAGGTTGACCCAAATGATCACCGCATACAGCGGCAACGCCGCCTCGCCACCGACCACCAGACCGAAACAGGTGCCGGTGTAATCGTGGACCATGGAAAAAATCCGCCGCGCCGGGTAATGCCCCGGCCAGCGTGCAATCGCCTGACGCAAACCGATCGAGGCCAGCAAAAACAGGCCAATGTAAGTGATCACGGGCAAATACGTATCGAAGCGCTGTCCCGGCAAAAAACCGAGGACGAGCATGTAAACCACGGCAATCGCGGCGATGATAATGCGCAGATTGGCCTGGTCCAGTTCGGTGTTTTTCTCGAACTTCATGGGAAACGTCCTTGTGCGGTATTCGTCAGATTCAGAAGCAGCCTACAGGCAACCCTTGCGCTCGGTGCTAATGTGCAGATCTTGAGCAACGCCTGACCCAGGGAGGGTCATGCCATGACATGCCGAATTATCATAGCCGACGATCACCCGCTGTTTCGCGAGGCAATGTTGCGCACGGTGCAGCGTTTACTCCCCGCAGCCGTCATCGACGAAGCCGGCGATCTCGACGCGGTGCTGGCGCTGCTGCCTTTGGGTGACGAACCAGACACCTTGATTCTCGACCTGCGTTTCCCCGGACTCACCGGTGTCAGCCAGCTCGCCGGGCTGCGCCAGCGCTTGCCGCGCACCACGCTGATTGTGGTGTCGATGGTCGATGATGAGTCGCTGATCAGCGAAGTCATGGCCGCCGGTATCGACGGTTTTATCGGCAAAAACATCGCTCCGGACGAAATCGGTCAGGCAATTCTGGCAATTCGCGAAGGTGATGTACTGGTGAAGTTCGCGCCGTCAGGCCTGCTGCCGCTGGAAACCGGCGCCGCTCTCACGCCTCGTCAGCAAGACGTACTGCGCTTGATTGCCCAAGGCAAGACCAACAAGGAAATCGCCCGCGAACTGGAGATCTCACCGTTCACGGTACGGATTCATGTGTCTTCTTTATTACGCACGCTGAACGTGCCCTCGCGAGCAGCCGCCGCCGTGAAATACACGGGGGCTCTGTAGCTGCAGCAATTCCATGGCCGCAGAGGAAAATCGGTAGGTCTTGTCACTCCCAAGCACGATCAGCCCCACTTCCCCCAGACGCTTGAGCACTTCACGCACACTGACGAACGACAGCTCGGGCGATGAAGACTCGACAAACGCATGTACACCATTCACCCCGATCCCATGTCCATCACGGCCGGCCACCACCAGTGCATTGATGACTTTGAAGCGGATCAGACTGGTGCGCAGCTCAAAGTGGCGCAGCAGTTCGCGAATATGCGCATTGGCGCTGCGATCACACTCAAAAGCCAATGGGTTGTTCGCTGTCCGAAAAGCCAACGGTGCATTTACCGCCCCCACGCCTGGGTTGTTAAACATGGCGAATACTCCTTTTCTGAAAGGTTCAGGCGGACAGCAATTGCTGCCCGCCTGCCGGACCACGTCTCGGACAGCCAACGTGATCGTGAAACTATATATAGAAGGAAAATCGGTAACCGCCGTTGGCGACCGTTACGCCCTGCCCGTACACATCAGAAATCGACCGTGGCCGACAACTGCAAGGTCCGTGGATAACCCGGAGAGAATGCGCCGTAGGACGCCACGCCCGACCAGTACTCACGATCGAAGACGTTCTGCACGGTGGCGCGGAACGTGGTGGGCCGGCCTTCGATTTTGGTCGCATAACGCGCGCCGGCGTCGAAGCGGGTCCAGGCATCCAGTTCCTGAGTGTTGGCCTGGTTGACGTACTGGCTGTCGGTGTAAATCGCACCGCCGGTAAGGGTGAAGCCTTCAAGCCATGGCGTGTCCCATTCGGCCCATACGTTGGCTTGCACGTCCGGCACGCCGACCGGTTTGTTGCCACGGTTGGCCTTGGTCGCCGAATCGGTCAGCTCGCCGTCGAGCACGGTCACGCCGCCCATCAGGCGAGTGCCCGGTGCCACTTCGCCGAACATGCTCAACTCGACACCACGGTTGCGTTGTTCGGCCTGCACAGAGAACACGTTGTCGGCACCGACTTCACCGCTCGGCTTCTGGATCTGGAACAACGCCAGCGTGGTCATGAACGTACCGTGCTCGTACTTGACGCCAATCTCATGCTGCTTGGATTCGTACGGGGCGAAGGTTTCGCCGGCATTGGACGCCGTGCCCGGGGCGATGTCGCCCTTGCTCAAGCCTTCGACATAATTGTAGTAGAGCGAAACGTCTTCCCAAGGCTTGACCACCACGCCGAACAGCGGGCTCGTGGCGTTGTCCTTGTATTTCGAACTGACCGCACCGGCCGCGTTGTAGTTACGCGATTCGATGTCCTGACGACGCACGCCGAGGGTCAACTGGAAGCGGTCATCGAGCATCGACATTGTGTCGGTCAACGCCACGCCGGACAGCTCCGATTCGGAAACGCGCAACACTTTTGGCGAGTTGATGTACTGCTGCGGTCTGTCGATCGGGTGGTAGATATTCGACAGGATGGCCGTGCCGTTGTTGATGCCGCGTGATAGCTCATCCTGATAACGGGTCGCCATGACCGTGGTGGTGTGAGTGATCGGGCCAGTGGCAAACACACCACGCATACCGACATCAGCCGTCGAGCGATCAACGTTGAATTTGTAGTAGCCGGGAATGTTGCTGGTATCACCGGCGTCGTTGAGGATTCTCGGCACCTGGTCGGACAGGCGTTTGACGTCGGATCTACCACCGCCAGCATGAGCGAACACGGTGACGTTGTCGGTCAGGTCATATTCACCACCGAGCAACGCCGACTGCTCTTTGGTGTCCGACCAGCCCCAGTCTTGCGAGTGATTGGTGCGGCCGTTCGGCGCAGACGGCACATCAACGCCCGGCGCAATGGTGAAGGGCCGCGAAGCGCCCTCCCAGCTTTCTTTCTGGCTGATGTAATCGAGGTTCAGGCGCAGACGCTCGCCGCGATAATCCAGGGCGATCGCGCCGACACCGAGGTCGCGATGCTGATCATCGACGGCGGTATCGCCCCCCTGCAGGTTGCCGTTGAAACGCACGCCGAACTGGTTTTCCGAACCGAAGCGCCGGCTCAGATCCAGATGCCCACCGACCTGAGAATCCGAGGCATAGGTGCCGGTGAACCGGGTCAGGTCTTCATCCAGCGGACGCTTGGGCACGATGTTGATCACGCCGCCGACGCCGCTGTTCGGCGAAATGCCGTACATCAGCGCGCCCGGCCCCTTGAGCACTTCAACGCGCTCGGCGTAGTCGGTGAACACCCGATAATTCGGCGCGACACCGTAGACGCCGTCGAACGCCAGCTCACCAAGGTTGCCTTCGCCAATCGGGAAGCCACGGATGAAAAACGAGTCGACGATACCACCAGTCTGCCCGGTCGAGCGCACTGAAGGATCACGTTCCAGCGCATCGGCGACGGTCACGGTTTGCAGATCGGCGAGGGTTTTGGCGGTGTAACTGGTGACGCTGAACGGCGTGTCCATCACGTCTTTGTTGCCCAGCATGCCCAGCCGTGCGCCGCGCGCCACCTGACCACCGGCGAGGGTTTCCGGCAAGGCAGTCGCACCGTTGTAACGGGCGTTGACGTTGGTGGTGTCGAGGGTCAGCGCGTCCGGCGCGGCGTTCGCAGTCGGGTCGGCGGCAACGCCTGGTTGCTCGAGGCTGGCGGCCCAAGCGTTGGCGCTTCCTGCGACCAAAACGAAATTCAGCATGGCGGTACGCACGGCGAGTGCTAACACCCGCTCACCGCAAGGACGACTGACAACAGGCATGACGTGAGGATCCTTTTCATCGAGGGAAAATGGTAATCACTCCTATTGCCAGTCGATCTGCGAAAAAGTATCACCCGCAGTAAAGTTTTTTTCCGTCGCCCGATCAGGGTCAGGCGTAGAGGCGCTCCAGCGGAATCGCGACCAGCGGCAGCGCGGGGTCAAACGCGTGCCGGGTGGTCTTGTACGGAAAAATCTCGCCGCGAGCGATGGTGGTGAAAATCCGCGCCACCTCGAACGCTTGTCCGGTTTGCCAATGCCGCACACAGACGCGCGGATCGGAGTAGTCGAGCTGGATGCACGGCACCCGTCTCAAGCCCAACTGCAACGCGGCGGTGAAACGGTGATTGCCGTCCATCACGATGCCGCGCGAACGCTCGACGATGATCGGTTCCAGCCAATGCCCGGCACGGACAATCGACTCGCGCAGCAGCGTCACGTTTGCTGGATCAACCTGCTCCGACTGCAACACTTCGCAAAGTGGCCGCAGCGCAATCTGATAACCGTGGTCCATGGTGATCTCCTGATTCGCCGGGGATTCAGCAGGCATCGGCGCGGGCCAATGGCGCATGCTGACGGGCCACATCGAGCAGGCGTTGGGCGTGTTCGATCAGCGGCAAGTCGACCATCTCGCCGTCCACCTGCACCGCGTGACTGCCCGTGGCCACCGCTCGCATCACTCGATCGGCCCACGCCAGTTGGCGCGAGTCCGGCAGGAAGGCGCGCTGCACCGTCGCCAGTTGCCCGGGATGGATGCACAGCTTGGCGCCGAAGCCCAGCGAACGCGCGTATTGCGCGTCTTGGGCAACCACCGCCAAGTCGTTGATTGCCGGCGTCACGCCGTCGATCGGCGACGGCAGATCCGCCGTGCGCGACGCCAGCACGATGCGGTTGCGGGCAAACAGAAACGCCTCGGGCACTTGGCTGCAGTTGATATCGAGCGAGAAATCCAGCGAGCCAAACGCCAGCCGCGCCACGCCCGCAATCGCAGCGATCGACTCGACCTGCTGCAGACCTTTGGCGGTCTCGATGATCGCGACGATCGCCAGCGTCGGTTGCCACTCCAGCAAGCGCTCGACCGCCCGCGCCAGCGTCTCGGGACATTCGGCCTTGGGCAGGAAAATCCCGCTGCAACGCTCGGGGTAACGCATGTCGCTGAGCCAGCTCAGGTCCTGGCGAAACAGCGAACTGCTGACGCTGTTCAGACGAATGTAACGCTCACAAGCAACGCTCGGCGTTTTCTCCTGCCACGCCTGGATGGCGTCACGGGCGGCGGCTTTGCTGTCAGGATGAACGGCATCCTCGAGGTCGAGAATGATCGCGTCCGGCCCTGCTTCGCAGGCTTTGGAGAAACGCTCGGGACGGTTGCCCGGCACGAACAGGTAGCTGATCGCGAGTGGCGCTTTGCGGCTGAGTCGATCGGATTGCATGGCGTTGCTCCTTTGACGTGAACCCGTCGTGGTTTGTGAAAATTTTCAGGCCCGTTCAACGGCAGATTTGCCTGCCGTTCCGAGGCTTATCGCAAAAGCCCTTAACGCCTTATTGATCAAGCAATTAAGAGACTTTTTAATCTAGGGACGAACGAGTCCTTGAGCGTGTAAATACACGTTCATGGATTCGCCTTGAGCAGGTCGGTATTGAAAAATATTTGAAAACCTTACTTGATAATCGTTCCTGTTCGCAATATTGTTCACGCCGCCAAGAGGAACTATTCTCGTTTCAAAGCAAGTCATCGGTATCTGCAAAAGTACCTGTCAGTGATGTCACTTAAACATCAGCCACAGGCTGTTACAGGGCAATGGCCAGCAACTAATGGCCATTCAATACATCCGCGAAAACCTTATGGAATGGGGTTCTCATGCAATTGTTTTGTGAACCATTTATTACGATCAGGGCTACAGATCCAATAACGGATTTCACTTGGCATCCGCCTCCAAGTTGTTTAAAGCCTCGACGCTGACGAGCAAAAAAGACGACCTGCATCGATAACGATCGGTGATCGAACTATCAATGGCGACGTAACTTTCGACGCCAGGGGTTAACTATGCCTACAACAAATAAATCTGCTGTTGAGCAGCCGTATAAAGTTCATCACCCGGAGATGTTAACGCCGCTGATCGACCCGGTTATTTCCACGTTTATCAACAAGTTCCCGAACAAACTTACAGACTTGGTGGAACAACATGGCTCGCCGTTAAATCTGGTCTGGCCCCATGCGTTTGAATTAAACACGCAAGCGCTGCTGAACGTGTTGAAGCAATACCAGGTTCCCCATGCCATTTTCTACGGGGCCAAGGCCAACAAGTCGCAAAGCATGCTCGGCGCTGCAGCGAATTCGGGGATCGGCGTCGATGTGTCGAGCATTCACGAGTTGAATGCTGCCCTGCGCGCAGGTGTGCCGGGCACCAAAATCTGCGCCACAGGACCGGCCAAAACAGCCGTTTTCCATCAAGCGCTGATCAGCGCCGGTTCATTGATTTGTGTGGATTCGCTAGAGGAATTCGATCACCTGCATAGCGTGATCCCCACACAACCAGGTCCGACGAAAACCAGAGTGCTACTGCGTTACAGACCGAAAAGCAGTCAGAACAGCCGATTCGGGATGGGCTCGCAAGACCTGTTGCAATGCCTGCAACGGTTGACAGAAAAACCTGAGCTTTTTCATTTTGAAGGTTTCCATTTTCACCTCGGCGGCTATGGATTCGAATCCCGCGCACAGGCCTTCCGTGAGGTCAGCGGATTTATCGAGGCGGCCAGGGAAATGGGCTTGAATCCGCAGATGATCGACATCGGTGGTGGCTTGCCGATTCGTTATGTCGAACCTCAGACCTACGCTCAGTTCCTGCAAAATGACAATAACCCGAGCCACTATTGCAACCAGAAAGTTCCCTCCACTTATTATCCTTACGGCAGTGAACTGACCGCGACACAATGGCTGACGTTATTGCTCGAAGCCGAGCATTCGCAAGGTTTGTCGATTGCCAATCACTTGCAGGCTCAGAATATAACGCTCGCACTCGAACCCGGCCGAAGTCTGGTCGATCAAGCCGCCATGTCAGTATTTCGCGTCACGCGAAGCAAACAATTGGCTGACAATAAAACCGTGATCTTCGTGGAGGGCAGCAGTTTCAGCGCTTGCGAAACCTGGTTTGCCTCGGAATATCTGGTAGATCCGATACTTATCAGCACCACACACCAGCCACACCCCCCGATTCAAGCTTATATCGCCGGCCATAGTTGCCTGGACGATGACGTCATTACCCATCGCCTGATCAACTTTTCGACGGCACCGCAAGCCGGTGACTTATTGATTTATATCAATACCGCTGGTTACCAGATGGACTTGCTGGAAAACGAGTTTCATCGCCATCCCCTGCCCCGGCGGTTGACGGCGACCTGTTGTACGGAAGGTAACTATGCGTTTTCACCTGACTACTAAAGGGAACAATTGCAATGATCTTGAATAAAGTCTCTGACCTTATTGGTAATACACCGATGTTGGGCATCGATGTTCCGGATACCAACGCGCGTTTGTTATTGAAGATTGAAAAGAACAATCCCGGCGGCAGTATCAAAGACCGCATGGCGCGCAACATGGTGCTGGCGGCGCTCAAGTCCGGTCGCCTGAAACCCGGCGGTGTGGTTGTCGAATCGTCGTCGGGCAATACCGGGATTGGCTTGGCCATGGCCGCAGTCGAGTTCGGCCTGCATTTCATTGCCGTGGTCGATCACCACGCCGCGCAAGACAAGATCGCCGTGATGAAGGCCCTCGGTGCCGACATTCGTTTCGTCAAAGGCACCTATCGCGAAGACGAAGTCGCGGTGGTCGAGCGCCAACAGATGGCTGCCGAACTGGCCAGCGAGATTCCCGGCGCGGTGTTCATGAACCAGTCCGACAATGCGGCCAATGCCGGCGGCTACAGCGATTTCGTCCGCGAAACCATTGTGCAGGCTGAAGGCGCGGTCGGCGCTTACGTCGGCTGCGTCGGCACCGGCGGTTCGATGACCGGCATCGCACGCGGCTTGAAAGTGCACAACCCGGACACCGTCACCGTCGCGGTGGAACCGGCCGGTTCGATTGTCTTCGGCCACCCCGGCTACCCGTACTACCAATCCGGCACCGGTACGCCGGCCGGCGACACCGTGGGTCTGGTGCTCGACTACAGCTGCATCGATCTGGGCGTGCAAGTCAGCGACTCGCAGGCGTTCGAAACCGCCCGCTACATCGCGCGTAACTTCGCCCTGCTAGTCGGCGGCTCCACTGGAGGTGCGATTTTCAAGGCACTGGAGTTGATCCACAAAGGCGTGCTGAGCGGCAACGTCGTGGTGCCGATTGCCGACGGTGGGGAGAAATACCTGCACACCGTGTTCGACGACAAGTGGCTGCAGGAGCGCGATCTGATCGACCCGAGCATCGCCCCGCAACTGGACGCCTGGCTGGGCAAGACCCACTGGCTGGACAGCGTTTCCGCGCCGCTGCAACTGAGCGTCGCATGACCCACCCCTCACACAGGAACGCCTCTCGATGAATCTGTTGAAAGTCGCCATCTGTGGTGGCGGCAGGACCGGCCATCTCAACGCCATCCTGTTCAAGCAGCTACCCAATGTTCAGGTTTCGATGCACACCCATAATCAGGAGGTCATCGAACAACACGCTCGCCAGACGCCGATGCAGGCGCTGCTGCCCGACGGCTCGACCCTGAGCGCCCGGTTGGATCGGGTGACCAGCGACGCGAAAGCCGCGGTGGAAGATGCCGACATCGTCATCATCACTGTGCCGGCCCATGCGCGCCCGCAAACATTGAAAGATATCGCGCCGCATCTGACCACCAGCAAACCAGTGTTCATCGGCGCTATTCCAGGCTTCTGCGGTTTCGACTGGCTGGCCGAAGCGACCCTGCCCGACCGACCGAACGTGGTGATCTGGGGCATGAAAGATGTGCCGCACACGGCGTTCGAATTGACCCCGGGACGCTCGATCAAAATGGGCGGCGGCAAAAGCCAGTTGTACGTCGCTACCCACGCCCGGGAGCCACAAACCGCGCGCCGCCAATTGGAAAAAATACTCACGCGGCTGTACGGCCCGTGCGTGACGATGCTCGAGCACTTTCTGGAAATCACCCTGACGCCGGGCAACCCGATCATGCACAGCTCGGTGATCTACGGCCTCATCGGCCCCTACGGCCAGTGGCACCGCAAGATCTTCCCGCAGCGCATGTGCTGGTGGACCGAATGCCCGGAACTCGGCGCGTACTTCCTTGAACGCATGGATCAGGAAAGCCAGGAACTGTGTGCGGTGATCAGCCAGCGACTGGGCATCGACCTGTCTTCGGTGAAATCGCTGAAACAGGAAATTGTCGAGGCTTACGGTGAGCAGATCCGCGACCCGAGCAGCATGCTGTCGATCCTGCGCACCAATCAGGCCTACAACGACATCCTTGCGCCGATGGTACCGGCCGCGGACAACCGCGCCGGTTACGTGATCGAGCGCGAGAGCCGTGCCTTCAACGAAGACGTCGCCTACGGCCTGGTGCTGCTGGTGGAAATGGCCAAGCGTTTCGACCTCAAGGTGCCTTACATCGAGGAAGTCCTGCAGTGGAGCGTGGCCTACATGGAAGGCCTGCGCGACTCGGCACTCGACTATTTCCCGCGCCAATGGCCGCACACGACAAGCGCCGCCGCTTGATCTTCTTATTCAATTTTCGACGAGCAGACCGCTGATATGGATGACTTCAAGACACTGATCGCCTACTCCCGCAAAAACGCCATGCGCCGTCTGGTGCGTTGCCTGTTTGCGGAAAACATCCTCGACCGAGCGGCCCTGAGCTTTTCCGTCGAGGGCCACCAGGCCACGTATCCGCTCAAGGGCGGCCGCGCCCACCTGGCTTTTTCCGACATCGCCAAAGGCCCGGCCGATACCGTGGTCAACGACGGCGACGTGGTGTTGGTCACCGATGAAGGCGTGCGCCAGGTGATCACCAGCCACCAGGACATGCTCGATGTGCTGCGCGACAGTTTCGACTTCGCCCCGACCGACGAAGGCGTGGCCGGGCTCAAGTCCGACATGGAAAACAGCCTGACCAACGACGCCCACGCCCGTCAGCATCGCCAGCACTGGAACGCCCGACTGGCACAAGCCGCCAAGGATCAAGGACTGCACAGCTTTACTGATTACTTGCGCCAACACGCCAAAACCAAGGACGCCGCGATCCTGCTCGACCAGTGGGGTTCGCTGGAAGGCCACCCGTATTACCCGACCTGGAAAGCCCGCCCGGGCCTGACCGATGAAGAGGTCGAGCAACTGTCGCCCGAGTTCAACGCACAGGTGCCGCTGCGCATCGCCGCACTGCGCGCCGACAACGCGAAAAGCGAAAGCATGCCGCACGTGATCGATTACCGCGCCTGGTTCGCCGAGCATTTCCCGACGCAATGGGCGCAATGGAAAGCCTCGCTCAACAGCAAGGGGCTGGACGAAAACCAATGGCTGCCCTTGCCGATCCACAGCTGGCATTTACAAGCCTACGTGCTGGAAACCTTCGCGCAGGAAATCGCCGACGGCATTCTGATCACCGATGGCCCGGACCTGCCAACCCTGCCGACCATGTCGTATCGCACGATGATGCCGCTACTGGACGAATCCGCGCCGCTGATCAAACTGCCCATCGCGGTATGGATGACCAGCGAACTGCGCAGCCTGCAAGCCAAGTCGATTCACATGGGTCCGCGCATCAGCACGGTGATTAGCAAGATTCTCGAGACGGAAAACGGCTTCGATCAGCGCCTGGAAATCTTTCCGGAAGAAATCGGTGTGCGTTACAAAAACGCGGTGACGCAGGACGATCACCCGGGCCGTCATCTGTCCGTGGTTTATCGCGCCAGTGCGCCAGCGTTTGAACGCAACGATGAATGCCTGCCGATAACAGTGGCTTCACTGTTCACCCGTTTGCCCGGCAGTGGTCGTCCGCTGTTCACCGATCTGATTGAACGTGACGGTGTGCGCGCCAATGCTGCGCAGGTCGAGAGCTGGTTCCGCGAGTACGCGAAGGTGGTGACTCACCCGGTGGTGGCGATCTACTTGATGTACGGCATCGGCCTTGAGGCGCACCAGCAAAACACCATGGTGCTGTTCTCCCCGGATGGCAAAGCACGTAGTCTGCTGATTCGCGATTTCGGCGATGGCCGCACTTACGCGCCGTTGCTCGAGGGCCGTGGTTACAGCCTGCAACCGCACGTGCAGCCGGGTATTCTGCCGACAGTATTCTCCGGTGATATCGAGCCGGTGCGCATGTTTGTGCTCGACGCGGCGTTCCTCACGCACCTGCATGAAATGGCCCTGTGGCTGAACAAGGAATACGCTTTCAACAACACGCGGCTATGGCAAATCTTGCGCGAAGAAACCGACCTTGCCTTCGAAGCGGTGCGTGACCGGGTCGCGGCAGACGTGTGGGAAACCGAGCACAAGGCGTTCGTCGAAGAGCCATGGCCAACCCGTTCGCTGTTGCGCATGCACTTGATGCAGTACAGCAACTATCGTTTGCAACACACCCTGACCAACCCGCTCGCTAGCGTTTAACCGAGGCTGACTCATGTCACAAGCAGGTGCCATCCAGGGTTCGAGAGTAAGAATCCTGATTTATCTTCTATTTGCGATCCAGTTGGTATCGATGGGCGCGATGGAAATGAGCGGGCCGTTCTGGCCTGTCCACCTGCGTGGGCTGACGACGTCAGAGTCGCTTTTCAGCTTCGCCAGCATCGCCGTGTACGTCGGGCCGATGCTGGGCATTATTCTCACCAGTGCATTCTGGGGCCGGATCGGTGATCGCTACGGCCACAAGTTGATGATGATCCGCGCCCTCGCCGGTTTGTCGTTGACCCAGCTTGGGCTGGCCCTGTTCAGTGATATCTGGGTGATTCTGATCCTGCGCTTTCTGCAAGGCGCGTTTGCCGGCTATATCGCGCCGGCACAGGCCTACGGTGTCAGCATTGAAGCGCCGTCGCGGCGCGCACGGCTGTTCGCCATTCTGCAAATCTCGACCAACGTCGGCTCGCTGCTGGGTGCGGTGGTCGGCGGTTTGATCCTCGATTACGCGACGTTCTTCTGGATCAACATCATTGCTTCGGCGCTGTGTGCGGTGTGTACCGTGATCGCCGCCGTGACCTTGCCGGACGTGCCGCCGGTAAAGAAAGCCGTGGCCGTCGACAAAACTGCACCGGCGCGTTCCGGCAGCCTCTGGCAAGGCTCACCATTGCTGTCGCTGCTCGGTGTGATGGGCATTCTGTTGCTGGCGCGGATGCTGCCGCAGACCTCGTTTTCGCTGTATGTCAGCTCGGTGTTCGAGGTCAGCAATTCGGTGGTCGGCCTCTGCTACGGCTTGCTGGCGCTGGGCTTCATTCTGTCGGCCACGGCGTGGTCGCGTTATTTCGAACACCGTGGTCAGCAGGACACCTTGCAGCGCATGACTTACGTGGTCATCGGCTGCATCGTCCTCACTGCCGTGGCGGGAATCACTCACAACCCGCTGGTGTTCGTCATTGCCTACTTCATTTGGGGTGTGTTGCTGGGTGCGACTACACCGGTGTTGATGGCGCTGATCTCGAAGACCGCCGACAGCTCGCGACAGGGTCATGTACTGGGCATCGCTCAGGGCACTGCGCAATTCGCTTCGATTGCGGGGATTTCCGCCGGCGGCCTGCTCAGTCAGGTCTACGGTTTGCAGTACACCTATCTGTTTGTTTGCCTGGCTTACGTCGTCGCACTGATCCCGATCGTCGCGTTGCGCTACTGGCCGGCGGTGATGCAACCGAGCCCAGCCCCAGACGGGGAATGATCAAGGAGTCTGCTTTTGAACATTGAACAACTGCGCGCCGACACCCCCGCCGTCGCGCAACTGATCCACTTCAACAATGCCGGCGCGGCGCTGATGCCCGCGCCGGTGATCGAAACCATGACCCGTCATATTCAGCTTGAAGCGAATCTGGGCGGCTACGAAGCCGCCGGGCAACAATCGGCCGAAGTGGAAAATGTCTACGCCGCCATCGGGCAATTGATCAACGCTCAGCCTAACGAAATTGCGGTGATCGAGAACGCGACCCGCGCATGGGATATGGCGTTCTATTCGTTGCCGCTGCAACCCGGCGATGTGGTGCTGACGTCGACCACCGAATACGCCGGCAACTACATTCCCTATCTGCAAATGAAGCAGCGGCGTGGCATCGAGATTCGGGTCATCCCCAACGATGAACACGGCCAGGTTTCCCTGTCGGCGCTAACGGCAATGCTCGACGATGATCGGGTCGCGCTGATCTCGCTGCCGGTGATCGCCACCAATGGCGGCCCGGTGCAACCCATCGAGCAGATCGGCGCCCTCGCCCGTTCGGCTGGCGTGCTGTTTCTGCTCGATGCCTGTCAGGGTGTCGGGCAGATGCCGATCGACGTGCAGAAAATCGGCTGCCACATGCTCGCGGCCACCAGTCGCAAATACCTGCGCGGACCGCGCGGGATGGGCTTCTTGTATGTCGAAAAGTCCCTGTGCCAGAACCTTGAGCCGGCGTTTCTCGACTTGCATGCCGCCTCATTGCAGGACGCCCAGACTTTCAAGATCCGCGCCGATGCCCGACGCTTCGAGAACTGGGAATGCAACGTCACCGCCAAACTCGGCCTCGGTGCGGCAGTGGAATACGCGCTGGCGCAAGGCATCGAACCGATGTGGCTGCGGATTCAGCAACTGGCTGATTACCTGCGCCGACAACTGACAGATATCCCCGGTATCACGCCGCGAGACCTCGGGGTGCAGAAGTCCGGCATCGTCACGTTTACTCATCGCGACAGCAGCGCCACGCACGTTCAGCAGTGGCTGACCGGCCAGGAAAAGCGCATCAACGTCAGCACCTCGACGTTCCGCTCGACCCTGCTCGACATGCAGCACAGGGACTTGCTGGAGGTCAGCCGTGCGTCGGTGCATGCGTACAACACTGAGGCGGAAATCGACACAATGGTTGCTGCACTGCGCGGTTTATAGGGCGCCTGAACAGGACGCCAATCGGCGCTTGCGTCAAAGAGGGGTTGTAAACTAGCATTGGGAATACTTCTCAATTGCATGAAAATCTGCAGCCATGAGCGAAACCCTTCCCGCGAATAATGCCAATCACCTGCGCGCGATCGAAGCCCTGTACAGCGGCCATCACGGCTGGCTGTACGCGACGCTGAGAAAAAAACTGGGAAACGCCATGGATGCGGCGGATCTGGCGCAGGACACCTTCACCCGCATCCTCGCCTCGCAAGTCACCGTCATTGAGCAGCCACGCGCGTATCTGAGCTGCGTGGCCAAGGGCATTCTGGTCAACTGGTATCAACGCAAGGCGCTGGAACGTGCCTATCTGGAAGCCCTCGCCCATGTGCCGGCGCCGGAAGTGCCTTCGCCAGAATTGCGTTTCATGGTGCTGGAAACCCTGCACGAAATCGACGCGATGCTCGACGCCCTGCCGCCGCTGGTCAAACGCGCCTTTCTGTTGTCGCAGATCAGCGGGCTGAAATACGACGACATCGCCGAGCAGCTGGGCGTATCGCTGATCACCGTCAAACGCTACATGAAGCAAGCCTTCGTGCAGTGCCTGTTGCTGGTGGAGTGAATGCTCAGCCGCCGCCATGAGCCGCATCTCGATCACCAGGCCTTGGAAGAAGCCGCCGACTGGTTGATCCGCATGAGTGAAGGCGAACTCAGCGACAGCGAACGCGGCGAATGGGAATACTGGAAAGCCAGCACGCCCGAGCGCGGTCGTGCCTGGGCGCGGGCGCAGTTGTTGCAGAGCAAACTCGGCGGCCTGCCACCGTCACTGGCGATGTCGGCGCTCGATCGCCCGAGCAGCCCGGAGCGCCGTGTGGCGCTGGGCAAACTGGCGATGATTCTGGCGATCCTGCCGGCCGGCTGGGGCAGCTGGAAGCTGGCCGAAACCCAACAATGGTCAGCCGACTATCGCACTGCCGTTGGCCAGCAACGCGAGCTGACCCTGGCCGACGGCTCGAAAATCACCCTGAACACCGACACCGCCATCGACGTGCTGTTCGACGCCGATCAACGCCTCATCCACCTGCGCGAAGGCGAAATACTGGTGCAGACCGCGCCGGACATTTCACCGTTGGCGCGACCGTTTCTGGTCAGTACCCGTCAAGGTCGGATGCAGGCGCTGGGCACGCGTTTCACCGTGCGCGAACTGCAACCGCGCACCCACCTCGCCGTGCTGGAAGGCGCGGTCAAAGTCGAGCTCGCGGACAATCGCCAGACCACGCCGCTGATCGTCAACGCCGGTCAACGCACTGATTTCTCTTCCTACACCTTCGGCCAGCTCAGCGTTGCCGACCGCTACGTCGGCGCCTGGAGCCAAGGCATGTTGATGGCTGACAAGATGCGTCTGGCCGATTTTGTCGACGAACTCACGCGCTATCGCCGCGGCTTCGTGCGCCTCGATCCGGTGATTGCCGATCTGCGCATTTCCGGCGCCTACCCGATCAGCGACAGTCAACGCACCTTGAACATGCTGGCGCAAACCTACCCGATCCTCGTCAGCGGCCATTTGAATGGCTACTGGGTCATGCTCTCCCCGGCCTGAGTGAAAAAATAATTGCCGCTGCGGTGATACTTTTTTCGATCTCGACTGGCTATTGGGGAGAAACACCTTTTCGTCCTGTTTATAGGCTCATTCATCCATGCTTGCCGCACGCCATCTGCGCCCGGAACGTCAGCTCAAACCCGTTGTTCGCAGTGCGTTGCTAAGCCTTGTCCTGATCGGTGCCGTTTGCCCGTTTGCCTTGGCCGCCGTGCCGGTGCAACTGGACGCTGTCGCGGTTCGTGCCTACAACATTCCCGCCGGGCCGCTGGGTGCGACCCTGTCGAACTTCGCCGTGGACGCCAACATTGCCCTGTCTTTCGAGCCCTCGCTGGCCGAAGGCCTGACGAGCGCTGCGCTGATCGGCAATTACTCGACGCAGGAGGCGGTCAATCGCTTGCTGGCCGGCAGTGGCCTGGACATGGTCTTGCGCAGCGACGGCAGCTACACATTGGTGCAGCGCCGGGTGACGCTGGATGAAACATCGATCATCGGCACCGAAAAGCGCGCCGATTCCCTGCCAGAAGTGTATGCAGGTGGACAAGTGGCCAACGGCGGGCGCCTGGGCATTCTTGGCAATACGGATGTGATGGACGCGCCATTCAGCGTCAGCACCTACACCTCGGCGCTGATCAAGGATCAACAGGCCGTCACCGTCGGCGATGTGCTGGAACGTGATTCTTCGGTGCGTTCCACTGGCCAGACCGGAGGGATTGTCGACTCGTTCTTCATCCGTGGCTTTCCCGTCGGCGAAGGCAACCTCGGTGAACTGGCCTTCGACGGCGTTTACGGTGTGGCGCCCAACTATCGGGTTTTCACCGAATACGCCGAGCGCATCGAACTGGTCAAAGGCCCCGGCGCCCTGCTCTACGGCATGTCACCCAACAACGCGGTGGGCGGCGTGATCAACGTGGTGCCGAAACGCTCCCTCGATGAAGACCTGACCCGTTTCACCGCCAGTTACGCCATGGATGCTCAGGCCGGTGGCCATCTCGATGTCAGTCGACGTTTCGGTGAAGAGCGTCGTTTTGGCGTGCGCTTCAACGGCAGTACGCAACTGGGCAACACGGCGATCGACGATCAATCGCGGCATGTCGATATTGGTGCGATCTCTCTCGATTATCAGGGTGAGCGCCTGCGCACGACCTTCGACTGGCTTAGCCAAAAAGAAAGCTTCGACGCTGCCTCGCGGCCATTTCTCATTGCTTCGGGCGTGGACATTCCTTCCGCCGCCAACGGTCGCAGCAACGTCAGTCAGGATTGGGGCTGGTCGAAAACCCGTGACAAATCGGCGCTGCTCAGCGGCGAATATGACCTCAGCGACGCATTGACGGTGTTCGCCCATGCCGGCGGCGGCAAATCGGATGTGGCGCGAATGTCCGACCAGACGCCGACCATTATCAATGCCGCTGGCGACACCTCGTCGATCCCCGGCTACTACAAGTTCGAAGTCGAGCGTTACACCGTTGATGCCGGTGCGCGGCTGCGCTTCGATACCGGGCCGATCAGTCACCGCACCACCGTGCAAGTCAGTCGCTATCGCGATGTATTGTCGCGCGGGATCATTTCCGGCGCACCGATTCTGTCGAACATCTATCACCCGGTGGATCGCCCGCAACCTTACATCCCCAAGCCGGATACGCCGAAAGTCTCGCAGAGCGAGCTGACTGGAGTGGCGCTCGCCGACACGCTGTCGATTCTCGATGACCGCGCGCAGGTAACCCTGGGCTTGCGCAAACAGAACATCAAATCCGACAACTACAACGCCGCCGGCGTGGTGACCACGTCCTACGACGACGGCCGGACGACCCCGTTGTTCGGCGCGGTGATCAAGCCTTGGGATCACGTTTCGTTCTACTACAACTACCTCGAAGGGCTGAGCAAGGGCGACATCGCGCCTTCCACCGCGTCCAACGCTGGCGAGATCTTTGCCCCTTATGTTTCCCGCCAGCACGAACTCGGGGTCAAAGCCGATTACGGCACGTTCACCTCCACCATCAGCCTGTTTCAAATCACCAAACCCAGCGGCGAACTGGCCTCCGGGGTGTTCTCGGTGCAGGGCGAACAACGCAATCGCGGGCTGGAGCTGAACGTGTTCGGCGAAGTCACGCCGGGCACTCGCCTGCTCGGCGGCGTGACCCTGCTCAATGCCGAACTGACGAAAACCGGCGTGGCCGCCAACCGCGGCAACAAACCGGTCGGCGTGCCCGAGGTTCAGGCCAACCTCTGGGCCGAATGGGACACCTCTTGGGTCGAGGGGCTGACACTGACCGGAGGCGCGATCCACACCGGCAGCCAGTACGTGAACCAGGCCAACACACAAAAACTCGATGACTGGACCCGCTTCGATGTCGGCGCCCGCTACAGCACGCGCATCGATGATCGACCGACCACGTTTCGCGCCACCGTGCAGAACGTGTTCGATCACGAGTACTGGTCGGGCGTCGCTTCCTACGGCGCGTTCTCCCAAGGCTCACCACGCACCTTATTACTGTCGGCGACTGTCGATTTCTGAAACGTTCAGCCGGACAGCGGTGTGAGCCGTTGGCCGAACTGACCTTTGCAAAGGCTTTGACCATGGTGATTTTCGATCGACGCAGCCTCGCGATGGCTGCGCTGTTACTGGCAGGACTGCTGAGCCTGTCTGCGCTGGCGCCGCGCAATGCAAACGCCAGCGAAGCGGATACGGCGCGCACCGAAGTGACCGATCTGCTCGGGCGCAAGGTCAAGGTGCATCTGCCGGTCAGACGGGTCATCCTCGGTGAAGGCCGGCAGTTGTATCTGGTCGCTGCACTGGACACACAAAACCCGATCGAACGCATCGTCGGCTGGCGCAAGGATCTGATCCAGTCGGACCCGGACACCTACAATGCCTACCTGCGACAATTCCCCGGCATTGCCAAAATCCCCACCTTCGGCGGCTTTGAAGAAGGCACCTTTGATATCGAACAAGCGATCTCGCAGCGCCCGGACGTGATCATCCTCAATATCGAAGCGCAGCACGCCACCGAAGATGCGCGCTATATCGAGAAGCTCGACGCTTTGGGCATCCCGGTGGTGTACGTCGATTTTCGCAACAACCCGATGCAGAACACCGAACCGACCATGCGCCTGTTCGGCAAACTGTTCGGTAAAGAGCAACGCGCCGAAGCCTTCATTGATTTTCGCAACCAGCAGATTCACCGCGTCACCGACGTCATCGAGAAACAGCACCCACCGCGTCCAAGCGTGTTCATCGAGCGCATCGGCGGCTACACCGACGATTGCTGCCTGAGTTTCGGCAACGAGAACTTTGGTCTGTTTGTCGACATGGCCGGCGGCAACAATATCGCCCGGGGGATTATCCCGACCACGTTTGGCCAGTTGAATCCCGAGCAGGTCATCGTCGCCAATCCGGCGCACGTGGTGGTCACCACGGCCAACTGGGAAGCCTTTGCACCCGGTGGCCATTGGGTCGGTGTCGGGCCCGGCGCCGACATGAACCAGGCGCGGAAAAAACTCGCGTGGTATACGCAGCGTCCGGCCTACGCCGGGATCAAGGCTCAGGAGACACAAGCCTTCCACGCCATCTGGCATCAGTTCTACAACAGCCCTTACCAGTTCGTGGCTATTCAGCAGTTGGCCAAATGGTTTCACCCGGAGCTGTTTGCCGATCTCGACCCGGACGCCTCCTTCCGCGAACTGCACGAGCGTTTTCTGCCCGTGCCGTATGAGTCGGGCTACTTCGTCAGCCTGCGCAATCCTGAGGTCAAACCATGAGTTCTTTGACCGACACCGTCGAGGTGCAGCGCGAAACCTACCGGCGACTGGTGCTGCGTAAACGCCTGATCCTCGCCGGGCTGGTCGTTCTGTTGCTGTGCAGTGTGCTGCTCGATCTGGCACTGGGCCCGGCGAGTTACAGTTTCAGCGAAGTGCTCGGCGCCCTGTTTTCGCCGGACAGCGCCTCGCCACAAGTGCGCGTGGTGATGTGGGACATTCGTCTGCCAGTGGCGTTGATGGCAGTGGCCGTTGGCGCGGCGTTATCGCTGGCCGGCGCGCAGATGCAGACCATCCTCAATAACCCGTTGGCCAGTCCGTTCACCTTGGGCATTTCCGCTGCCGCCAGTTTCGGCGCGGCGCTGGGCCTGGCCTTCGGTGTGGCGTTGTTCCCGCTGGCCGCGCAATTCATGGTGCCGCTCAACGCCTTCATCATGGCCATGCTCTCGGCGCTGTTGATTCACTTCTTGAGCATGCGCCGTGGCGTCACTGCCGAAACCATCGTGCTGCTCGGCATCGCATTGGTGTTCACTTTCAATGCGCTGCTGGCGCTGGTGCAGTTCTTCGCCACCGAGCAAGCCGTTGCCGCCGTGGTGTTCTGGACCATGGGCAGCCTGACCAAAGCTACTTGGCCGAAACTCGGGGTGATCTGCCTGGTGATCCTGATCACCCTGCCGATCTTCGCCAAACGCGCCTGGGCCCTGACCGCCCTGCGTTTGGGTGACGACAAGGCTGCCAGTTTCGGCATCAATGTGCGCAGCCTGCGCTTTCAGACGCTGATCATGGTCAGCCTGCTCGCCTCGTTTCCCGTGGCGTTCGTTGGCACCATCGGCTTCATCGGTCTGGTCGGGCCGCACATCGCGCGCATGCTGATCGGTGAAGATCAGCGCTTCTTTTTGCCGGCCTCCTTGCTCACCGGTTCGTTGATTCTCTCGGCCAGTTCGGTGGTCAGCAAGACTCTGATCCCCGGTGCGATTTTCCCCATCGGCGTGGTCACCTCGCTGATCGGCGTGCCGTTCTTCATTTCACTGATTCTCGGCGGGAAGAAAAACTCATGGTGACGCTGCAACTGGAAAATCTGGGCGCCCGCTACGGCCAGCGCGAGATCATTCGTGGCGTCTCGACGGCAACGTTTTTTGGCGGTCAGGTGGTGGCTGTGGTCGGGCCCAACGCGGCCGGCAAATCGACGTTGTTCAAACGCATGGCCGGGCTGATCGACGGGCCGGGTCAGGTCATCCTGAAAGAATCGAAAAAAGGCCCGACGGGTATCAGCTATATGCCGCAGGGCCTGAATGCCAGTGCGCGTTTGACGGTGTACGAATCCGTGCTGCTGGCGCGCAAGCAACTGACCCCGGGCTGGGTGGTCCACGATGATGAGCTGAAACTGGTCGACGAGATTCTCGCCGCGCTGGGCATCACCGGGCTGTCGTTCCGTAACCTTGGTGAACTCAGCGGCGGTCAGCAGCAGTTGGTCTCCATCGCCCAGACGCTGGTGCGCGAACCGGAAATCCTGCTGATGGACGAACCGACCAGCGCCCTCGACATGCATCGACAAGTGCAAGTGCTGAATTTCATGCGCAACCTCGCGCGCAAACGCGAGGTGATTGTGTTCATTGCCATCCATGATCTGAATCAGGCGTTGCGCTTCGCCGATCAGGTGCTGGTGATTGCCGATGGCACCAGTCAGGGCAGCGGCCCGAGCAATGAGGTGATCACCGAACAGATGCTGCGCGAGGTCTACAAGGTCGAAGCACGCATCGAGCAGTGCAGCAAAGGGCTATCGCATATCCTGATCGACGACATCGTCTGATCTCCCCGCCCCTGTAGGAGCTGCCGAAGGCTGCGATCTTTGTTTTTTAAAAGACAAGATCAAAAGATCGCAGCCTGCGGCAGCTCCTACACGGTGGGGTGTGTTATGGATCGACTTGTGCCATCAGCTCTGGCACCGATTCCGGGCGCTTGGCGTAGCGCTGAGCGAGCACCGCACAGACCATCAACTGGATCTGATGGAACAGCATCAACGGCAGGATCAACACGCCAATCGTGCTGCCGGCAAACAACACCTGCGCCATCGGCACGCCGGTGGCCAGGCTCTTTTTCGAACCGCAGAACAGAATGGTGATGCGGTCTTCCTGGCTGAAGCCAAACGCCTTGCCCAACAGCGTCGACGCCAACAGCACCAGCGCCAGCAGAATGCAGCAGACCACCACCAGCCCCAGCAGCTCGATGAGCGGAATCTGATGCCAGATGCCTTCGTTGACCGCCTCGCTGAATGCGCCGTAGACGACCAGCAAAATCGAACCCTGATCAACAAACTTCAGCCAGTTCTTGTTGCGTCCGACCCACGCACCGATCCAGCGACGGGCGATCTGCCCGGCAATGAATGGCAGGAGCAATTGCACGCTGATTTTCAGGATCGCATCCAGCGTCGAACCGCCATCACCGTGTACGTCGAGCAGCAGCGTCACCAACAGCGGCGTGAGGAAGATCCCGAACAGGCTCGACGCCGCCGCGCTGCAAATCGCCGCCGGAATATTCCCCCGCGCCAGCGAGGTGAAGGCGATCGCCGACTGCACCGTGGCCGGCAATGCGCACAGGTAAAGCATGCCCATGTACAGCTTGTCGCCGATCAGCGGTGACAGCAGCGGTTTCAGCGCCAGGCCCAGTAGCGGGAAAAGGACAAACGTCAGGCCAAACACCAGCAAATGCAGGCGCCAGTGGCCGGCCCCGGCAATGATCGATTCACGGGACAGTTTGGCGCCATGCAGGAAAAACAGCAGGGCGATGGCGATGTTGGTCAACCAGCCAAAGCCGACGGCGACTTGGCCGCTGGCCGGCAGGAAACTGGCCAGCAGCACGACGCCGATCAGCGTCAGGGTGAAGTTGTCGGGCAAAAAACGTGGGCGAGTCATGGTCGGTCCATCCGGGGGTTGCCAGTGCGTGCCGACGACTCTAACGTGACTGCCAATTACCGACTAACGCCGAAGGGCCACAAGATGCCGCCTAAAGGACATGACAAAAGCGTCCGTCGCAGCATTCCCGGGCTGCCCAGCCTGCCGCGCCCACTCTACGGACGCACCGAATCGCTGCCCAATCGCGCCCTGACCCGACGCCACAGCCACCCGTGGGTACAGTTGTCCTACGCGATTCAGGGCGTGCTGGAAATCCAGACCAGCGCCGGCCGCTTCGTCGCGCCGCCGGAGCGCGCCGTGTGGATCCCGGCGGGCGTGCCGCATCGGGTGTTCAGCTCGCCGCACACGGAAATGCGCAGTCTCTACATCGATTGCAGCGTCGCCGGGTGGGCGCTTGAGCGCTGCCATGTGCTGGGCGTCAGCGACCTGCTCCGGGAACTGATTCGCGCGTTCAGTGAGGTTCCGGTGGAATACGAGCAAAGCGGCCCGCACGGACGTCTGGCCCAGGTCATCCTTGATCAATTGGCCGAGGCGCCGCAGATCGATCTGATGCTGCCGTTGCCACAAGACGCCCGCTTGAAGCAGATCTACCAGAGCCTTGAGCAACACCCGGAACAGCAGACCACGCTGAGCCACTGGAGCGAGAAGTTCGGCGTCACCGAAAAGACCCTTACCCGCCTGTTTCAACGTGACACCGGCCTGACCTTCCGCGCCTGGCGCCAGCGTTTGCGCCTGCTCGGTGCACTGACACCGCTGGAAAAAGGCGAACGCGTCACCGACGTTGCGCTGGCCTGTGGTTACGACTCGACCTCGGCGTTTATCGCCGCGTTTCGCCAACAGTTTGGCGAAACGCCGGGGGAGTTTTTTCGCTGATCAGCGATCCGCCAGTGCTTCCAGCAAGTCCGCTGATGGCACGAAATACAGGCTGCCAGTGACGGCGGTACTGAAATCCAGCAACTTGTCGTAATTACCCGGTGGCTTGCCGACGAACATGTTTTCCAGCATCTGCTCGATCGGCTCGGGCGAGCGCGCGTAACCGATGAAGAACGTGCCGAACTCCCCGGCTCCCGGCCGGCCGAACGGCATGTTGTCACGGAGGATTTTCACTTCCTCGCCGTCAGCGTTGGTGATGGTGGTCAGCGCGCTGTGCGAGTTGCTCGGTTTGACCGCGTCATCCAGTTCGATGTCGGAGAGCTTGGTGCGACCGATAACGCGCTCCTGCGCTTCAACGCTCAGGCCGTTCCACGCGGTCATGTTGTGCAGGTACTTCTGCACCAGCACGTAACTGCCGCCGCTGAAATCGGGATCTTCGTCACCGACGATGGTGAAGTTGACGGCTTTGCGCCCGACCGGGTTTTCCGTGCCGTCGACAAAACCGATGATGCTGCGCATGTCGAAATAGCGAAAACCTTGCACTTCGTCGACCACCGTCACCGCATTACCGAGAACCGCCATGATTTGCGTGGCCAGTTCAAAACACAGGTCCATTTGATCGGCGCGAATGTGCAGCAGCAGATCGCCCGGGGTTGCCGGAGCGTGCCGCCCTTCCTCGCCAAACTCGCGAAAATCGTGCAGCGACGCCGGGCGCGGATTGCCAAACAGGCGATCCCAGGCGTTCGAGGAAAAGCCGCAGATGCAGGTCAGATTGCCGGTCGGTACGCGCTTGCCAACCGAACGCACCAGCCCGGCAACATCGCCGCACCAGTCTTTGACGGTTTGCGCGGCTTCAGGCCCGGCATTCAGCGTCGCGACGATGAAAATCGCACTGCTGGTGATCGGACTGCACACCGCTTGAGGTTCGAGAATGTCGGTATTCATCGCTGAAAACATTGCTCCGTAAAAAATGCCCGATCTGATAACGAGGGCAGATAGTTCGTTTTTATCGAACTGTTGCGTAGAAATAAACGATTTTTCTTTGCCGCAAACTCGTCGCTAGCATGGCCTCGTCTGACCCCAATCCAAGAATAGACAGGGAGCGTGACATGCCAGCCACCAACATCAATATCGGCGAACCGTGGATGTGGGCCGCCTTCATCGTCTTCGTGCTTGCCATGCTGGCATTGGACCTGTTTGTCTTCGGTGGGCGCAAGGCGCACCGGGTGTCGGTTCGCGAAGCCTTGTCCTGGGTCATCGCCTGGTGCCTGCTGGCACTGAGTTTCGCGGCGCTGCTCTGGTGGTATTTGCACGGTGCGTTCGGCGCCGAGATCGCCCGGCAGAAAACCCTCGAATTCCTTACCGGTTATCTGATCGAGCAATCGCTGTCGATCGACAACATGTTCGTCTTCGTGATGATCTTCAGCTACTTCGCCGTACCGCCGGAGTTACAGCGGCGGGTGCTGCTGTACGGCGTGCTCGGGGCAATAGTGATGCGCGCGGTGATGATTTTTGCCGGCGTGTGGCTGGTGTCGCAGTTCGAGTGGCTGCTGTACGCGTTCGGCGTGTTCCTGATCATCACCGGGATCAAGATGCTGGTGTTTGCCGACCACCAGCCAGACTTGGACAAGAATCCGTTGCTGCGTTGGGTGCGCGGGCATATGCGCATCACCAGCAGCTTTCATGGCGAACGCTTTTTCGTCCTGCAGAACGGCGTGCGCTGGGCCACGCCGATGTTTCTGGTACTGGTGCTGATCGAGGCCAGTGACTTGATGTTTGCGGTCGACAGCATCCCGGCAATCTTCGCCGTGACGACTGATCCGTTCATTGTCTTCACCTCGAATATCTTCGCGATCATGGGCCTGCGCGCGCTGTATTTTCTGCTGGCAGATATGGCGGACCGCTTTCACTTGCTCAAGTATGGGTTGGCGATTGTGCTGGTGTTTATCGGCGGCAAGATGGTGTTGATGCCGTGGTTGCACATGCCGGTGGAGTGGTCGCTCGCGGTAGTGGGTGGGGTCATCCTGAGTTCGGTTTTGCTGAGCCTGGTGATGACCAAAGATGCCGAACGCCGCACTGAATGACACACCACAAAACCTTGTAGGAGTGAGCCAGCTCGCGCAATCGCGATAGCGGTCTGCCAGTCAACACCGCGTTGTCCGACAGACCGCTATCGCGAGCAGGCTCACTCCTACAGGGGGAGCGGTGTTACTTGTCGGACTTGATGTTGGTCCACACCCGCGTACGCACGCGCTCGAGCTTCTGCGGCAACGGTTGCACGACGTAGAGGTTTTTCAGTGCTTCCGGGGTCGGTGTAAGGTTCGGGTTGCCGGTGATTTCCTTGTTGATCAGCGGCATCGAATCCTTGTTCGCATTCGGGTAGCCGAGGAAGTCGCTGATCGGTGCGATCACTTTCGGATCGAGCAGGTTGTTGAGGAATTCATGCGCTTCGGCGACGTTCTTCGCGCTCTTCGGAATCGCGAAGGTGTCGAACCAGATCGGCGCACCTTCCTTCGGCAAACGCCAGTCGACCACCACGCCGTTGCCGGCCTCTTTGGCGCGGTTGCCGAACTGATAGAAGCTGCCGGAGTAACCGATCGCCACGCAGATGTCGCCGTTGGCGATGTCGGTCATGTACTTGGCCGAGTTGAAGTAGGTCACGTACGGGCGAACCTTGAGCATCAGCTCCTTGGCTTTTTCATAGTCGGCGGGGTTCTGGCTGTTCGGGTCGAGGCCCAGGTAATGCAGGGCCAACGGCAGGATTTCCGTCGGCGAATCAAGCATCGCCACACCGCAGGATTTGAGTTTTTCCATGTTCTCCGGTTTGAACACCAGATCCCAGCTGTCCACCGGCGCGTTGTCGCCCAGTGCCGCTTTGACTTTGGCCGGGTTGAAGCCGATCAGCACAGTGCCGACCATGTAAGGCACGCCGTACTGGTTGCCCGGATCGTTCTTGCCCAGCAGTTTCAACAGTTCCGGATCCTGATGGCTCCAGTTCGGCAGTTTCGATTTATCCAGTTTCTGAAATACGCCAGCCTTGATCTGCGTTTCGAGGAACTGGTTCGACGGCACCACCAGGTCGTAACCGGAGTTGCCGGTCAGCAGCTTGGCTTCCAGGGATTCGTTGGTGTCGAAGGTGTCCCAAGTCACTTTGATGCCGCTTTTTGCGGCGAAATCCTTGGGCACGGACGGCAGGATGTAATCCGCCCAGTTGTACACGCGCAGTTCGCGTTGCTCAGCCTGGACAGCGCCGGCCAGCAGCGTCAGCCCACACACAGTGGCACCCAGAATGCGTTTCATCGTGACCATGGTTGTTCCCCAAAAGGCAGCGTGAGTTCGATGGTTTTTATGTTCTGTACACGGCAGCGGCTGTAAAGGTAGCCAAGGGTAAAAAGGGTCGAGCGTCTTGTTGTGGTTTTGATTCTTGCTGACAGCGTAGCTGGAGCACAGTGGGGGATGGGCCAAAAGGGGATCGATGTGGCCAATTTGATTGACCGCCGGGATGCGGAAACAACAATGCCCGGCACTTGGCCGGGCATTGTGGTGAAGCGGATCAGCTCAGTCGGTGTAACCCAATCTCGCCGCCCTGCTCTGCTGAGTCTGGCTGCGTGTTGCCAAGCAGTAATACAACGGCACGGTGACAACCAGGCCCACCAGCCAGGACAAGTCCGCACCCTCAACCAGATTGGCGTACGGTCCGACATACAGCGACGTGTTGGCGAATGGCAGTTGCACGAGGATGCCAATGAAGTAGGCAATGATCGCGTGCAGATTAAATCGCCCGTAAACCCCGCCATCAGCGCTGAAGATCGAGGTGATGTCGTAGCAGCCGCGCTTGATCAGGTAGAAGTCGATCAGGTTGATCGACGCCCACGGTACCAGCACCAGCAGCAGCGCCAGAATCAAACCGATGAACTCGGAAATGAAGTCCGCCGACGCACCCAACGCAACCACGCAGCAACCGGCCAGCACCACGCTCGACAACACCACGCGCACCTTGATGCTGGGCGTCCATTGGCTGGCAAACGTCTGAATCGAGGTAATGATCGACAGCACCGCGCCATACAGATTCAGCGCGTTATGGCTGATGATATTCAGCAGAAACAACACCATCAGAATCGGCCCGAGCCACCCGGTCGATTGCTTGACCGCGACCATCGCTTCGGTACCTTCCGGGGTCGCCAGTACGGCAACCGCACCGAAGCTGAACGACAGAATCGTCCCCAGCGTCGCGCCCAGATAAGTCGCCCAGAACGGCTTGGCAATGCCGATATCCGCAGGCAGGTAGCGCGAGTAATCGGACACGTACGGCGAGAAACTGATCTGCCAGATGATCCCCAGCGACACCGTCGCCAGCCAGCCGGACAGGTTGAAACTGCCGCGAGTGAGGAAGTCCGCCGGCAAGTCATGGGCAAAGATATAGATGAACCCGGCGAGCAACGCGCCGCCCATCACCCAGGTGCCAATGCGGTTCAGCGTGTGGATGAAGTTGTAGCCGATCACGCCAATCGCCGTGGCCGCCAGTGCACCGATCAGAATGCTCAGCGGCGCCGGCACCGATGGCGCGATGCCGACGATGGATTTACCCGCCAGGACGATGTTGGAAATAAAGAAACCGATGTAGATCAGCGCGGCAAAGAACACGATCAGCAGCGCGCCGTAACGGCCGAACTGGCCGCGACTCTGAACCATTTGCGGAATGCCCATGCGCGGGCCTTGCGCCGAGGCCAGCGCGATCACCACGCCGCCGATCAGGTGCCCCAGCGCAATCGCCAGCAGCCCCCAGAGCAAATCGAGATGGAACACCTGAACCACCATGGCGCCGGTGACGATGGGCAGTGGCGCAATGTTGGTGCTGAACCAAAGGGTGAACAGGTCGCGGGCCTTCCCGTGGCGTTCCGCGAGTGGGACGTAGTCGACCGTATGGTTCTCGATCAACGGATCTTGCCGGGACATCTGGGACATATGCATGAACTCGAGTTTGTCTGTTCTTATCGTTGTATGAAGCCAAACCGGGGGGACTCTCTGGCCGCCCCTCAGATGCAGACCATATTATGGTATTCCAAACAATTCACAAGACTGATCCGTAGTTTACGACGCCAGCTGATACGCCATCCTCGCTGAAACCGTGGCCTGCAGACCAGCCGAAAGCCCCGTAAATGCTGAGTTTCCGACGAACGCGGCACGTTTATCGGTTCAGCTTAAAAGCCCTTGCAAAGATCGAATACTGGTATACCATCAGACCAACAAACACATAAAAACAGCAACACATCACCCGAGGACCGACCAATGATCGATGCCGCCATCTACAAACAAGTCATGGGCTCGTTCCCGTCCGGCGTAACCGTTATCACCACGCTGGACGATGACGGTCAGATCGTCGGCCTGACGGCCAGTGCATTCAGCTCGCTGTCGATGGATCCGGCGCTGGTGCTGTTCTGCCCCAACTACAGTTCTGATTCCTACCCGGTGCTGATCAAAAACAAACGCTTTGCCATCCACGTTCTGTCCGGCGGCCAGCAAAGCGAAGCCTACGCCTTCGCCCGCAAAGGCAAGGACAAGGCGCAAGGCATCGAATGGAACTTGAGCGAACTGGGTAACCCGATCCTCGCCAACGCTACAGCTATCATCGAGTGTGAACTGTGGCGCGAATACGAAGGCGGCGACCACGCCATCATGGTCGGCGCGGTGAAGAACCTGATCGTCCCCGAGCAAATCGCCGGGCCGCTGGTGTATTGCCACGGCAAGATGGGCGCCCTGCCCGTCCTGGCCTGATCGTCAGCCCCGCACAATTCAACTGTAGGAGTGAGCCTGCTCGCGATAGCGATTTATCCGATGTCGATGTCTTTTCTGACACACCGCCATCGCGAGCAGGCTCATCCTACAAGTTTTGTAGCCTCAACAATAAAAGACCCGAGGAAGCGTCATGAAATTTTCCCTGTTCATCCACATGGAACGCTGGGACGAAAGCGTCAGCCACCGCCAACTGTTCGAAGACCTCACCGAACTGACCCTGATGGCCGAGGCCGGCGGTTTCAGCACCGTGTGGATTGGCGAACACCACGCCATGGAATACACCATCTCGCCAAGCCCGATGCCATTGCTCGCCTACCTCGCCGCCAAAACCACCACCATCCACCTCGGCGCCGGCACCATCATCGCGCCGTTCTGGCACCCGTTGCGCGTTGCCGGTGAATGCGCGTTGCTCGACGTCATCAGCAACGGTCGCATGGAAGTCGGCCTGGCCCGTGGCGCCTATCAGGTTGAATTCGATCGCATGGCCGGCGGCATGCCTGCCTCCAGCGGTGGCCAGGCATTGCGCGAAATGGTCCCGGTGGTCCGCGCCCTGTGGCAAGGCGACTACGCTCACGACGGCGATATCTGGAAATTCCCCACCTCCACCAGCGTGCCAAAACCAATTCAAAAGCCCAACCCGCCAATGTGGATCGCCGCCCGCGACCCGGACTCGCACAACTTCGCCGTGGCCAACGGCTGCAACGTGATGGTCACGCCGCTGATGAAAGGCGACGAAGAAGTCCTAGACCTGAAGAACAAATTCCAGACTGCGCTGGACAACAACCCCGACGTGCCACGCCCGCAATTGATGGTGCTGCGCCATACCCACGTGCACACCGCTGATGACCCGGACGGTTGGAAAGTCGGCGCGAAAGCTATTTCACGCTTCTACCGCACTTTCGATGCGTGGTTTGGTAACAAGGAGACGCCGGTCAACGGTTTCCTCGCGCCGAGCCCGGAAGAGAAGTTTGCCGGGCGTCCGGAGTTTGAGCTGGAGAGTTTGCACAAGACGGCGATGATTGGTACGCCGGAAGAGATCATTCCGCGGATCAAGTACTACCAGGAACTCGGGGTGGATGAGTTCAGTTTCTGGTGTGACAACAGCTTGCCGCATGACGAGAAGAAGAAATCGTTGGAGCTGTTTATCAAGCATGTGGTGCCGGATTTTCGGTGAGCATCCGGAATTTAGTGTTCGATAAATGAAAAACGCCCCGGGTGATTGGGGCGTTTTTTGTTTTAGCCGGAGTCGCTCGAATTAAACGTCAGTTCATGAGCGCTGGCGACACTCCGCCACTGTCGAAGAGCTGCTTGAATATCTCCACGACAATCTCAAAATTTGAGCAGATGGCTGAACCAGCAACGGCGTCGCCTTGGATATGCATGATTCCGCCACGATTTTTATCGCCGCAAAATACTTTGACATCGTAGTCATCGCCATCATCAACGCCGAGCGTCAGTGCGTACTTGCCTGTCTCTGCAACAACCTGCAATGTCAAGAGTTCGAAGCCTGCTAATTCTTCAATATCCAGGGTTACACTCCCCAAATTTCGGCAGGACTCTTCAAGGTGCGCAACGATATCGTTCCAAGATGGATCTCTTTGCGTGCCACCGTCACAGGTTCTGCCAAAACCGACCGTCCAAGAGAGAGAGCGCTTCATATTATTTCACCTCTTTTACTGATTTCATTCCAGGGCGCCAATAGAGCATTTTACCTGTCACAAGCTCTTTGATGGCAGGCAAACGGCAGGCAAACGGGGACAGACCACGTTTTTGGAGTGCGTTCTAAACGTGGTCTGTCCCCATTTATCCCCTTGGACGCCTTAGCAGGTTTAGCAAATGCCTGGGCAGGGATCTTCTGTACTTTTGCCGCCACTCTAAACGCTTAACACTAATGAACTTACATCGCCAGAACATAAAAATCCTTGGAAACAAGAGACTACGACCCCTATATCTCTTGTAATTAAACTTGCCTGATACCAATCACCCAGAATGTCAACCAGCTTTGTTCCAGCTAACGTATTATTAAGGGTGCGCACAACGTGCCCGCCATCATCCAGGTATTGATTCAACATCAGAAGATAATTTCCAGAATCAGCATAAAGCTTAATTTCGTAAGGCCCTGTTTCAGGTGCAGGCGTCATAGACAATGAAGTTACGCCATCGAAATTACTATACTCAAATATAATGGATTTAATATCATCCATAGTCGGCTGATGAACAAGAGGGATTTGCAATCTACCGTACTCAGGACTAAGCGTATACCCTCCGATTACCATCTAATTCCTCTCCTTAAGGGTAAAAAGGGGACAGACCACGTTTTCAGAGCGTTTTCTAAACGTGGTCTGTCCCCATTTTTCTTCCAAACGATCAAACCTCTCCAAAAAAATATCTGCCAAAGCGTATTTATCCAAATCATGAGCGACCTGAAGCATCATGCTCAATACGGCGCTTGGTGAATTCCCGCTCAGTATTTGCGCTAACAAATATCTATTTTCCGAAAGCGACATAGATAACTTCGTCTTTTTTTAAGCTTTCTCGATCATCGAATAAAAAGGGAATAAAAATTGGACATATTTATTTAATCGTAGAAAAAAAGCCCTCATAGATTTAAATAAATCTACCACCTTTTCTCTGCTGCCCCGCCCATTAACCCCCTTGTTCTGTCGGCTAATTGGGTGTTCGATTTTCAAAATTAGCTTCTAATAAAAACCCTGAACAAACCTGAACTTCCAATAGTCACCACACCTAACCCAATATCGCTCTACATCTGGTATCAAGAAATTGAAATCTGAGCACTTGGAAAACCAATCAGGATATGCAAGATCTTCATGGGATCGGCCAAAGTCCATGTGCAGGTATATTTTTCTATCAAAATTCACATAAAACATCGGTAATCGAGATGCCAATCGCCCAGCAAAACTGAACTCATCTACATTCAGCTCTACTCCTGACAAATAATAATTCTCAATTCTACTCAACAGTTTTCCAGCATTACAATCACCATCCATGTCAAAGACCCCTTCAAAATCCTCTCTAACAAGTACCCCCTCACCTACGCAACTTAAATATTGAAGAAAATTTTCCGACTTCAGCTTTAAAAGCCCGCCTCTAAATTCCTTGCACGCTTGCGCATATTGGTCCTGTGTTATATGACCTTTATTCAAGTATCCAAGATAGTCCTTCTCCGCATCTAGAGAAAAATTATATTTATGGTCCAAAACCCAATAGCACTTTGCTTTATGGACAAAAAAGCAAATACTTTTTTCCCCGCCCCACAAGTCTTCAAATATTGCTTTGTTAAAAATCAATGCCCAAACTCCTTTAAAAAGGCCTCTTGAGAGTAGACACGTGCATTGCTCGAGTTTTTTTCAAGCAGTGACTCCCATATTTGGGGGAGTTCCAGAGCAGTACCTGGCTTACTTGGATCTACAATTTTTGGCGCTGTCGGATCTCGTGGTGTAAAACGGGGACAGACCACGTTTTCAAAGTGCTTTTCAAACGTGGTCTGTCCCCATTTATTCTCCGGAGTACTTTTTAAACGTGGTCTGTCCCCATTTTTCTTCGGGTAAAACGGGGGTAAAACGGGGACATACCACGTTTTCGGAATGTTTTCTAATGCGGTCTGTCCCCATTTATCTTGAAGACTAATCACTGTTGACCCTCGTCTCTTTCCCATTGGAGCCATAGCCTGGACCATATTTATGGGGGGTAAAAAGGGTACAGACCACGTTTTCAGAGGGGTGAACTGGGGACAGACCACATTTTCGGAATACTATCTAAACGTGGTCTGTCCCCATTCACATGTCCCCATTTACACCCTTTAAGATTTTCAACTCAATCGTGAACAGAGCCTGTCGAACTGAATCCAAGTTTATGAACAACGACTAAATGCCAAACGAAGTGCCGCGCCAACCTCGTTACAGGCACTAGTAGCGGAAATAACGACATAGTCTTTGTCAGTTATCCCCTTGCCACTCCAGGCCTCCAGTTTCTCATGATGACTGGGACGAATTGTTACAAGTCCATTAACGGCGTCCAGTGAGCAGATTTTCATATCCTTAAACAGTGCACGTTTGGTTTTGTAGCCAAATTCCTTCATTAGATTAGCTATCCACTCATTATATTGAGTGACCACGCGACCTCTAAAATCAAAAAACTCTGGATTTTCCTTCGGGTCAATCATTCGGCTAACGGCCAAGGCCGCCAAAACACATTCTCCCAGCTCGCTATCTTCACAGGTGTGCAACAGCAAAGACCTCTTCCCCTCAGGATCCGGCAGACAATTAAAATAGCCGGAGTAGGTCTCAATGAAAATAAAATCCTTATTAAACTTAACGTAAGCCCAAGCTTTATTATTCAACTGACTCATTTGCCTCACCGAACCTATACTTACTTTTACGCCATGAAATCAACCATACTTTATCGCGTGATTTTTTTGAAGCCATTGCACCGAATTCTTACCTGCAGGAACAGCGACAGAAAGAAAAGGGGACAAAGAAAAGGACAAGAAAAGGGGACAGACCACGTTTTCACTAGATGGTCAATTTTTTGGCCGCCCCGGGCTCCCTCGCTGCACGCGACGACCGATCATTGCCTCGACATCAACAGCAAACTTTGAACCGCCAAAAACATTATTTCCATTGGTCGCGTCACGAATCTGGTCAACCAATTCTGATTCTAAGTCATTTTTGAACAGTTCGCGGTAAGCATCTGCCGGCTGCCCGCCCTGCCCTCCAAGCGCCAAATACTGAGCATGAGGAGTAACAGTGTGTGATCGCTCTGATTGTGCGTTAACACGGTAACTTGACCAGCGATATTCTGCCGGATGATTTACCATTTTCGCTCTGACGGGATTCATTTCGATGTATCGATAACAACACAACAAATATCGTTCACTCTCAACAAGGCATGAACGAAACCGGCCTTCCCACAAACTTCCGCTGCGACTATACGTACGATTTATATATTGGACGTATCGCTGCCCGACACCTTTCATCAGCAGGCTTGCGCTGTTGGCATTATGAGGACTGACTAACAAGTGAACATGATTGGTCATTAGGCACCACGCATGAATATCACATTCATTTTTAGAGGCCTGTTCGTCTAAAAGCTCCAGATAAAAAAGATAGTCTTCGTCGGTAAAAAAACACACAGACCTATTGTTCCCTCGCTGAATCAAGTGCAACGGAACGCCTGGTATCAAAACTCGTGGTCTACGCGGCATCGATGAATCCTTTCAATTGGTCGAACTGAAAGCTTAGCGGGCCGCAAGGCACAAATGACGGCAAATTTTTACGTATTGTTGCAGCCAACTACATTAAAGTGGTCTGACCCCATTTATCTGACCCCATTTATCTTGTGACCAGCCATGCCGCTGCCAACTCTACAACTTTTCAATACCTTCAATTACGCCACCCACTGCCCCCCGAGGCAGCAACGCCTCATGGACAATGTTGCCAAAGTCCTTACTCCAGACCAGCCTGTCCGCATGCTCTGTTTTTTGAAAATAAATAAACAGACCGGCGTCCCCCAAGAAGGTGCACGTCATATCTTGCACGCCGTCTAGAATGGCGGACTCCCCTTTGAAAAAATAACGATGCGCGGAAGCGAATAATTCTTTTGCAGAAATCGCTGAATCGCCCTCCTCTATATTTTCAAATTCCATTTTTGCGTAGAAGTTCACGGCAGTTTTAAGCTCGGCGACATCCACGACATCAAGGAGCCTTTCCCCACCAACAAACAACGAAAACAAGCCGTTTACCCAGAAACAACTTGAATCAGTCCAATCTCTCACTACATCAAACTGAATTGAGAATATAAACGGATCGCCGTAAATCATTTCAATCTTACTCCTAGCGCCTTTTGCACTGCCGCCGGTATATAACTAGCCAACATGGGTTGCCGGCGTCACCAGCACTACCATTCCAGGGAATAAAAAGGGGACAGATCACGTTTTCGGAGGGGTAAAAAGGGGACAGACCACCTTTTCGGAATGTTTTCTAAACGTGGTCTGTCCCCATTTATCCCGCTCTTTTTGAGCTCAATTGGGCAGCTGTTAAGTAAACACCGTTCAGATCCGACTTTTTTATACACTAATAGCGAATCCATTTCCCTGTAGGTATCAATTCCGGGCTATTAGGATCAACCAAATAGAGCCATTCCGGATCATGCCCTAATGTACCTACCAAAACACCTAACGCATCTGGGTTCGCTGGTGTATCCGCGTAGTGCACTATTCCAATATAGCTTCCTATACCGTAGGAACTTTGCAATTGAAAACGCAAAGAGCCATCAGCATTGTAAATCGCCGCATTATTAGGACAGTCAAAAAACCAAGGAAATCCAGGCGTACTAAATTTTGAAGGTTTCTCATTAAAAACCACCAAAACCCCTCTTCTGTCTTCAAGGATATAGGGCGTCTCACCGATTTGAAGGCGTATTTCAACGCCATTTTCAAGAACCAGATATTGTTCTAAATGTACGACTGGGTGCTCTTGCGCATATAGCATATTTTTTTTTGTGTCTTCGAAGCTGGTAGAGGTTCCGTTCCAGCTGACAAACGACTCGAAGAGCGCTCCATCATCGCACTCCCACCTCGTTCTAATTTCGCTGATCAACTGATTCACTGCAATGTCCTCACCGACTTCATATTAACTTCATAAAGCTCTGGATTAGTTCGGGGCGCTTTATCCATGAAATTCACTTGATGGCCGCCACCAGGCAAGCGACTGTTATTTTTCGGAAAAAACGGGGAAAAAATGAAAGAAAAGGGGACAGACCACATTTTCAGAGCGCTTTCTAAACGTGGTCTGTCCCCATTTATCATTCCTTTTGCACCAAAGCCTGCTTACTCTTCATAGCGAGAGTCTTCTCGCATAAGCCGTAAAACCTCAGACCAGTTCCACAACACCCCTGGAATGTGACTCTCTGGAACTAACTTCCCTCGCTCACTCTCAGGAAAACCATCCATTGCTGTTTTGCAATGGCGATAGAACAGATTGAAACACTCACCTGAGACCTTATCTAAAATAATAAAGCTCTGTGCCTGCCCATCTAGCGCTTCGTATATTGCTCTCATACAGCTTTCTTGGTTTTTAGTGAAAAAATTTCTTGTGCCTTCAACAATACAATCAAAAACACCACCTGACGTTCCCCAACCCGACTTGTCATTTATCGATATATACATACCCATAATTTTCACCGCAGAATTAATATTTTATCTTGCTGTTCCGGGGTTAGCAATTTTATCCAGCCGTTAACCATACCCTGATTTCCGGGTGTAAGATTCCTATAATCAATTGGAACGATATCCGCCTTATCCAAATGGTCTATAAGTTGCCTTTGATTTTGCGATGCATTGTTTGAAAAAAACTTATTAATTTGAGCTAATCTACTTGAATCCGTTCACATAAAATCAACCGTTTTCCCAGAATATGAACCATCGACAAATACAAAGTCTGGATTTTTAGATCCAAGCGTCGGCTCTACCCGTTTCAACGTACTACCAAACGTATTCTCTAATTGAACAGCTGCTTGTCCCTCATGCAACGCTAACTTCCCCTTATCAGGATCAAAGCCCAACTCTTGAATTCTTCCTCGATTACGCGAGGTGATCGGATTGATGGCATTCAGACCTGTATCTGTATCTTTATATACAGGTGATAACGACGTACCGACTCCTTTTGCACCGCTCGCGCCTTTTGCAGCAGCTATCCGTCGCTCAGCCTCCGCCAACTCAGCAAGATTACCGCCCACCTTCGGCTTCAGTCCATTGCCAGTGTCGAAATAGAGCTGTCCATCTGGTGCAAGAACCTCAGCATTGCCCGTTCTGGTATTCAATACACGTCGGTATCCATCTGGCAGGCCGTCAGTTTTATTGAAGGAGGCGCCTGCTGAGCTGTCTTCGCGGTACCAAGCGGGAAGGACCGGCTTATCAGTATTCGACGCTCCAATGACGCCGTCGGCTACTACCCCCTCCTTCTTCACACCAGATACCAAAATCGAAGACCCGGTTCCCTCCAAGTACTTCCCTGCACCTTTCAGTAGCACCATCTCCACTGCAGCTTTCGCAGCTTCCGTACCGTAATCACGAAGCGGGTTCACATCGCCCGGATAGGTTTCACTGCTGAAGGACGCGAGCACCCTGTCGCCCTGGGTGTATTCATATGGTGCAAACAGTTTTCCAGTAGCTTCCCAGCTCTCCAGAAAGGAGGCTGCACCCGCTGCCGCGGACATACCAGGCAGGGCGCAACCAACAAGAGTCACGCAGGCCGGGCTTGTGATTATCGCGCCGCTGTAACCTGCAACAGCGCCCGCGGCTCCTAATATCGCTCGGCCGGCGTTGCCTGTGCGTTGAGCACTTTCTTTATTGCGCAGCAGGCCGTCGTTGACCTGATCCCATTTCGAATACTCGTCAAAAGCTCCGGTAGCGAACAGCGCGCTTTGAGCATCCTTGAAGCCACTGCCATCGGCTTCCAGCTTTGTGAGCGCATCATAATTTTTTTGGTCATCAGGGTGAACCGAGGCACTGCAATGAACTATCGCGCAAGCTGCCGCCTTGAGTTGGTACGCTTTTTCGGGATTCTCTTCTTGCAGCTTTTCCAACGCCAAGACTTCTTTTTGATGAAGCTGGCGGTTGTACTCGTCAGCCATCAAAGCAACCCACGATGCCTTGTTGATGTCTGCGCCGGCCAAACCAGCGGCGGTCAAACCAACTATCTGGGAGAACGCCTGGCGTAAATTCGGCTGATCGTTAAATGTCGAGTTAAGCGCGCCTGCCATGGCTTGGCTTGCGCCGGCGGCAATTGCTCCGCTTTTGAAGTCACCACCGGTAATGCTGGAGACGGCGCCCCCCATCAACGCGTGCAGAGCGGTGCGAGCGGCACCACCTTCGGCCCATATGGACATGCCGACCGAGTCACCGGCATTTTTCGCTATTTGCCAGTTTTTCTGAGCGTAACCGCCTACAAAGTTGAACGCGGTAGCGGCAACGACATTTCCTGCCTGAAAGATCAGGCCCTCTTTCAGATTCTGGCTATAGCTACCACCGCCTATGACCGTTTTAATGCCGGCCGAAGCGAACCCCTGAGCGCTGGAGTAAAACGGGGACAGACCACATTTTCAGAGCGCTTTCTAAACGTGGTCTGTCCCCATTTATCTCTACCAGACAACATCTCCCACCTTGAGCGACTCAATAACGCGGTCGTCTTGCGGTGTAGAAACTTTCGTACCCGCAGCAAAGCAGCAAGGCCCCTTCGTTACTTGGGTTCCCGCGGTGCCTTTTGCACTAACCCACTTCTCACCAGCCCATTCAACGGCTCTGCCCCCAATATAGGCGGTGATAAGCCCGGTGGCCGCATCGAAAGCCATACCGCCCAACTCTTGGGCGGACGCGGTCGCTACTTTATCAAACTGTTTTTCCAGCGTATGCGACGGGATCGGACTGGTAATCCAGTCTTTGAACCCCACCGCTAACCCACCTATGCCCCCAGCGATTGCACCAATCGTGTCTAAAGGTGATGACACTGCCTTCCAGATCGATTCCGCTGCCCTAACGGCCTCACCTGGCAGAGCAACAGCGTTGTTACCAACGCCAATCCCCGCTTCTCTGGCCAGAAATCCAGGGTCCATCGACGGAGGGTAAACAGTCGTAAGCTCTTTTGGGTCAATTCCTGCAAGATAACTGGCTTTGGCTGCATTGTATTGTTCGCGTAAAAAGGGGACATAAAAAGGGGACAGACCACGTTTTCAGAGCGCTTTCTAAACGTGGTCTGTCCCCATTTATCATTTCCCCATTTATCATTACGGGACTTCAGGCTCGAAAAAGTAACCTTGAGCGACGCTATCAAAGCAACAGTCTCAGAGAAAGACGCGTGCTCTCATTGTGGCGACTGGGCCTGGAGTATTGGCGTAGATGCATAGAGTTCGGAAGCAGCGGAGACTGGGAAACATTGGAGAAAGCTCTGCGTGATGAGGTGCATCATCAGGCGCAGAGCCTGGAGTAGATTTGTGGGGATCCCTCAGGGACAGACCACATTTTCAGAGCGCTTTCTAAACGTGGTCTGTCCCCATTTATCATTAAACCAAATAAATCTGCCCCCTTTACTTTATTATTGCATTTGAAGTCGCACCTTTAGCCGAGTCAATTCAAGTCCGGCCATTGTGCAAAATGGCTTTCTATTGATGCCATTAAAAAGTCTGAAAAGCTATCCCAAGCTTTAACGCTCGAACTTTGACCTTCAAAGAATTGAAATACTGGTGGATCGTCAGAGACCGGTAGAAAATAATTAATTTCATATCCTTGATGCATGCAGAATACCTTAGCATCCGCAGGCAACAAATCAGAGAGACCTAATTCATCAAGCAACTCTTCCGCCTCCGACTTCAGGCTAAGTAATCTCGGATAAAAAATATCTACGCCACAGAAAATCTTACCAGCCGAATGCCCAGCAACTGTCAAAAACTCACGATACTCTAACGGAATTTTACAACCAAAATGTTGCTCGACTGATGCAATCTCCCCTTCGGAGCAACCAACAAGTGCAGACTCTAAAATCACTCCCCGCAGCACCAACTCATGAAAAACATCTCGAATTTTTTTCATCTTGGCTTTCCTGTTTCTACGTTAACAATCACACCGGGGAACCTTTGTTGAAACTGACTTATAACCCCACTGCATGAAACGCAGATTGGGAGCTCTGAGTAAATGTTCACGACCCCTTGCGACGAGGGGGTCAGCTTATCTGCCAGATTCGACAAAATCTTATACTCTGAGTCCATTGTCCTTGGATTGTTACCAGTTTGTATTGTGTCGAATACTTGCTTTTCTGGGACATCAACCGTTCCAGGGCGCTTCGCTAGACCGCTCACGCCTACAATTTCAGCGCTTCGACCATCAATTGAATACTCAGCAACAGCAATATTCCTACCGCTACCAATGTTTAGCTGCGAGCGAACTTGTACCGCCCGTTCAGATAATCTTGCTAATTCATTGACGGCGGCAGCCTCTATAGCACCTGTCGCTGCCGGCCTGACGACAGCCAAAACCTCATCAGCCGTTAGCTTAGCGCCAGTTTTCGCTTCGATCTCCATCAAAGCGCGAAGATCACTCAGCTCCTTGGTCGTTAAACTTCCAGCTGCGGCCCCCAACCCGACAGGAAGTGCTTCCGACAACCCCAAATCAGCGATAACGACCCCGGCTTCGTTCACGCACAACACTGGGTTGGCTGCGCAGGTAGCTGCACCTCTCGTGGCATACTGTCCAAGCAAACCAATCGCTTCCGGCGCAAGAGCAATGATCCCCGCTGCAGCCAACAATTTCACCGCATTAGCCGGATCCCCTTTCGGAAGGTGGTCTAGGCTAGCTCGCGTCCTCGCATTGGTGGAGTCGGCGATATTGCTATGGAGGAATTGATCCGTAATCCCCGTTTTGTCATTTTGCCAAAGTTTGTTTAATTCACGAGAGCCTTCATCAATCTCAGCCTTGATCTTCTCGCAATCACCGGTCGCCCAACAGTTATTGAGCCGCGCCGTGTTATCCGCATCACGCTTGGCAAACTCAGCTCGAACCGCATCACAGTTGTCTTTACATTCCTTGAGCGCCTTTTCCAGGTCTTCTACATCCTGGTGGCTCAAATAGTTGTATTGAGTACCACTCTGTGCGATCGATGACCCTAGCTGCAGCTTGGCGGCATCTGCGTTCGGGTCCTGCACAGCGGTCGTCAAAACCCCGATCAGTTGCGAGTTCATCAGCAACAATCGATCTCTGTCGTCCTTCGACATCCCGGAATACGCCGACGCCAAATCGTCAACGAACGCTTCGTTGACTCCAGCTGCCAATGCGCCCGTTTTGAAGTCCCCCCCCGCTGCCATGGAGCTCAAGCCTCCCATTAGCGCATGTAGGCCTATCTTCTCCAGACCACCGTCCTCCAGGTGTTTGCTCACCCCGATATCACCCACGAGGTTGAAACCATAGGCGGTAAACGCATTCACCAGGCTTTTTTGCACGGCATCACCCAAGCTGCCTTCACGGCCCAGGGCTTTGTTGAGCAACGCGGAGGTGGAGTTTTGCAACAACTGGTTTTCGGTAAAATGCGCGATACCTTGCAGGCTGCTCAGACCACCGGAATCGGCGACGATAACTTTTCCGGTGTTGGCCAATGCGCCTTTGGTGGATTCCGTCAACGCGGGGGATGTACCGGTCGTACTCGAGGTCCAGTCATTGAAGAAACCGGTGGTCAGACCCGCGGTGCCTCCGGCCACAATGTAATTTTTCAGGTTGTCAGCACTGAAGGTTTCTTTGAGCGCCGCTCCGAGATTGCCTTTGTTGTTAATGGTGCTGACGGCCGCCGTGCTGGCTGCCGAAGTGATCATGGCGGTGAGTGCCGCGTTCGCCCAACCTGCTGCCACTGCTTCGCTGGTGGCTGTCGCGGCTAGGCCAGCCGACATTGCTGTGCCGGAACCAGCAGTCGCACCTGCACCCACAAGGCCTGACGCCGCACCAGCGGTGAAGTAGGTGACGATGATTATGATGATGATCATCGCAGGGCCACCCAACCCCGAATGGCTTTCATCCCAGCGGTCATGCAGCTCTTGGACTTGACGCCAATCCACATCAGTTCGCGCTTCGGCGTCTTTCAACCAGGCCATACTCGGGTCGGCTTGCACCATGGCGTCGATTGCCTGACTGACGGTTTGCTGGTTGATCTGTTTGATGTCTATGTGAAGCCCATCAACAGCTTTAACGAGCGTCTGACCTTTGGCAGTCAGTTGGTTTTGGCGCAGTGTTTCGTCTACCTGGCCTTTGCTTTCCATGCTGGTCCAGGCCGCGCTACTGCTGCTCTTGTCGTGGCTTTCCTGATGCGAATCCTTCACTGCCTCAAAGGTGATGCTGCCACCGCTGTCCAAAGTCAGGTCTTTACCACTGTTGAGCTTGGCGCCCTGGTAGCGTTGATCACCCTTGCTGACCAGCGTGAGATCGCCCCCGGTCTTGATCTCGCTACCCACATGAGTGATCTGGGTAACCTCGTCACGCTTCATTTTCTTGGCGCCGAATCCACCCTTTTCCTTCATGTCGTACAGGGTGTAATCCTTGTTCTGCGCGGCCAGCAGGTTCAGGTCGTTGCCCGCGTAGACGTAGGCTTCGTTGCCCGCGCTGATCTTGCTCGCGACCAGTGTGGTGTCGCGGCCGGAGTTGGTTTTTACGTCGCCGCCAGCGATGAATTCAGCGGCTTTCTGGACGGTGTGGTTGTCCTCTTGGTGGACGCGTTCCCTGCCGTCCTTGCTGCGGGTTTCGACGTTGTGTTCATCGCCGGCCGAAACCAGATTCAGGTCACGTATTGCGTCGGCTATAAGATTGCCTTTGGCCTCAGCGGTACTGGCGATGACATTAATGTCACGTCCAGCGTCCATAGTCAGGTTGCCACCGCTTTTCACCGTCGACGCAAGGTTTTCCACGGTGGTGGTGATGACGGAGCGATGGCCGCCATTGAACACTTCGTGCAGTTCGTTTTCGTTGCGCGTCGCCAGCAGGTTGATGTCGCGGGTGGCGCTCAGGCTGGCGTCGCCGCCGCTGCTGATTGAGGACGAATTGACCAGATCATTGCCGGACTTAATGGTCAGGCTATCGCGCGCAGTGATGTTGCCGCCCTCATCGACGAGGGTGCGCATGCCGTTGCCATCACGCACCGCGATGGCGGTACGATCGTTGACGATGTCGCCCTTGAGGCTGGTCAGTTCGACCTGGTTGCCACGGATTTCGCCGGCCAGTGCGTTGCGAATGCTGTCGGTGGCCATCAGCTTGATGCGCTCATTGGCTTCGACCAGGCCGCCCTGATAGAGGCTGCCCTTCACATCGACAGAAACGTCTTTGCTCGCGCTCAAGGTACCGACGTTAACCAGATCGTTACCGGCCAGCAGTTCCAGATCGCGGCCCTGAATCAGGCTGCCGCCACGCACGTTGCGCGATTCGGCCTGGGCCAGGTAGAGCACAGGCACCAGCACTTTCTGACCATCGACGACGCGCTCTTCCATCCAGACGATGTCGTGGGTCAGTGCGGCAACTTGCGCGGAGGTCAGGCTGACGCCGACCGCCAGGTTCAGTTCGTTCTTGCTGGCGAGCGCGTTATCCATCAGGTAACGGAATTGTTCGTAGTCGTTCTCCAGGCCATTGGCGAGGAAACGCTGGCCCGTCTGGGCCATCACCGCATCACTGATCAGACGCGATTCGTAGCGACCATCGCCGAGGCGGCGTGCGGCTTCATCGGCGCTGAAATTGAGTTTGCCGAGCAGGTAGTCGGAACTCATGAACGCCGTGGTCTGGGTCAGCTCCGGGTTGGTTTCGATCAGGTAACGGCTCTGCGGATTGGTGCTCTGCACGAACATGCCGTATGGGCCTTTCGGCAAACGGAACGTCGAAGACGCCGTCGGATCAACCGCCGCAAACGGCACACCTTTGAAGTCGGCCGGAACAAAGCTGATCTGCTTCACGCCGTCGGCATCGACATGCTCGATGCGAGTCACGGCGGTCGGTGCCTGGACACTGGCATCGGTGCTGCGCTTGCCCAGATTGATGTTGATGCCACCGACCGCATCGGTCTGGTCGCTGGACAACGAGCCGGTCAGTTGGCCATAAGTGTTCTCGTACAACGTGCCGTTCTGAATGCTGTTGGTCACATCCAGCTTGACCTTGCCCCCGGCCTGGAGCACCGCCGCGTAAACGTTGTTGCCGTTGTCATTCCAGGTGGTGACGTCGCTGGTTTGAGCAAAGCGCGAATCGCTGGAGCGGCTGACCAGTTCTTCGAAACGAGCTTCATCGAAATTGCCCGCCGCAGTCGCCGCGTTGAAGGCCGGGATATCGATGAACTCCATCTGATCCCACAGGCTGTTGTCGATGTGCCCCGGCGTGCCGATCTGCACCACGCGATGGCCCGAACGCGACACCGCGCCTTTGTTCAGCAGGCTGTCGGCCGTAATGCTCAGATCACCATTTGCTGCCAGCAGGCTGTAACGGTTTTCCACCTGATTGGCGTGAATGGTGAAGTTCTTGCCGGCGACGAAACGCGCCGCACGGGAGTCTTTGAGGACCCGGTCGTCGAAGTCAGTGGTGATGGTGATGTAGCCGCGTTTCCAGCCGTCACCGCCGCCGCAATGCTGACCGCAGACCCAGCTGAGGCTGCCGGACGACTGCCCTGAGGTTATCTCGAATTCCGCCTTGGCGTTTTCCACCGAGACCGCGTTGATGTCGATATCACCCTCGCCTTCGACGGTGCCCGACAGGTTGCTGAAGACTGCAGCACGACCACCACCGACCGCATCGAATGTCAGGTTGCCGCGGCTGTAGATGTCGCCATAGAAGTTGTTCAGGCTGTTGCCGTGCAGCTTCATCGTGCCGCCGCTGAACAGCAGCGTATCGGCGCCGTTGTAAATGCCGTTGGCGGCAGTTAATTCGAGGTTACCTTGGGCGCCGAGGGTGCCTTTGTTGTTTATCTGCGCCGCCGTCACCATGAGGCTCTGGTTGGCGATGAGGCGGCCGAGGTTGTCCAGCGTGCCGCGCAGGGTCATGACGGTATCGCCACCGCTGACCAGTCGACCGTCCTGTTGAATCACGTCGTTGGCGTTGATCGTAAGCTTTTGCTGCGTCGAGACTTTGCCGCTGTTGAGCAGGTTACCCCCCAGGTTCAGCGTCAGGTCACCATCGCTTGCCAATTGCCCGGCGTTGTTCAGGTTGGCGACATTCAGATTCAGTGTCGAAGCACTGGCGATCCGGTCGCCGGCGTTGAGCATCAGGTCCTGCGTGCTGGTGTAAGTCAGCCCGCCGTTGAGCTGCCAAGTGCCAACACCATTGACCGCGCCGACATCCCACACGCCCTTGCCCAGACCGGTGAGGCTGCCCTGGCTGCCGATCAGTTGGCTCAGGTCCAGATCGAACAGACCCTGCGCCGCGTGGCGCACGTTGCCGCTGAGGTTATTCAGTTGCGCGCCGGACAGCACCAAGTCCTGGCTGCCGATTTCGATCACGCCGCTCTGATTGTTCAGGTTCCCGATAAGTTTGATCTGACTTGCGGCGCCACCTAGCGCACGGATCTGGCCGCCAGCGCTGTTATCCAAGCCGCCGGCAGTGAGTTTGAGGCTGTTGGCCGATTCGATCAGGCCGCCCTGATTGAGAATCTGCCCGACCGCTTCGAGGCCCAGTTGATTGCCACTGATCTCGCCGCCGGTGTTGTCCAGGCTGGTGCCGGTGAAGATCAGCTGATCCTTGCCGAACAGTTTGCCGGCGCGGTTGGTCAGACGGGTTACGGTCAGCGTCAGGTCATCGATCAGGCTGGAAATCAGCCCGGCCTTACCGTTGACTGCGCTGTTGTCGAGGTCGGCACTGGTGATGTCCAGCGAGTCGGCTTGCAGGGTGCCGCCCTGGTTCTGCAGACTGCCGGTACCCAGCGCCATTTCGGCGTGGCTGCCGTTGGCGAGGATGATGCCTTGCTGATTGAGCAGGGTCTTGCCGGTGATTTTCAGGCCATCGCTGCCAGCGATGATTTGTCCGACCGCGCTGTTATTGATCGCCGCGCTGGTGATGTCCAGACGCTTGCCTTGCAGGGTGCCGCCACGGTTGTCCAGCGAAGTGAGCTGATCGAGCAGCAGACGCTGATCGCCGGCATCGACCACACCTGTCAGGTTGCTGAATACACCGGCAATGTTGAGGACAACATCACCGCCGTTGCCGACGATACCGCCCTTGTCGTTGTTGCTCAGTTGCGTGGCGTGGATGTCGATGGTTTTGCCGAGCAGGACGCCGGCGCTGTTATCGACGACGTCGCTTTCGATGTGCAGGTCGGCGTCGCTCTGGATCCGGCCCTTGTGGTTGAGCAGTTGCGATTGGCCCGGCGCGGTTTGCTTGAGGAGCAATCGCGCGCCATCGGCACCCGCCGCCAAAAGGCCACTGTCACTGTTATCGAGGCTGGCGGCGTGCAGTTCCAGACCGTCGGCGATCATGCGCCCGCCACGGTTGTCGATGTGGCCGTCTTTCGCCACCATCCACAGCTGTTTTGCGGCAACGATACCGCCACGGTTATCGACCGAGCCGGCCTGAATGTCGATGTCAGCCTGACTGGATTGCAAGCGACCCAAGGCGCTGTTCAGGTGTTGCTGGACGACTAGCGTAAGCTGGGCGGTTTCGGCGCTGATCGTGCCGTCATTGTTGCCTGTGAGATTGCGCAGGTTTGCATTGACCACGCCACCGAGCAGTTTGCCGCTGGCGTTTTGCAGATCCTGCGCGGTCAGATTGAGGCGATCAGTACCTTGAATCAGACCCTGGCTGTTGTCCAGGTCTGCGCTGGTGATCAAAGTGTCAGCGGAGGAAATCGTGCCTTGGGCGTTGTCGAGCGCGCCAACGCTGGTCACCTCAAGGGTCTTGCCGGTCAGGCTGGCGTTGCGGTTGTTGATGCTCTGCGCGGCCACCGTCAGGCGTTCCGACGCCTGCACTTTGCCATCGTGGTTATTCAGATCCTGCGTCAGCGTCAGTTCGGCTGTACCGTTTTCGGCACTGATGACACCTTTGTCGCTGTTATCGAGGCGCGCTGCGGTGACCTTGATCTGGTCAGCCGCCAGCGTACCGCCCTGATTGAGCAATTCGCCGCCAGACACTGCCAGTGTGGTTTTCGCCTGAAGCTTGCCTTTGCCGTTGTCCAGACGCTCACGGGCGACCACTTTGGCGTCGCTCTGGCTGGCGCCGATCAGGCCGCTGCTGTTGTCGAGTTGGCGGGCATCGATGTCCAGCCGCCCGGCAATGATTTTGCCGTCGGTGTTTTTCACATCTCGGGCATTGAGCTTGAGACTGCCACCAGCGATTTCAATACGCCCGTGACGGTTGTCCAGGCTGTCGACGATCAGGCTCGCCGCTTGCCCGTCGGCAAAACGGATCAGGCCGTTGAGGTTGACGATGGCCGGAGCGCTCAAGGCCAGGTGAGTCTCACCGTAAATGCGTGAATTCAGCCCTTGGTTGACCAGGCGCGCAGCGTTGAGCGTGACGGTTTTTGCCTGAACGATGCCGTTCTGATTGTCGAACACGGTCGCAGCGGTGGCGTTCAGGGTGAGGCTGGCCAAGACACTACCCGTGTTGCTCACGGCGGCGCTGTTGATCGACAGATCACCGGCGGCATTGCGGCTGTTATCGGCGTTGACCCCGGCTTCAATCACACCTTGGTTGGTCAGCTTGCTGCCGCTGCTCAGGCTGACGCTGTCGCGGGCGGCCAGGCTTTGGCGGTTGATCAGTTGTTCGGCGGTTTGCACGACCAACTGCGTACCGGCGTAAACCGGCCCCTGGGCATCGAGGCTTTTCGCTTTGACGGTGATGGCATTGCTGGCCGTGACCTTGGCAATGCTCAACTGGCCATTGGCGTCGATCTGGATGTCACCGGCGCTGGCCGCCAGATCACCCGCCAGCTTCACGCCGACGCCCTGCTCGGTCCCCACCAGTTTGATCGCCCCGGCATACATCCCGCCGAGCGCCGAAGAGTCGATGGCCAGCTGCGGTTTGGCGCTGCCATCATCGGCGCGCGCGGTGGCGTTGAGGGTATCGGCGTTGACGTCGTTGCGCCCGGTGGTGATGTTCAGGCGTTTGGCGTGAATCTGCGCGTTGATTTGCGCACTGCGGGTGATGATTTCGAAGCTGTCGACAGCGCTGGCATCCAGGCCTTGGCCATCGATGGAAACGCTGCCCTGATCAACCTGAAAGTGATCGAGCCGACCGTCGTCGAGTACCGGTCTACCAGTGGTCAACGTCACTCGTGGCGCATTGATGAACCCGCAACCGTTGCAGGTGATGCCGTAAGGGTTGGCGACGATCACTCGCGCCGATTGCCCCGCCACTTCGGTATAACCGCGCAGCTGACTCGGGCTGCCGCCGTTGACTTCGTTGAGGATGGTTTGTGCAGCTGCACCGCGCAGGTTCGGGTTACCGAGAATGATCCCGCCCAGTTGCGACTGCTCTGTGCGTGCCGTGACGTTGTTGAGAATTACGCCCTGCGCACCGACGTTGTAGTCGTGAAACTGGTTATGCGACAGCCCACTGGCGTTGGGCGTGGCAATGTTGATGATCGGCACGCCGTTACCGGCGCGATCCAGCGAGGTATTCGGGTTGGCGACGACAATACCGTCGGCCTGCGCCCACATCGGTTGCCAGAACATGACGTTCGCCAAGAGAAACGCCAGCCCGCGTTTCGGCATGCCGAGGAAGAGTTCGCGGTTATTTACGGCAGCAGCAGGCTGGCTGGCCAGAGGGGCCAGTTGACGAATGTCCATTTCAGAATCTCGGGGCGGGCGGTATTAGAGGAAAAAATCCAGACGGAAGTAGATCGGTGCTTCACGCTCGGTCAGCGCATCCGGGCGTTCCAGGGAATGAGCAAACGTCACCCCGGCGGACAGGTATTTGCCACGGGCGAACAGGTCCAGCGAGTTGCTCGACATGCGCCCGTGCTGATCGCCGTTGTAGCGACCGTTCTGGATCACACCCTGGTCGTAACCGAGGCTGGTGCCGTATTCGGAGAACACCGGTTGCAGCCATTCGATGGTCACCGGACGCGTCCAGCGCAGGTCATTGCGCCAGTAACCACCGCTGTCGCCCGACAGCGACTGATCCTTGTAGCCACGAATCGACGACGAGCCACCAAGGCTGGTGCGTTGCGGGCTGAACAACACATCTTCACTGCGCTGGCCGGTCATCAGGCTGCTGAAGCTGAACGACTCGCCCCACAACTTGAACGGCTGCAGGTAACTCAGGGTGGCGGTGTATTTGCGGTAGCGTGCATTAGGCTCACCGGGGCCAGGATCGTGACTACCCTGCGCGTCGAAGGCGCCAATGCCTTCTTGCATACCCGCGTCAAAGTTGACGAAGGCACTGCCGACCCGGCGACCGTGGTTGAAGCCGAACTGCGCTTCGCTGATGCGGTTGCTGCTCAGTTTGAGTTTGCTGTCTTCGATGAAGTTGTTGGTGCGCAGGTACGACAGGCCAGCGCTGAGCGAGGTCTTGCTGACGGCGTCGCGGTGGATCACCCGCTCGGCGCGCAACTGATGGTTTTCGCTGTCGCCGGTCTGTTTGAAGTTGTAGCCGTTGGCGGCAATCTGCGAGCGGTATTCGCTCTGGCTGTAGATGTAGCTGAATGTCCACCAACCCCACGGCAGGCTGTAATTGAGCATGGCGTTACGCGAGGTGTGCTGATGATCGGTCATCGCATCGTGACCGCCACGCAGGCTCAACTGATCGGCCAAGCCGAGCGGGCTGTCCCAGTCAAACGTGGTGCCCCACTGCTGTTCGCCGGTGCTGCGCTGGCCGTCGTTGTTGCGCGACAGCCCGACTCGCCATGGTTTCTGCGGCGTGTTGGTGACCAGCACTGCGCTGCCACCGACATTCTGGCCGGGCGCCAGCTCCATTTTTGCCTGGTTCGAAGGCAGACGGTTGAGCTGATCGACCATTTGCTCGATCTCGCGCAGGTTGACCAGGTCACCGGTTTTGCCGGGAAAGGCCATGGCCAGTTCGCGCTCAGAGAGCTGGCTGTTATCCGCGCCCTTCATGCCTTCGAGCTTGCCTTCGACCACCAGCACTTGCAGGTGCCCGGTGGACAGATCCTGCTGCGGCAAGTAGGCGCGGCTGGTGACCAGGCCTTTCTCGATGTAGTGATCGGTGATGACCTTTAGCAGTTCGTTGAGCTGAGGTACGCCCAAGCATTCGCCGATGTAGGGTTTGAGCAGGCGAGTCTTGTCGCGCTCGGAAAGGCTGTCGGCGCCCTTGAGCTCGATGTCTTTGATCGGGAAGCAGCGGGTATCGGTGGGAGCTGCCGGTTGCGCAGGTCTGGCATCTTTGCCGGGCAGATCCTTGAGTTCTTCAAGGCGCCGCTGCTGCTCTTCGAGCAGGCGGTTCTGGCGATCACGGATGAGGTCGGTGTCGCCGGGTGTAGGGGCGGCAACGGCAATCTGGAGTGGAGACAGGCACAGCAACGCTACGCACAACCTCGCCACGAGGGCGGGTGAGGACATGTTCGATCCCTCGATACGAAAGTGACATCAAAATAGTGGCGCGATATTAGATGGCCATCATTTTGACGTCAAACTATCGTTTAAACCTTTTGTCGGGTTTGTATCAAGAATTGAACAAACGGGGCCGTTGCAGCCCCGCGATGCTTCTGACTGGCTTACCCGCGAATACGGTGCTCATCAAAGGCATAATCTTCCTGGCAATCCGCCGAAGGACCTTTCTCCACATTGACGTAATGCACCGTGTCAGCATCAGTAAGCTTGTAGGTGTAAACATCAGGCGCAGCGACGCCATTGGTTCTCAGCACACTCTTGCCATTGGTAGCTGTCCAGGTGCCATGCTCGGTTTGCACCTTCTGTGTCTGCTTGGCGTCGCGGAAAAAGGTTATGGAGAAAGTACCGTCGGCGTTGAACTGGTTTTTCCAGGACATGAACTGGCATTTGCCGTTTTCGTCGCGCTGACCTTTCCATGAACCGACCAGCGATGGGTCAACGACCGGCTTATTAGTGGCGCAGCCAGACAATGTGGCGGCCAGAATGATAAGTGCCAGGGAGAGATTCCGTTTCACAGAGTATTTCCTTTTTTTCGATAAATTCAGTGCGCTGTGCGTGCCGACTCAACTCTTTACGAGCGTGCGCTGCCGGGGCTGAGTAACGTCATAAACATGCTGTTCGCAATGCTCACCGCTGAACTGGAACTCCACCTGGTAGACCTTGCCACGCTCGGGAGTGAAAACAGTGGTCAGCGGCCCACAGGTATAAATACCTCCCGTAACCCGGCTGTTCGAATACCCCGAAATTTCAAAGGGCTTGTCGGCATCCGCTTGTGCCTCCACTTGTGGGAAGCGCTTGACCGTGGCGCTGTTGGCCACTTCATTGAGCTTGGCGATCCAGCCGAAAACATGGCCCCGACCTGAATCGACGACGGTGCCAAGCACCTCCATGCGACGGTCAGGGTCATCCGCACGCCGGATGGAAAACTCCACCGGATTGGTACCACCCGTGGCCTTCATGATGACCTTGGCGTGCTGGTCATCCGTGGCAACGGTGTTCTGGCCCAACTGAACACCGTCTTTGAGCAGGCTCGGGGAGGAATCCCGAACAGTGGAATGGCAGCCTACAAGCGTGAAAATCACAGCCAGAGGCAGTAATGCGCGTTTATTCACGGACGAAGTTTCTCGATTAAGGACTGGCGCCAAGGATGACATCAGAATAGCGGCGCGATATTAGTTGGCCATCATTTTGACGTCAAACCTTTGTTCGTCAGTGCTCAACACCCAGTCGCGTCGCGACGTCATCGGGTGCAAGCAGGCGACCATCGGCCGAGGTCAACGCCAGCTTGCGAATCGGCTGACGATTCTTCGCATCGACCATCACCGAACCCGGCTCACCCGGCGCGTACATGAATTCACCGCCCCACTGCGACAGCGCGACGATCACGGTCTGCAAGGCTTTACCGCGCTCAGTCAGCACGTATTCCTTATAAGCGCCGCCGTCGGCGGCTGGCAGCGCTTGCAAAATCCCCTGCTCCACCAGCCCCTTGAGGCGCGCGCTGAGCATGTTTTTGGCGATATCCAGACTCTTCTGGAAATCATTGAAACGCCGGATGCCATCCAGCGCATCACGAATGATCAACAACGACCACCAGTCACCGATCAGATCCAGCGTGCGGGCAACCGGGCAGGCATTGCCCTGCAGACTTTTGCGTTTCACGTAAACGTACTCCCTCGATTCAGTGGGCGACCGGGCGGCCTTGAGTTGCATCATACAACTCTGGCGCGGATCCACGACCGAGCCGACCTAAAACCAGCACCTGCATACAAGTAGCCGGATCGCTTTGCGTTGATAGTGAATGTCGCCATTTCGGCATCACTCGCGATCCCTGACGCAGGAGTTTCCATGAGCACCTTCACCACGCAAGACGGTACCGAGATTTACTACAAGGATTGGGGCAGCGGTAAACCTGTGCTGTTCAGCCACGGCTGGCCGCTGGATGCCGACATGTGGGAATACCAGATGGAATACCTGAGCAGCCGTGGCTATCGCACCATTGCCTTTGATCGTCGCGGTTTCGGCCGTTCCGATCAGCCGTGGACCGGATATGACTACGACACCTTCGCCGATGACATCGCGCAGCTGATCAACCATTTGGACCTGCGTGACGTGACGCTGGTGGGCTTTTCCATGGGCGGCGGCGACGTCAGCCGCTACATCGCCCGGCATGGCAGCGAGCGCGTTGCCGGTCTGGTGTTGTTGGGCGCAGTGACACCGCTGTTCGGCAAGAAAGCCGACTTCCCGCAAGGCGTCGATACTTCAGTGTTTGACGGCATCAAGGCCGGCCTGCTGCAGGATCGTGCGCAGTTCATCGCCGATTTCGCCGCGCCGTTCTATGGCACCAATCAAGGCCAGAAAGTCTCCGACGGCGTGCTCACGCAAACGCTGAATATCGCTCTGATGGCCTCGCTCAAAGGCACCGTGGATTGCGTCACGGCGTTCTCGGAAACCGACTTCCGCCCGGACATGGCCAAGATCGACGTGCCGACGCTGGTGATTCATGGCGACGGCGACCAGATCGTGCCGTTCGAAACCACCGGCAAACAAGCGGCCGCACAAATCAAAGGCGCCGAGTTGAAGGTTTACGCCGGGGCACCGCACGGCTTTGCGGTGACCCATGCACAGGCATTGAATGAGGATTTGCTAGCGTTTCTCAAACGCTGAAAATTCGAAATTAAAAAGTCCGTCGGCATCGGTTTGACGGGCTTTTTTGTTACCCTCGTTCCATGACCCCTTCCGACCTCAACGCAATGGACGAAGACATCTCTGTGCAAGCCGCCGATTGGTGCATGCGTCTGCACGATGACAATTGTCCGCCGGCTGTACGCCAGGATTTCCAGCGCTGGATACAGCGCGACTCGCGCCACGCTTTCGAATACGCAAAAATGCTCGAAATCTGGGATCTCAGCGGCCAATTGCCGGATGAGCCCGAGACGGCGAAAAAACTCCTCACCGGTCACGGGGCGGCGACTGAAAGCAAGCGTGAAATTTAGCGACCAGGTTTGCCCCCGCCCTTGCCGCCTCCAGCGCTGAAGCCCGCATTTTTAAAAACTTTCGCCCCTCTGCATCAGAATTTTATCTTCACATCCCAGCTTAATAATATTTTACCGATATCCCCCCTCTCCCTAGTCTGACCTCAAGCCAAACGGACAAGCCAACAGCGGCCCGAATCCCACTGCCTTGCTAGGAAGGATGTAGAGATGACCCCTGAAATAATAAAAACAGACACGCTGATCGTGGGTGCCGGCCAAGCGGGCGTGGCGATGAGCGAGCACCTGAGCAAACTCGGTGTGCCGCACCTCGTGCTGGAGCGCAATCGCATTGCCGAACGCTGGCGCACCGGGCGCTGGGACTCGCTGGTGGCCAACGGCCCGGCGTGGCACGACCGCTTCCCCGGCCTGGAATTCGATGACGTCGATCCCGACGGTTTCGCCCCGAAAGAACGTGTAGCTGACTACTTCGAAGCCTACGCAAAGAAATTCAATGCACCGGTCCGTACCGGCGTTGAGGTGAAAAGCGTGGTGCGCAATGTCGGCCGCCCGGGCTTCACTGTCGAGACGTCCGAAGGCGTGATCGAAGCCAGCCGCGTAGTCGCCGCGACCGGACCATTTCAGAAACCGGTGATCCCGGCGATTGCCCCGCAAGACGAACGTCTGTTGCAGATCCATTCCGCAGATTATCGCAACCCGCAGCAACTGCCGGCAGGCGCAGTGCTGGTGGTCGGTGCCGGTTCTTCCGGCGTGCAAATTGCCGATGAGCTACAACGTAGCGGCAAGCAGGTTTACCTGTCGGTCGGCGCTCACGACCGCCCGCCTCGCGCTTATCGCAACCGGGATTTCTGCTGGTGGCTCGGCGTGCTCGGCGAGTGGGATCAAGCGGCGATGAAACCCGGTCGTGAGCACGTGACCATCGCAGTCAGCGGCGCCCATGGCGGTCGCACCATCGATTTCCGTGGTCTGGCCCATCGCGGCATGACCCTGGTCGGCGTCACCGAATCGTTCAATAACGGCGTGGTGACTTTCAAGCAGGACCTGGTCGGCAACCTCACTCGCGGCGACGAGAATTATCTGGCGCTGCTCGATGCCGCCGATGCCTACATCGAGCGCAACGGCCTCGATCTGCCGGAAGAACCAGAGGCGCGCGAAACCTATCCCGACCCCGAGTGCGTGAAAAATCCGCTGGCCGATCTGGATCTGGCCGAGGCTGGCGTCACCTCGATCATCTGGGCCACCGGGTTTGCCGTGGATTACTCGTGGTTGCAGGTCGCAGCGTTCGATGACAAGGGCAAGCCTGTGCATCAGCGCGGCGTGTCGAGTGAGCCGGGGGTGTATTTCCTCGGTCTGCCGTGGCAGTCGCGCCGGGGTTCGTCGTTTATCTGGGGCGTGTGGCACGACGCCAAGCATGTCGCCGATCACATCGCCACCCAGCGCAAGTATCTGGACTATCGGGATGCCGAGCAGCGTGAAGCCGAGTTGCACCAGAACAGCCACAGCAAAGCCGCCGACACCGTCGACGCTTGACAGCCCTTTACGCCCCGGCGCCGATTGCGCCGGGCATACCTTCTTCAGGAGCTTTCCATGAGCCAGCCCACTCACACCCGCATCCGCATGTTCAACACCAAAGACACCTACCCGAACCAGACGCTGGACAACGACCTGTGCCAGGCCGTGCGCGCCGGCAACACCGTGTATGTACGCGGTCAGGTCGGCACTGATTTCGACGGCAATCTGATCGGTCTGGGTGATCCGCGCGCGCAGGCAGAACAGGCCATGCGCAACGTCAAGCAACTGCTCGAAGAGGCTGGCAGCGACATGAGTCATATCGTCAAGACCACCACATACCTGATCGACCCACGTTATCGCGAGGCGGTGTATGGCGAAGTCGGCAAGTGGCTCAAGGGTGTGTTTCCGATTTCCACCGGACTGGTGGTGTCGGCACTGGGGCAGCCGCAGTGGTTGATGGAGATTGATGTGATTGCGGTGATTCCTGCGTAAGGCATCACACCGAGTCGCGGCCTTCGCGAGCAAGCTCGCTCCCACAGGGGAATGTATTTCAATGTGGGAGTGAGCCTGCTCGCGAAGAGGCCAGTCCAGACACACAAGGAGTTCAATAGATGACCTTTTCAATCGCAGCCCGCTGCGCCGAAACCGGCCAGTTCGGTGTCGCCATCAGTTCCTCCAGCATCGCCGTAGGCGCCCGTTGCCCGTGGCTGCTGCCTGGTGTTGGCGCGGTGTCGAGCCAGAACATCACCCTGCCGTCTCTCGGCCCGGAAGTCCTCGCGCTGATGGAACAAGGTCTGGCGCCGGACGATGCGCTGGATAAAGTCCTCACGCGCAACGGCTACAGTCAGTACCGGCAGATCACCGCGATCAACCACCTCGGCCAGACCGCACATTTCAGCGGTGCGCAAACCCTCGGCGTGCACAACGCCGTCAGCGGCGAACAGTGCGTCGCCGCCGGCAACATGCTTGCCGGGCGTTCGGTGATCGAAGCCATGGTCAGCGCCTTCGAGGACGGCGAAGGTCAACTCGCTGATCGTCTGCTCAAAGCCCTGCACGCCGCACAAGCGCTCGGTGGCGAAGCCGGCCCGGTGCACTCCGCCGCTGTTGTGGTGGTCGGCGAGCAGACCTGGCCGATCGTCAACCTGCGCGTCGACTGGGCTGATGAAGACCCGATCGGTCAGTTGCAAAAACTCTGGAACGCTTACGAGCCTCAGCTTCAGGACTACATCGACCGCGCCCTCGATCCGGCCAAGGCGCCGGGCTATGGCGTGGCCGGTGATGACCGATGAACAGCGTCGAGTTGCTCAAGGCGCTGGTGGCGTTCGATACCACCAGCCGTGAATCCAACTTGCAACTGATCGAATTCGTTCGCGATTACCTCGAAGGTTTCGACGTGCCCTGCGCGCTGATCTACAACGATGAGCGCAGCAAAGCCAACCTGTTCGCCACGATCGGTCCGGTGGATCAACCGGGCATCGTGCTGTCCGGGCATACCGATGTGGTGCCGGTCGATGGTCAGCCGTGGACGCTGCCGCCGTTCGAACTGACGGAACGCGACGGCAAGGTGTTTGGGCGCGGTACCGCGGACATGAAGGGTTATATCGCCTGTGTGCTGGCGTTGGTGCGGGCGCTCGTGCAGGCGTCGTTGCGCCTGCCGGTGCACATTGCCTTGTCCTATGACGAAGAAGTCGGCTGCCTCGGCGTGCGTTCGTTGCTCAAGGTCTTGCAGCAACGCCCGATCAAACCGTTGCTGTGCATCATCGGCGAACCGACCGAATTGAAACCGGTGCTCGGCCACAAGGGCAAACTGGCAATGCGCTGCGATGTGCAGGGCCATCCTTGCCATTCGGCCTATGCGCCGCTCGGGGTCAACGCGATTGAATACGCCGCCGAACTGATCGGCGAACTGGGTCGCCTCGGCCAGCAACTGAAAGCGCCGGAGCATCACGATGCGCGCTTCGACCCGCCCTACAGCACGGTGCAGACCGGTGTGATCAGCGGCGGCAAGGCCTTGAACATCGTGCCCGCCGATTGCCGTTTCGATTTCGAGATCCGCGCCCTGCCCTCGCAGGATCCAGCGCTCGTCGCCGAAGCACTGAAAGCCTACGCCGAGCGCGAAGTGCTGCCGCGTATGCGCGCGGTCAGTGCGCAGAGTGATATTCGCTTCAGCGCCTTATCCGCGTATCCGGGGCTGGCCACCGATGCGCAAAGTCAGGCCGCTGAGTTGATCTCTGCGTTCTGCGGTTCAACGGATTTCGGCACCGTGGCCTTCGGCACTGAAGGCGGGTTGTTTGATGCAGTAGGCATTCCCACCGTGGTGTGTGGCCCCGGCAGCATGGATCAGGGTCACAAGCCCGATGAGTTTGTCAGCCTCGATCAGTTGCAGGCGTGCGATCAGATGCTTCAGCGCATGCTTGCGTTTATCAGTGATTGAACCCCGGCCCGACCGCCCTCACGGGTGCACTCGGGCCAGTTCTTCGCGGCAATGATCGACAAACAACTGCGCCGGTTTGGTCAGTTGCACCCGGCGCAGCCAGGCCGCCGACAATCCCGAACCGGTGACGTTTTCCGCCAGCGGCACGCACACCACTTGCTGGCCGTCGTAGGTGTAGTCGCTGAACGGTTTGGTCACCAGAATCGAAAAGCCGAAACCGTTGCCGACCATACCGCGCACCATCTCAATCGACGGTGAGCTGAAGACGATGTTCGGCGTCAGCCCGCGCTCTTCGAAGATGCTCACGAAATAGGTGCGGCTCGGCACCACGTCGAGCAGGATCATCGGTTCCAGCACCAGATCAGCCAGCGAGACCTTTGCCTGTTGCGCAAAGCGGTGGCTGGCCGGCAGCAACGCATAAGGCTGCTGGGGTGGCATCAGCGGCGTGGTTTCGATGGTGCTGTCCAGGTCGTGCTCGAACATCATTGCCACGTCGATGCTGCCGGCGGTCAGGGCCTGCACCAACTCTTGTTGTTCGCCATCACGAATGCGGATTTCCACCCCCGGCCAGCGCGACTTGAAGCCGGCGATCAAACGCGGCAAGTACAGTGGTGCGACGGTTTCGAAACAGCCGATATCGATCTGCCCCGCGACCACGTCATTGTCAGCCAGCGCATTTTGTTCGAACTCGTGAGCCACCCGCAGCAACTCCAGCGCCTTGCGATAGAACCGCGAGCCACTGGGCGTCAGCGAGACGCCTTGGGCGTGATGGCGGATGAACAACTGCACGCCGAAGCTCTCTTCCAGATGCTTGATCGCGGTGGAGACCGACGGCTGCGCGATGTAGAGCTTGCGTGAGGCCTCGGCAACGCTGCCGCAGTCGGCGGTGGTGACGAAGTATTTGAGCTGGCGCAGGTTGTAGGCGGCCATGTGAGTCTCCCGAAGAGCGCGAGTGTTCGCCCTGTTTCCCTGGCGCACGATCAAGCTTGAACATACCGGACGCAGGCGCCAGCCGAAGCATATTTTTTTTAAGGTCTGTAGCAACAAACTTACTAATTTATCTATCCCGACGCTTTGCACATGATCACTTCAACAAGAAATGCGCCGCCCGTGCCGGCGCTTGCCGAAGTACGTCCACGTACTCATCCTTGCCTTGGAGTTCGTCATGGCTACCCCAACAGCATCCTCCGCTCCGCTGATTGAAAAACACACGATAGGATACGTGCCCCCCGAAGATCGCCACGGAAAGGTCAGGGATCTGTTCACGCTCTGGTTCGGCGGCAATATCGCGCCGTTGCCCATCGTCACCGGTGCACTGGGCGTGCAGTTGTTTCACTTGAATCTGCTCTGGGGCATCGTCGCGATTCTCGTCGGCCATCTGGTCGGCGGCGTGTTGATGGCGCTGCACTCGGCGCAAGGCCCGCAGATGGGCATCCCGCAGATGATCCAGAGTCGCGCGCAGTTCGGCTCGCTCGGCGCGCTGCTGGTGGTGTTGATTGCCGGCGTCATGTACATCGGCTTTTTCGCCTCCAACATCGTGCTGGCCGGCAAGTCGTTGCATGGCGTGGTCGACAGCGTTCCGGTGCCGGTCGGCATCGTCATCGGCGCAGTCGGTTCGGGAGTCATCGGCATCATCGGCTACCGCTTTATCCACGTGCTCAACCGCATCGGCACGTGGGTGTTGGGGATCGGCATCGTTGTCGGTTTCGGCTACATCTTTACCCACATTCAAACCGATGATTTCCTCACTCGCGGCAGCTTCAACCTGTCCGGCTGGCTGGCCACTGTGTCGTTGGCGGCGTTGTGGCAGATCGCGTTTGCGCCCTACGTGTCCGATTATTCGCGTTACTTGCCGGCCGACGTCAAAGTCTCGTCGACGTTCTGGACCACGTATCTGGGTTCAGCGCTGGGGTCGAGCCTGGCGTTCATCTTCGGTGCCGTCGCGGTGCTGGCAACGCCCGTCGGCATGGACACCATGGACGCGGTGAAGCTCGCCACCGGTTCCATTGGCCCGCTGATGCTGGTGCTGTTTCTGCTCAGCGTGATCAGCCACAACGCCCTCAACCTCTACGGCGCGGTGCTGTCGCTGATCACTCTGGTGCAAACCTTCGCCTACCGCTGGATCCCCACCGCCAAGAGCCGCGCGGTGATCTCGATCATTGTGTTGCTGGCCTGCTGCTTTGCCGCCGTCGGTGCCTCGAAGGACTTCATCGGCCACTTCGTCGACATGGTGCTGGTGTTGTTGGTGGTGCTGGTGCCATGGACGGCGATCAACCTGATCGACTTCTACGCGATCCACAAAGGTCAGTACGACATCCAGTCGATCTTCCAGGTCGACGGCGGCATCTACGGCCGCTACAACCCGCAAGCCTTGCTGGCTTACGCGATCGGCATCGCCGTGCAGATCCCGTTCATGAACACGCCGCTGTACGTAGGCCCGGTGTCGGCGCACATCAACGGCGCGGACCTGTCCTGGCTGGTGGGGCTGCTGGTGACCTCGCCGCTGTACTTCTGGCTGGCCAATCGGGACACCTCCTATCGTCGGCGGATGATGGGCGGGAAACTGGCGAGCAGTCTGTGATTTTGACCTGATGAACAACCAAGGCCCGCCCAGTGCGGGCCTTGTCTATTGCGGTGTGGTATTACTTCAGGCCTGACGATTATTGGGTAAGGGAAATCCAATGCTGCGAATACTGGGTAAAGCCTCATCGATCAACGTGCGCAAAGTCCTGTGGACTTGCGCTGAATTGCAGATTCCTTTCGAGCGTGAAGACTGGGGTTCGGGATTCAGATCGACGCACGATGCGCAGTTTCTCGCGCTCAATCCCTGTGCCATGGTGCCGGTGATTCAGGACGGCGACTTCACGTTGTGGGAATCGAACACGATCATTCGTTATCTGGTGTCGCGCTACGACGGTTCGCACCTCTACCCGACTGACGCGCAAACCCGGGCGCGGATTGATCAGTGGATCGACTGGCAAGCGTCGGAGCTGAATCGCTCGTGGTCGTACGCCTTTCTGTCGCTGGTGCGACAGTCGCCTGAGCATCAGGACAGCACCGCACTGGCGGTCGGGATTGAGCAATGGTCGAAGAACATGGCAATCCTCGACCGGCAACTGGAGAAGACCGGCGCCTACGTCAGCGGCGAACAGTTTTCCCTGGCGGACATTCCCATCGGGCTGTCGGTGAATCGCTGGTTCGAAACGCCACTGGCTCACCCGGATTTTGCTGCGGTGAAAGCCTACTACGAGCGCTTGAACCTGCGCCCCGGCTACGTGCTGCACGGTCGCAACGGCACGCCGTGATCGAGGTTATTTGCCTTTGAACGCCTCACGCCGCGCCTGCCGTTCGGCGGCGTAGGCTGCTTGTGGCTGGCTGATCAGATCTTGCCGACGCAACGGTTCGCCACAGTGATCGCACAGCGGCCCGAGGCCGGCGTCGTGGTTGCAGTTTTTGTGGGTCATGTTCACCGCCAGCCCCTCCTCCGGTGATTTGCACCAGGTCTCTCCCCACGCCCGCAACGCGATGATTACCGGGTAGAACGCCTCGCCTTTCGCGGTGAGGTGGTACTCGTAGCGTTTCGGCCGTTCGTTGTACAACCGGCGCTCAACCAGCCCCTCCGCTTCCAGGCATTTCAGACGCGCGGCAACCATCTGCGGCGTACCGCCGGTCTGCGCCTGGATCTCGTCATAGCGATGATTGGCCATGAACAACTCGCGCAAAACCAGCACGGTCCAGCGGTCGCCGACGATCGTCTCGGCCCGGGAAATCGGGCACAGCGTATCGGGAAGACTATCGTTTACTGCCATCAGGGCTTGCCTCTTTTACAGTTACTATGATTATCATATCTACACGATGCCGGGACAAGCCCTGTGCATCGATAATTCCATTGCCGGAGCAAGCAGCCATGTCGAATACCCCCTATCCGCTGGACAGAACCGCCTACCTGTTGGTCGATCCGTACAACGATTTTCTGTCGGAGGGTGGCAAGATTTTCCCTTTGATCAAACCCATGGCCGAGCAGAACGGCCTGCTCGACAACCTGCGCAAACTCGACCGCACGGTGCGCGACCTGAACATTCCGGTGGTCATCGTACCCCATCATCGCTGGGAAAAAGGCGACTACGAAACCTGGGACCACCCGACCCCGACCCAATGCAAAATCATGCACATGCATCATTTTGCCCGGGGCGAATGGGGCGGCGAATGGCACCCGGATTTCGCCCCGAAAGATGGCGATATCGTGGTTCAGGAACATTGGGGTTCCAGTGGATTCGCCAACACCGACCTGGATTTTCGCCTGAAGCAGCAAGGCGTCACCCACGTAATCATCGTCGGCCTGCTGGCCAACACCTGCATCGAAGCCACCGCGCGCTATGCCTCGGAACTGGGCTACCACGTCACCCTGGTCCGCGATGCAACAGCGGCCTTCAAAGCGGAAATGATGCACGCCGCTCACGAACTCAACGGCCCGACATTCGCTCACGTGATTGCCAGCACCGACGAACTGATTGCCAACCTCAAAGCCCAGGGTGAAGCGCAATGAGTCTGACCGGCCATTTGCTGATCGGCGCGGCGGATGTTGCCGCCACCGAAGGCACGATGAAAGCGCTGAACCCGGCCACCGATCAACGGATAGAACCGGACTTCGCTTTCGGCGGTGCGGCCCAGGTTGATCGGGCTGCAACACTCGCCGATGCCGCGTTCGACCACTACAGCCACACCTCGCTGGCCGAGCGTGCCGCGTTTCTCGAGAGCGTCGCTGACAACCTCGATGAGGTGCGCAGCGAACTGGCGGCACGCGCGGCACTGGAAACCGGGCTGCCCGAAGCTCAGCTTGAGGGCGAAGCTTTGAGAGCCGCAATCCAGTTCCGCCAGTTCGCCGATGTGGTGCGCCGAGGCCGCTTTCTGCAATTGGCCATCGACCCGGCGCAACCCCAGCGTCAGCCACGTCCACGGATGGATCATCGCTTGCAAAAAATCGCCATCGGCCCGGTGGCGATTTTCGGCGCGAGCAACTTCCCGATTTCCTATTCGGTGGCAGGTGGCGATACCGCGTCGGCACTCGCGTCCGGGGCACCGGTGATTCTCAAGGCACACAACGCGCATCCCGGCGCCTCGGAAATCCAGGCCCTCGCCATTCGTAAAGCCGTGCAGGCGCATGGCTTGCCCGAAGGTGTTTTCTCGATGGTGCGTGGCGGCGGCAATGCCATCGGCGAAGCGCTGGTCGATCATCCGTTGATCAAAGCCGTGACCTTCACCGGCTCCGAACCGGGTGGCATGGCGCTCTATCGCCGTGCGCAATTGCGCCCCGAGCCGATCCCGGTGTTCACCGAAATGACCAGCGTCAACCCGACCTTCATCCTGCCCGAGGCGCTGGCGGCACGCGGCGCCGAAATCGGCGACGGCTTTATCGAGCGCATGCTGGTCAACGTCGGGCAGGCCTGTTTGTGTCCGTCGATCCTGATCGCCATCCGCGGTGCGGGGTTTGAAGAGCTGCGCAACGCCATGCGCAATCGGGTCAGCGAGGCATCGGCGCGGACAATGCTGACGCCGGGCATCCATGGTGCCTACGTCGAGGGTCTAATGGCGATGGAAGGTGCCGGCGCGCAGGTGATCGCGGCAGGCACGCCGGCCGATGCCACATTCGCCGGACGTGCTGCGTTGCTGGAAGTCGAGGGACACCGGTTACTCGGCGAACCGGCATTGGCTCATGAGGTGTTTGGTCCATCGGCGCTCCTGGTTGCTGTCAACGATGAAGCCGAGTTGCTGGCCGTCGCCCGTTCGTTCAAAGGTCAGCTCAGCGCGGCGATTCACCTTGAAAGTGTCGATATGGGATTGGCGCGGCGCCTGCTGCCAATTCTTGAACGCCGCACTGGACGCATCGTGGTCAACGCCTTCGCGCATCCACAGGAAGTAACCTTTGCCACGGTGCACGGCGGCCCTTTTCCGGCCACATCGGACAGCCGCTTCACTTCGGTCGGCATGACCTCGATCGAGCGTTTCTTGCGGCCCGTGGCTTATCAAGGGTTTCCGGATGAGTTGTTGCCAGAGGTGTTGCGCGAGAGTAATCCGCTGAATCTGCCGCGCAGCGTCGACGGGCAATAACGGCAACCCAGTGCGCGGCAGACGCGATCATGCATCTGCGCGCACCACCCCGCGCTCTTCCAGCAAGCGCACAAACATGCTCAGACTGCGCGATACCGTGCCCCGCCGCCATACCAGCCACGTGGTCAGATAGCGAAAATCCGCCGCCAATGGCCAGACGCTGACGGTCGCGCTGCCGGGCATGCTCTGCAGCATTTTGCGCGGCATCAAGGCCAGCCCGGCGCCTGCACTGACACAGGCGAGCATGCCGTGATAGGACTCCATTTCGAAGATCTTGCCCGGTACGGCGGCGTCGGTGCTGAACCATTTTTCAAAGTGGTGACGGTAGGAACAGTTGGAACGGAAGGCATAAATATTCTCGCCGTTGACATCCGCCGCGCGCTTGACGGGCGCGTGGTTGAGCGGCGCGATGATGACCATTTCTTCCTCGAATGCCGGCACACCTTCCAGCGTCGGATGCAGCACCGGGCCGTCGACAAAAGCTGCAGCCAGACGCCCGGACAGCACGCCGTCGATCATCGTGCCGGACGGCCCGGTGGACAGGTCGAGATCGACCTTGGGGTGCAATTGGTTGTACGCCGCGAGCAGTTCGGGAATGCGCACCGCCGCCGTGCTTTCCAGTGAGCCTAGCGGAAACGCGCCCTGCGGTTCCTCCCCCGCCACCGTCGCCCGGGCCTCTTGCACCAGGTCGAGAATTCGCCGCGCGTATTCAAGGAAACTCCACCCGGCCGGCGACAGGCGCAAACGGCTTTTCTCACGGATAAACAGATCAACGCCCAGATCCTGCTCAAGCTGCTTGATCCGCGTGGTCAGGTTCGACGGCACGCGATGAATCTGCGCGGCGGCGGCGCTGATGCTGCCGTGCTCGGCAACGGCTTTGAAGATTTCCAGCTGCACCAGATCCACAGTCATTCTCCAATCGTGAAAGAAACGATCTTTATTATTCAGTTTCCAGAAAACAAACACCACCCTACTCTAGGCCCATCCGACGAACATGCAGGACGATGCCATGAGCCAGATTTCCAGCCAGACCCACGCCATCTCGATCAACCCCGCCACCGGCGAGCAGATCGGTCACTACGCATTTGAATCCGCCACTGCCCTTGACGCTGCGCTGACCCGCGCCGCCTATGGCTTTGGCAAGTGGAAGCGCAAGCCGCTGCAAGATCGCTCGCGCTTGTTGAGCGCCCTGGCTGGTGCGTTGCGTGAAACCAGCGAAGCCATGGCCACGATGATCACCCAGGAAATGGGCAAGCCGATTGCTCAGGCCCGTGGTGAAATCGAGAAATGCGCCAAGCTCTGCGAGTGGTACGCCGAGAATGGCCCGGCCATGCTTGACGCTGAACCGACCCAGGTTGAAGGCGGCAAGGCGCGCATCGAATACCGTCCGCTCGGCCCGATCCTCGCAGTGATGCCGTGGAACTTCCCGATCTGGCAAGTGCTGCGCGGTGCCGTGCCGGCGCTGATCGCCGGCAACACTTACGTGCTCAAACATGCGCCGAACGTGATGGGCAGCGCCTATCTGCTGCGCGACGCCTTCACCCGCGCAGGTTTCGCCGATGGCGTGTTTGAAGTGATCAACGTCACCCCGGAAGGCGTTTCCACTGCCATCGCCGACTCGCGTATCGCCGCCGTGACCCTGACCGGCAGCGTGCGTGCCGGCATGGCCATCGGCGCTCAGGCCGGTGCCGCGCTGAAGAAATGCGTGCTGGAACTCGGCGGTTCCGATCCGTTTATCGTGCTCAACGACGCCGATCTGGATGAAGCCGTGCAAGCCGCTGTGATCGGTCGCTATCAGAACTCCGGTCAGGTCTGCGCAGCGGCCAAACGATTGATCATCGAAGCAGGCGTGGTTGAAGAGTTCACCCGCAAGTTCGTCGAGGCCACGCGCAAGTTGAAGGTCGGTGATCCGCTGTCTGCCGAGACCTACATCGGCCCGATGGCACGTTTCGACCTGCGTGATGAACTCGACCAGCAAGTGCGCGACACCCTTGAAGAAGGCGCAACGCTGTTGCTCGGCGGCGGCAAGTCTGAAGGCCCGGGCAACTACTACGAGCCGACCGTGCTGGCCGATGTCACCGACCGCATGACTTCGTTCAAACAGGAACTGTTCGGCCCGGTCGCCTCGATCATCACCGCCCGCGATTGCGCGCATGCCGTGGCCTTGGCCAACGACAGCGAGTTCGGCCTGACCGCGACCATTTACACCGCCAACGTGACACTGGCCCAGCAACTGACCAGCGAACTGGACACCGGCGGCGTGTTCATCAACGGCTACTCGGCCAGCGATCCGCGTGTGACCTTTGGTGGCGTGAAAAAGAGCGGTTTCGGCCGTGAACTGTCGCACTTCGGCGTACGCGAGTTCTGCAATGCGCAAACCGTGTGGCTGGATCGCAAATAATCCAGACACTTGAAAAACCTGTGGGAGCGAGCCTGCTCGCGAAGAGGCAATGTCAGTCAACACTTCTGTTGCTGACACACCGCTTTCGCGAGCAAGCTCGCTCCCACATTGGCTTTATGCGGCAGCCTGTTGCGGCTCTGCGACGCTGCGATCCTTGCTCAGCAGCCCTAATACCACCGCAGCCGCCACCAGCGTGATCACTGTCAGGATGTGCAGCAGATACTGAAACGCCGCAGCATACCCTTGCACCAGACGCCCGTTGGCCAGCCCCGGAACCGTGTTGACCGCATGGGCCATATCGCCGGTGGTCACCCGGTGCGCGGTCTCGGCGATCAGCGACGCCTCAGCGCTGCCTGTCACTGCGTGCAGGGCACTCGACAGATCGGCGTGCAGCAATGACGCCAGCACCGCCGCGACAATCGCCAATGCAATCCCCTCACCCGCCACTCGCACAGTGCTGAAGATGCCCGCCGCCATGCCGGCGCGTTCTTTCGGCACGACACTGACCGACAAACCATCCATCAGCCCCCACGGCAAACCGGCGCCAATACCGATCAGCAACATCGGCACCACCAGCGCAAATTTCGCGTCACCGACGTTGAACAAACTCAGCCAATGCAGGCCCACAGCGGCAATCAGGAAACCGGCACCGGACAAGATACCGGCGGAAACGAAGCGCGCCAGCGATGCGGCCAGCATCGGCACCACCAGCATCGGCGCCGACAACGCCAGTAACAGCAGACCGGCGTCGATCTCGCTCAGCCCCTCAACGCCGATGAAGCGCAGCGGCAACATCACCACCAGCACGATGTAGCAGAAACAGGTGCCGATCGGCAGCATCTGCACGCCGATGAATCGCGGATAACGAAACAGCGTCAGATCCAGCATCGGCCGTTCGACACGCATCTCGACGATCACGAAAGCGGCCAGCAACACCGCCGAAGCGCACAGCAAACCGAGCACAAGTGGACTGTCCCAACCACTGTCCGGCGCCTGGATCAGGCCAAACGTAAACAGCGCCAGCATTGCGCTGAACAGCAGCGTGCCCGGCCAGTCCAGCCCTTTGGCATGCGGGTCGCGGGTTTCACGCATGCGCGGCACACCGAAAACCAGCGCGATGATTCCAATCAACGCGGTAAAGACAAAAATCGCCCGCCAGTTGAAGGCCTCGATCAACGCACCCGCCACCAACGGCCCGAATGCCAGACCAATGCCGAACGTCGTGCCGAGCACGCTATACGCCCGGGTCCGGGCATGCCCTTCAAACTCTTGCGCCAACGCCGCTGAACCACTGGCCAGCGCCGCCGCTCCCGCCACTCCTTGTACAGCGCGCAACACATCCAGCCAGAACACCGAAGGCGCCAGACTCTGCGCGATCGACGCGGCGGTAAACAGCAACATGCCGAAGGTAAACAGGCGTTTGCGTCCGTACACGTCAGCCAATGCGCCGGCGGCCATCAGCAAACTGCCGAACGACAACATGAACGCATTGGTGATCCAGGTCAGCGCCACCGGACTACCGCCCAGATCGCGGCCAATGGCCGGCGTCGCCACCGCGCCTCCGGTAAAACTTAACGGCAGAACCAGCGCCGAGAGGCACACGGCCGCCAGTATGAGCAACTTGTCGCGCGTTCCGTGCGGCGGAGTCATAGCGTTCATCATTCCATCCCTTGAGCAATCACAGTGCTGCATAACGCAGCGAATAAGGCGCGAAAACCGCAGAAAAATCCACCGAAGTTTGCGCACGGAAAAGATGAGAGCGAGCAGCCTCGCTCTCACAGATCCGGCGTTCAGTTGGCGAAATCGGTAGACAGCGCCAGCTCATTCCACTCGGCCAGTTCTTGCGCCACCAACCGATTCTTCGCCTCGATGCGCGCCACCGTGTCACTTCCCAGCGCCAGGCGCTGCGGCGGATTCGGCGCATTGACCAGCGCCAGCATCGCCTCGGCAAACTTCTGCGGATCACCCGGTTGCGCATGGTTGGCCGCCTCGGCGAACGCACGCATCTTGCCAACGGTTTCGTCATAGTCCGCCAGCTCAAGCCGGGTTTTGATCAGCGACTGCTCATCAAGGAAATCCGTGCGGAAGAAGCCCGGCTCGACCACCGTGGCTTGAATGCCCAGCGGCGCCAGTTCCTGATGCAACGCCTCGGTAATGCCCTCGACGGCGAACTTGGTCGAGCCGTAAACACCCCAGCCCATATAAGCTTGGTAGCCACCGATCGACGAGATGTTGATCACCCGGCCACTGCGTTGCCCCCGCATATGTGGCAACACCGCGCGGGTAACATTGAGCAGGCCGAACACATTGGTCGCGAACAGGCGCTCGGCCTCGCTGGCGCTGGTTTCTTCGACGGCGCCGAGCACACCAAAACCGGCGTTGTTGATCAGCACATCGATACGGCCAAAACGCTTGATGCCTTCGGCAACCGCTTGGTGCGCTTCGTCTTCACGGGTGACGTCGAGACGCACCGCCAGCAGGTTCGGCTGAGCACCGAGGCGCTCGGTGATGTCTTGCGGGTTACGTGCAGTGGCGATCACCGCATCGCCGGCACGCAGGGCGCGTTCTGCGATCAAGCTACCAAAACCACGGGAAGCGCCAGTAATGAACCAGGTACGCATATCAACTCCTCCTGTCTGCGACCCTGGCGGTGGTGCCGGGTCTTCTTGATGAGTTGATGCGACTTTAAGGCCGTGTTACTGATGTGATAATCCCAGCAATTTTGCATGACTTTGTGAAAGGCATTCACAGATGAAATCACCTTCGGCAGCAGATCTGTCGGTCTTTCTGTACACAGCGCAGCACTTGAACTTCAGCAAAGCGGCCATCGAACTCGGCCTCACGCCCTCGGCCCTGAGCCATTCGGTGAAAGCGCTGGAAAATCGCCTTGGCGTGCGGCTGTTCAATCGCACTACGCGCAGCGTGGCGTTGACCGAGGCTGGCGAGCGCCTGTACGCGCGGTTGAAACCGGCGTTTCGCGACATCGACGATGCCCTGGAAGACCTCAACCATTTCCGCGATAAACCCTCGGGCAACCTGCGCATCACCTGCGGACGGCAAGCCTGTGAACTGGTGCTGCTGCCGATTGCCAGCGAGTTTTTGCTGGCCTATCCAGACATCCGTCTGGAAGTGGTCGAGAGCGATGCGCTGCTGGATATCGTCGCCAACGGTTTTGATGCCGGCGTGCGCTTCGGCAATCGTCTGGAAGCCGACATGGTGTCGCTGCCGATCGGCCCGACAATGCGTTCGGTGGTGGTCGGATCGCCAGCCTTTTTTGCACGCCACGCGGCACCGCAAAAGCCTGAGGACCTGCACGGACTGCCGTGCATCCGCCACCGCTTTCCCAGCGGCTCGATGTACCGCTGGGAACTCGAACGCGGCGGCATCGCCCAGGAAATCGAAGTCAACGGCCCGTTGACCCTCGGCGATGTCAGCCTGATGGTCGGGCCCGCGCTGCAAGGGCTGGGCCTGGCCTATGTGTTCGAAGACATGGTCAGCGAACACTTGGCCAGCGGGCGTCTGCTGCAAGTGCTGGGAGACTGGTGCCCGTTCTATCCGGGTCTGCACTTGTACTACCCGAGCCGGCGTCATGTGCCGGCACCGCTCAAAGCGTTTATCGATTTCGTGCGCAACCGGCGCTAGGAGCTTACAAGTACTTCAGCCAAGCGATGTCACGGCGACGAGCCTTCAACGCCGAAAACCAACGCACGGCCGGGTACAGCGCAATCGACAGAAGCGCTGCCGCCAGCCAGATCGCCGCCACCGACGAAAAGCCGAAATAGCTGCCCTGATTCAGCCCGAACAGGGCCACACCGATCAGGTACAACACCTTCAACGCGTACAGATGCAGCAGATAGAAAAACATCGGCGCCGAACCGAACACCGTCAGCCAACGAATCCAGCGACGCTCCTGCAAGCGTTCGAATCCCAATAGCAGTAACAACCCAGCGCTCACGGTCAGCGCGATAAACAGCAACGACGGCGGGTACTTGGTGATGTTGAAAAAGCTCATCAAGGTTTGCACCGACGTATCGCCCACGGCCCACGATTTCTCGCCATAGCCGTTGATCAGCCGCAGTCCGACAAAGCCCAGCAGTCCTGCGCTCCCCGCGATCAGCAGTTGCCACTGACGCAAACCCGCTTCAACGCCACGAGCAAACCACGGCCCGAGCGCATAACCCAGACCGATCACACCGATCCACGGCAGTAACGGATAGGAGGTGCGCAGGCGCAGATTTTCACTGACTTCGATCCAGCCACGATCATGCAAAATCGCCCACGGCACATGCAGCGCCGACTCCACCGGGAAATACACCGCGTCGAGCAGGTTGTGTCCGGCGATGATCGTCAGGCTCAACGTCAGCAACAGCCAGCGCGGCAGCCACACCAGCAGCGACAGGGCGATCATGCTCAAGCCGATCGCCCAGATCACTTGCAGATAAATCACACTCGGTGGCAGTTGGAAGGTCCACGCGAAGTTCACCAGCGTGAACTCCAGCACCACCAGAAACAGACCGCGTTTGAACAGAAACGCACTGACATCGGCCTTGCCTGCGTACTTTTCGCCGAACAACCACGCCGACAATCCCGTCAGCAGCACGAACACTGGCGCACACAGATGCGCCAGCGTGCGACTGAAAAACAACGCCGGTTCAGTGCTGGCAATGTCCATCGGGTCGGCGACCTGGCGGTGCAGCAAAAAAGTTTCGCGCACGTGGTCCAGCAGCATGAACAGAATGACCAGGCCTCTGAGGGCGTCAATGGACAGCAGCCGGCCAGTGGGCGAGGCAGAATGGGGGAGCGCAATTGTCATGAGCGTTTCGCAATCGAAGGGTTAACAGCGGGCGCCGACAAGGACTGCCCTGAAAATGTTGCGTTACCTTATAACACTAAAAAGCAAAATCCAAAGCCCAATCGATAGCAATTCTCAGAAAACCGCAGCCGATCACACCGTCCAGGTTGCCCAATAGCCTCAGGCTTCTATAGTGATCAGGTCCCCCTGCCCTTGCGGCCTGTTGTCGAGCGTTGTCCATGGTCAACACCGAACACCTGATCATTTGCGAGCACTGCGACTGCGTGTACGAAAAAGCCGTGCTGGCCAAACACCAGAAAACCTCGTGCGTGCGTTGTGGCGGCGTGCTCCAGCGCTTCAACGGTTTGACCGTCGAACAGCGCCTGGCCCTGACCTTCACGGCGGCGATGCTGTGGCTGTTTGCCAATTTCTATCCGGTGATGAGCATCAGCCTCAAAGGCCTGAAAAACAGTGCGACGCTGTGGGATTCTGTGCTGGCGCTGAGTCAGGGGCCGATCACCTTCATAGCGATGGTCGCGGCAATTTCGATCATTATTGCCCCGGCATTTCAACTGGTCCTGCTGACCTGGGTGCTTAGCTTCGCGCTGTCATCGCGACGCGCACCGGGGTTCAAGTTGTGCATGCGCTGGCTGGAAACCCTGCGGCCGTGGAGCATGCTCGAAGTGTGCCTGCTGGGGGCGATGGTCGCGGTGTTCAAACTGGCGGGATTGCTCGACGTGTTGCCCGGCATCGGCCTGTTCGCATTGGCCGTGCTGAGTTTGATGATGATCAGGATTGCCGGCCGCGATATCCGCGACCTATGGGATATTCCATGAACCGACCCGCGACTGCCAGCGAACTCAACCTGTGCCTGTGCCACAGCTGTGGCTTGGCTTGCGACATGACCGACGAGCCGCACGAGTGCCCACGTTGCGACGCGCCGCTGCACCGGCGCAAGACCAATTCACTGGCGCGCACCTGGGCCTACATGCTCGCGGCGCTGGCGTTTTACGTGCCGGCCAATCTGCTGCCGGTGATGAACACCACCATGCTTGGCAGCGGGTCTGACAGCACGATCATGAGCGGCGTGCTGGAGTTCTGGCAGCATGGCGCGTGGGACATCGCACTGATCATCTTCATCGCCAGTATCGCCGTGCCGGGCGTCAAGTTCGTCGCCCTGTCGCTGTTGTTGATCACTGTGCAACGCGACAGTAGCTGGGCACGCCGGGAGCGCTCGAAAATGTTCCGCTTCGTCGAGCTGATCGGCTACTGGTCAATGCTCGATGTGCTGGTGGTCGCACTGGTCGCAGCGTTGGTGAAGTTCCAGACACTGGGCGATATCGAACCGCGACCGGGCATCCTGTTCTTCGGCATGGTCGTGGTGCTGACCATGCTCTCGGCAATGAGCTTCGACCCTCGGCTGATCTGGGACAACGCTCCGGACGATGAACCACTCAGCGACGCAGAGCCGTCAGCAACACCTGCAACGGATGGCGCAGTGCCTGATCCGACTGGCGCTTGACCTGACTGCGGCAGGAATACCCCGTGGCCAACGCTTCACCCTGCTCTGCCGGCGCCGCCACCTGACGGGCCCACGACTGCTCGTAGATCACCGCTGAGGTTTCGCGGTTGCGCGCTTCGTGGCCGTAGGTCCCGGACATGCCGCAGCAACCGGTGGCTTGCGTGGCCAGTTTTAACCCTGCGCGCTCGAACACCTGTTCCCACTGCCGAGTCGCGGCCGGGGCGTTGGTTTTCTCGGTGCAATGGGCGAGCAGTCGGAACGAGGCGGTTTTATCCTGCGCCGCCTGCTCTGGCATGACCTTGAGCAACCATTCCTGCACCAGCGCCACCTCCGGGCATTGCTCCATGCCGGGGACTTTCAGGTATTCCTGGCGATACACCAGCGTCATCGCCGGATCGAGGCCCAGCAACGGCACACCAATGTCCGCCAAATCACGCAACTGCCGGGCATTGCGCAGCGCCGCGCGGTTGAACGCCGAGAGGAAGCCTTGCACATGCAATGGCTTGCCGTTGGCGCTGAACGGCGCGAGATACACCTGATAACCCAGACGCGAAATCAGCTCGACCAGATCCGCCAGCAACGGCGCTTCGAAGTAACGCGTGAAGGCATCCTGCACGATGACCACACTGCGCTCGCGTTGCGCCGGGGTCAGCGCCGACAAGGTCGACACCGTCGCTGGCTGCACCTGCCAACGGCGCATCGCCGCATGAAAATCAAAGCGACTGAGCAACGGCACATCGATCATGCCACCGACCCGTTCCAACAGGCTGCGAACAAATGCAGCGCCCATCAACCCGTTGTACAGCGCCGGAATCCGTGCCATGTACGGGATGCTGTATTCCAGCGAGGCGATCAGGTAATCCCGCGCCGGGCGCAGATAACGGCTGTGATACAGCTCAAGAAAACGCGAACGAAACTCCGGCACATTGACCTTGACCGGGCACTGCCCCGCGCAGGATTTGCACGCCAGGCAACCGGCCATGGCGTCGTAGACTTCGTGGGAAAAGTCTTCGGCCTGCGCACGACTGTTGCGCCAGCGCTGCCACAACGTGCTGAAAAACGCCGGCTTGCGAATCGCCTCGGACAATACGTCAACGCCCGCCTCGCCCTGCAAACGCAGCCACTCGCGGATCAACGAGGCACGGCCCTTGGGCGACTGAGCGCGCTCGCGGGTGGCTTTCCACGACGGGCACATGGCGTCGTCGGGGTCAAAGTTGTAGCAGGCGCCGTTGCCGTTGCAGTGCATGGCCGCGCCGTAGCTCTGCCAGACCTTTTCGTCGATCTGTCGATCGAGTTCACCGCGCAAAGTCACTTCGTCGATTTTCAGCAGCGCAGCGCCAGTGTTGGCCGGGGTGGCGATTTTGCCGGGGTTGAACTGATTGAACGGGTCGAACGCGGCCTTCAAGGCTTGCAGCGCCGGGTAGAGTTCACCGAAGAAGGCCGGCGCATATTCCGAGCGCAAGCCTTTGCCGTGCTCGCCCCACAGAAGGCCACCGTAACGCTGGGTCAGCGCGGCGACACCATCGGACACCGGACGCACCAGCGCCGCTTGCTGCGGATCTTTCATGTCGAGGATCGGCCGCACGTGCAGCACGCCTGCATCGACGTGACCGAACATGCCGTATTGCAAACCGTGGCTGTCGAGCAGGTCGCGCAATTCAGCGATGTACTCGGCCAAGTGCTGCGGCGGTACCGCGGTGTCTTCCACAAACGGCTGCGGCCGCGCTTCACCGGCAACGTTGCCGAGCAGGCCTACCGCGCGTTTGCGCATGCCGTAGACCTTGTTTACCGCAGCGTGCCCGACCGCCAGCGTGTGGCCCAAACGCTCGACAGTACGGTCGCTGCTCAAGTGCTCGACAAACGCCTCGACCCGGTGCTGCAAATCCTCCGGATCGTCGCCGCAGAACTCCACCAGATTGATGCCCAGGGTCGGCCGCTCGGCGCTTTCCGGGAAATACTCGGCGACGCCGTGCCAGACGATGTCCTGCATCGCCAGCAGCAAGACTTTCGAGTCAACGGTTTCGATCGACAAGGGTTTGAGCGCCATCAAGGCGCGGGCGTCGCGCAGTGCGTCCATGAACCCGGCGTAGCGGATGTTCACCAGCATCGTGTGTTTGGGAATCGGCAGTACGTTCAGCCGCGCTTCGACGACAAATCCCAGCGAGCCTTCGGCACCGCACAGCACGCTGTTGAGGTTGAAGCGATTGTCCGCCTCACGCAGGTGTGCGAGGTCATAACCGGTCAGGCAACGGTTGAGATCGGGGAAACGCTGTTTGATCAGCTCGCCCTGCTCATCAATGATCTGCCGGGCGCAACGGTAGACTTCACCGACGCGATCTTCGCGGGCGCACAGGGCTTCGAGTTCGCTTTCCGCAAGAGGCTGCCCGTGCAGGCGCTCACCGCCGCGCAAGATCATGTCGAGTTCGAGCACATGGTCGCGGGTCTTGCCATAGGTGCAACTGCCCTGACCACTGGCATCGGTGTTGATCATGCCGCCGACGGTGGCGCGGTTGGAGGTCGACAATTCCGGGGCGAAAAACAGCCCGGCGGATTTCAGCGCGGCGTTGAGCTGATCCTTGACCACCCCGGCCTGCACCCGCACCCAGCGCTGCTCGACGTTGATTTCCAGAATGCGGTTCATGTGCCGCGACAGATCGACGACGATGCCGTCCGTCAGCGATTGGCCGTTGGTGCCGGTGCCGCCACCGCGCGGGGTGATCACCACTTGCTGATAGGCCGGTTCGGCGATCAACCGCGCCACCCGCGCCACGTCCTCAGCGTCCATCGGAAACACCGCCGCTTGCGGCAGGCGCTGATAGATCGAATTGTCAGTCGCCAGTACCACGCGGCTGGCGTAATCGGCGCTGATTTCACCGCGAAAGCCGCTGGCTTTCAGGGCTTTGAGGAACTGCTGGTAATCGCTGGTCAGGGCTTTGGCGGGGGACAGCTGGGCAATCATCGGTCAGGTTATCTCGGTCAAATCGGGCCGCGTGGCGGTGAACAGTTGTACGCAACGAATGATTGCGTCAGGCTCCGCCATCTCATGGTGCCCATGTTCATTGCTGGTGAACGCCGGGACAACCGTAAATTCGACCCGCTATTGATGACTTTTACGAATGAATCCGCGCACGCTCACGCCTTCCATGTCGTTATTGCTGGCTTTCGAGGCCGCCGCACGCCACGAAAGCTACACCCGCGCCGCTCATGAACTGTCGCTGACGCAGAGTGCGGTCAGCCGTCAGGTGCAGATTCTCGAGAAAATGCTCGGCATGCGCCTGTTCACGCGCGAAGGCCGGCAAGTGGTGCTGACCGATGTCGGACGCATGTATCAGCGCGAACTTGCTGAAGCGCTTGGGCAGATTCGCAGCGCGACGTTGCAGGCCATGGCGTTTGGTTCGGGCATTCACAGCTTGCGCCTGGCAACGCTGCCGACTTTCGGCTCGAAATGGTTGCTGCCGCGCCTGAAGGATTTCTACACCGCGCACCCGGGCATGACCGTGCATTTGCATTCGCGGATCGAAGCGATCGACTTCGATACCAGCGAAATCGATGCGGCAATCTGCGTTGGCGGTGGTGACTGGCCGGCATTGACCGCCCTGCCCCTGCATACCGAAGAACTGGTGGTGATCGCCAGTGCGCAGTTGTCCGTCGCCGAACGCGACGACGCCGAACAACACATCGCCGGGCAACTGCTGCTCAATGTCAGCAGCAATGCCCAGGCGTGGGCGGAGTGGTTCAGCCATCAAGGTCTGCCGCACCGCAGCATGCGTATCGGGCCGAGCTTTGAAATGACTTCGCACTTGATTCAGGCAGTGCGGGCCAATATTGGTGTGGGGTTGGTGCCGCGAATTCTGGTTGAGGATGAGTTGTTGAAGGGTGAGCTGCTGCAGCTGGGTGAGGCGATTACCAGTCGCCGCAGCTATTACCTGGTGTATCCGCCACGAAATGAGAATTTGCCGTCGCTGAAAGCGTTTCGGGATTGGCTGGTGCATACACTCTGAAAGAATGAGTCGCCCCCTTCGCGAGCAAGCTCGCTCCCACAAAGGATTTGTGAACGCCACAGATCAAATGTGGGAGCGAGCTTGCTCGCGAAGAGGCCAGCGAGCACGACATCAAAATCTCGGCTTTACCGCCCTCCAGTCCGGCTTGTAGCGCTGCATCTGCCGCACATCATCGCGCTGACGAATCCCGCACGTCAGGTACTGATCATGCAGCTTGCCCAACTGATCCCGGTCCAGCTCCAGCCCAAGCCCCGGCGCTCGGGTGATCTTCACGCAACCATCGACAATCGGCAGTTTGCCACCCTTGATCACCTCCTCATCCGGCTCCTGCCACGGGTAATGGGTGTCGCAGGCGTAATCCAGATTCGGCACCGCCGCCGCGACATGCGCCATCGCCATCAGGCTGATACCCAGGTGTGAATTGGAATGCATCGACACACCGAGACCGAACACATCGCACATCTTCGCCAGCGTCTGCGTGTCGCGCAGGCCACCCCAGTAATGGTGATCGGCAAGCACGATCTGCACACTGTTCTGCGCAACGCTGCGACGGAACTCGTCGAAATCGGTGACCACCATATTGGTCGCCAGCGGCAGACCAGTACGCTTGTGCAGTTCGGCCATGCCGTCGAGGCCCGGGGTCGGGTCTTCGTAATACTGCAAATCATCGCCGAGCAACTCGGCCATGCGAATCGAGGTTTCCAGCGACCAGTTGCCGTTCGGATCGATGCGCAACGGGTAACCGGGAAAAGCCTTTTTCAACGCTTTGATGCACGCCACCTCATGCTCCGGCGGCAAGGTGCCGGCCTTGAGCTTGATGCTCTTGAAACCGTACGCCTCGATCATCCGCGCGGCTTGGGCGACGATCTGCTGCTCGCTGAGCGCCTCGCCCCAATTGTCCGGTTTGTACGGCGAATCAACATGCTGCGCATACTTGAAGAACAGGTAGGCGCTGAACGGCACTTCATCGCGAATGGCACCGCCGAGCAGATCCACCAGCGGCACATTGAGGTAATGCGCCTGCAAGTCGAGGAACGCCACTTCGAACGCCGAATAAGCATTGCTCACCGCTTTGCTGGCATGAGAACCGGGCGCCAGTTCGGCACCAGCAATGCTTGCAGGTTTGTTCGCGGCAACGGTGGCCTGCACGATCGCGCGCAACTGGTTGAGGTTGAATGGGTCGAGGCCGATCAACTGCGCCTGCAACTGCTGCTGGATCGCCAGCGCCGGGGCATCGCCATAGCTTTCGCCGAGGCCGATGTAGCCGTTATCGCTTTCGATCTCGATGATCGAGCGCAGGGCAAAGGGTTCGTGGATGCCGCTGGCGTTGAGCAGCGGCGGATCGCGGAAGGCAATCGGAGTCACGGTGACACGGGTGATTTTCAAGATAACGCTCCTGACAGATCAACAATCAATTCAATGGCTCGCGGCCGGTCTGGCCGTCGCGACAACGGCGGTCTCGTCATGGGGCTTTGCCGGAGTTTTACCCTTGGCACCCGGGGCCGTGCGAGCAAAGAAGATCACCACTGCAGCGACCAGTGACGTCGCCGCCAGGCCATAAAGACCGCCCTCGATGGAGCCAGTGGTTTCTTCGAGGATGCCGAACGCCGTCGGTGCAACGAAGCCGCCGAGGTTGCCGATGGAGTTGATCAGGGCGATCACCGCAGCGGCGATACGCGCATCCAGATAGCTTTGCGGAATCGGCCAGAACAACGCCGACGCAGCCTTGAAGCCGATGGCGGCGAAACAGATGGCAACGAAGGCGAAGATCGGCCCGCCAGTGGTCGACATGAACATGCCGATCGCCGCGATCACCAGCGTCAGCGCGACCCAGGCTTGCTGAAACTTCCACTTGCCGGCCATCGCCGCAAAACCGTACATGGCAACAATCGAAATGATCCACGGAATCGAATTGAGCAGGCCGACCTGGAAGTCACCGAGGTTGCCCATCTTCTTGATCATGCTCGGCAGCCAGAACGTCGCGCCGTAAATGGTCAGGGCAATGGAGAAGTAGATGAAACAGAACAGCGCAATCTGCCGATCCGCCAACAACTTGAACATCGACGGTTTGGCCACTTGCACCGCCTCACGAGCGCGCTGCTCTTCGGCAATTGCCGCCACCAGCGCTTCGCGTTCCTCTTCGCTCAGCCACTTGGCCTGACGCGGATGCGATTGCAGCCAGAACCAGACAAATGCGCAGAGCACCACCGATGCGGCACCCTCGATCAGGAACATCCACTGCCAGCCATGCAAACCCAGGCCACTGATATGCAGCAACGCACCGGACACCGGGCCGGAGATCACCGAGGCAATCGCCGAACCGCTGAGAAACACCGCCATGGTCTTGCCGCGCTCGGAGGCTGGCAGCCATTGGGTGAAGTAATAAATGATCCCCGGAAAGAACCCTGCTTCGGCCGCGCCGAGAATAAAGCGCAGCACATAGAAACTGGTTTCACCTCTAACGAACGCCATGGCCATGGCGGCCGCGCCCCAGGTGAACATGATCCGCGTCAGCCAGACCCGTGCGCCGTACCGTTGCAGGAGCATGTTGGACGGCACTTCGAACAGCGCGTAGCCAACAAAGAACAAACCGGCACCGAGGCCGTAAGCCGCCGCACCGATGCCGAGGTCGGTTTCCATGTGACTGCGCACAAAACCGATGTTGACCCGATCGATGTAGTTGACGATGAACATCACCACGAACAGCGGCAGCACGTGGCGCTTGACCTTGGCGGCGGCACGGGCAAGCACCGTGACGTCCAGCGGACTCTGGAGGGTTTTCAAGGGGCGACTCCCGATCTTGTTTTTTTAGGGATGGCGTAAAGCGATGGGTCGATCATGGACGGCGATCATTGATCCCGTCTAATCTAACTTGGCATTCGATTGATACCCGGATTAGATCAATGTTCGAACTGACTCAACTGCGCTGCTTCACCACGGTCGCCACCGAACTCAACTTTCGCCGCGCTGCCGAGCGACTGAACATGACGCAGCCGCCGCTGAGCCGGCAGATTCAGTTGCTTGAGCATCACCTCGGCGTCGAACTGTTTACCCGCAGCACTCGCAGCGTCGCGCTAACGGCTGCCGGTCGGGCGTTCTTCGTCGAAGCACAGAACCTGCTGGAGCGCGCACAGCAAGCAGCCGTCACTGCCCGGCGATTTGCCGAGGGCGACATCGGTACGGTGAACATCAGTTTTGTCGGCAGCGCGGTGTATGAATTTCTGCCTAAGGTGATTGCCGAGGCGCGCCTGAAACAACCGCAGGTGAAAATTGATCTGTCGGAAATGAACACTTACCAGCAGCACGAAGCCCTGCGCGCACGACGCATTGATCTGGGCATCGCCCGTGCGCCGCTATTGGAGCCTGGCTACGCGACTGAATGCCTGGTGCGCGAACCGTTTGTACTGGCGGTGCCGAGCGGACACCCATTGGCGTCGGCGGCTGAAGTGGCGGTCAGTGATCTGGATAAACAACCGTTCCTGATGTACTCCCATGCCGCGTATCCGCCGTTCAATGAACTGCTGACCGGCATGCTGCGCTCGGCCCGGGTTGCACCGGATTACGTGCAGTGGCTGGGTTCATCACTGACGATTCTGGCACTGGTGAATGCGGGCATGGGCCTGGCGCTGGTACCGCGCTGCGCCACCAGTGTGGTGTTCAAGAATGTGGTATTTCGCGATATCGATCTGGGCGAAGGGGTGCAGAGCGAGCTGCATCTGATCTGGCGGGAGAACAACGACAACCCGGCGTTTGCGATGTTGCTGGAAGCGATTCGCCGGGCGGTGGCTGAGGGGTGGGGCCAAGTGACTGGCGACGCTGATTAGCGCTTTGGCGGTGGAGGCGCACTGGGTCCTTTAACCAGGGGTTTTGCCAATGGCTTACCGTCTGGGCCTACAAATAAGCGCGCGATGTGAGGTGGAATTGGGGTTGGTTCTTTTGCACTCATAATAAATCCTCCTTGACGGAACTGAATTCGACCCACTGAACTTTCGAGGAATCTATCACCAATAATTCGGCGCCAAAAGGGAGCGCCAAGCCATCATCACCAAGCCAGTGGGGATTTAACACGATGAACTGTCCTTCCGATGGTCCGGTGGGCCACTCCAGCGGCCAGCCAAACAATCGCCGCTCATCACTCAGATGCAAAGTAACAAGGCGATCGTGCCCCTCAAAAGCGCTGTACCACTCGCTGGGATGGGAGTTTTTCCGCGTCAGATTTCGTTTGCGTAGCGACGCATGCAACACCCCATTTGAAGCCAAGTAACAGGAAAGGCCGCCGAGATATACTGAAACAATAAAGGCCCACAAAGCCTCGGCCCGAGCATCCCACTTCCCTACAGAAAATCCTTTCGAACCCACCCAAAGACACAGAGTGCCAATCCCCAATACCGCGCCCTGAATCACAAACGTAAAAATCAACGCCTGCACAATCTGCCCAAACGTATCGGGTCGTTTGAAAGCCGTCAGCGAATAAAAAATCCACGCCGACAAAAAACCGGGAATCAGGTACTGCAACAGCGGAATTACTTCTTTGACCAGATCATCCATGATCCGAGGCTCCTTGAAAGACCGGCCGATCTGACTATCGACCGCCCCTCAAAAGCCTAGTGCACACGGCTGAAAACCCTCATGCGCAACTGTCACCACTCATTACGCATCCTGCAAAATCAGATCCGCGCCCTTCTCCGCCACCATCAACACCGCCGCGTGAGTATTGCCCGATGTCACGTTCGGAAAGATCGACGCATCAACAATCCGCAGCCCTTGGAAACCGTGCACCTTCAGCCGCTTGTCGACCACCGACGTCTGCTCGTCAGCGCCCATCGCGCACGAACCGCAGAGGTGATAGATCGAGCCACAGTTATCACGGAAGTACTGCAACATCTGTTCGTCTGTTTCTACCGCCGGCCCAGGCAAAACTTCGTCAACGGTAATGGATTTTAGCGCCGGCGCATTCATGATCTTGCGCATCAGGCGACTGCCTTGAATCACCTCGTCGATATCCTTTTGCGTGCTCAGGTAATTCGGATCGATCAGCGCCGCATCCCGGGGATTTTTCGAGGCGATTTCGATATGCCCACGGCTGGTCGGTCGGCACGGATTGAAGCACAGCAGAAAGCCGGAATATGGCTCAGGCTTGAGGCTGGCCTTGTTGTTTTTCGGGATCTGGTACGACAGCGGGTTGAAATACAGCTGCAGGTTCGGGTGATTCTGCTGCGCGTCGCCACGGAAAAAACCACCGGCCTGATTGACGCTCATGGCCAAGGCGCCCTTGCGCGTCAGCAGGTATTTCACGCCGAGTTTGAACTGACCGAACAGCGAACTCAGTTCATCGTTGAGCGTCGGGATATTGGCCTTGTAGTAATAGCTGGCGCACAGGTGATCCTGCAGGTTCTTCCCGACTGCCGGCAGGTGTTTGACCAAGGGAATCTGATGTTTGGCCAGAAGCTCACGATCCGCCACGCCGGACAGTTGCAGGATCTTCGGTGTGTCGACGGCACCTGCACACAAGATCACTTCCTTGCGTGCGGTAAAGGTTCGTACTACGCCATGCTGAGTAATCGAGATCCCGGTCGCATGTTGTTGCGCGTCATCAAACAACACCCGATCCACCAGCGCGAAGTGCTCGACCGTCAGGTTCGGCCGCTTCAGTGCTGGATGCAGATGCGCGAAGCTGCTGGAGCAGCGCTGACCGTTCTTGGTGTTGACGTCGTAGAGACCCGCCCCTTCGAACTTCGCTCCGTTGAAATCTTCACTGCGCGGATAGCCGAGTTCCGAGCAGCCCTCAAGAAACACATCGCAGATCGGATGGGTCTGGCCCTTCATCGGCGTAATACTGATCGGGCCGCTGCCACCGTGATATTCGCTGTCACCCAGTGGATGATTTTCCAGTTTGCGGAAGTACGGCAACACGTCCTTGAAGCCCCAGCCGTCGTTGCCATTGGCGGCCCAATCATCAAAATCATGAGCCTGGCCGCGCACGTAGATCATCGCGTTGATCGAGCCGGAGCCGCCCTGCACCTTGCCGCGCGGTGCGTAGATTTCGCGGTTGCTCAGTTGTTTCTGTGGCTGGCTGTAATACATCCAGTTGAAGGTCGGGTTGTAATACATTTTGGCGAAGCCGACCGGAATCTTGAACCACAGGGAACTGTCCTTGCCGCCCGCTTCCAGCAACAGCACGGTGTATTGGCCCGAGGCCGAGAGCCGGTTGGCCAGCACGCAGCCAGCGGCGCCGGCGCCAGCGATGATGTAGTCGTATGTCATGCACGGTTACCGCGTAAGTCGTTGTACAAAATTCGCCGCCCTTGTGGGAGCGAGCTTGCTCGCGAAGACTGCCTGTCAGCTCGCATTTTCATTGCCTGACACCCCGTCGGTTCGCGAGCGAGCTCACGCCCACAGGGGACTGGCCTGGCAATCAAAGCCTGTGTCAGCCGCGAGCTGGTGAGTTGTCTTTCACGTCCACCGGGGTCGGCGCCATCTGCAGGTGCAAACGCTCGCCGGTGTACGGCGAATGCTTGCGCACCACGTCCATGTTCAGCTCAACCCCCAGGCCCGGCTCGGTGGACGGAATGATGTAGCCGTCCTCCCACTGCAACGGTTTGGTCAGCACTTGCGCGTGGAAGCCACCCCACGTCTCGATGCTTTCCTGAATCAGGAAATTCGGCGTACAGGTTGCCAACTGGAAACTCGCCGCCGCGCCAATCGGCCCGTTGTACAAGTGCGGGGCGATTTGCGCGTAGTAGGCTTCGGCCATGCTGGCGATCTTCTTGGCTTCGAGCAGACCGCCGCAGCGCGCCACGTTCATCTGCAGAATCGACGCGCCGCCAGCCTGCAACAGCTTGAAGAATTCGTACTTGGTGGTCAGGCGCTCGCCAGTGGCGATCGGGATGCTGGTCTTCGCCGCGACCTGCGCCATGGCCTCTTCCTGGCCCGGCGGCACTGGCTCTTCGAACCACAGCGGGTCGTATTTCTCCAGACGCTTGGCCAGGCGGATTGCCGACGAGGGCACCATCTGCCCGTGGGTACCGAAGAGCAGGTCGCACTTGTCGCCGACTGCTTCGCGAATCTTGCGGCAGAAGGTTTCGCATCGCTCCAGCACTTCCAGCGAAATCTGGTGCCCGGAGTACGCGGTGTAAGGGCCGGCCGGATCAAACTTCACGGCGGTGAAGCCCTTGTTCATGTTCTCTATCGCGCACTCGGCGGCCAGATCCGGGTCGTCGTAGTCGTACTCGCCACGGCTGTTGATGGGGTACAGGTAGGTGTAGGAACGCAGACGTTCATTGACCTTGCCGCCGAGCAACTCGTAAACCGGTTTGTTCGCGGCTTTGCCGATGATGTCCCAGCAGGCCATCTCCAGACCGCTGACCACGCCCATCATGGTCAGATCGGGACGCTGGGTGAATCCGCTGGAATACGCCTGGCGAAAGAAGCGCTCGATGTGGTGCGGATCGTGATTGAGCAGGTAACGTTCGAACACGTCCTCAATGATCGGCAACATGGCTTTCGGGCCGAAGGTCGCGGCGTAGATCTCGCCGACACCTTCAATGCCACAATCGGTCTTCAGCTTGACGAACAGCCAGTACATGCCGCCGATGTGCGGTGGCGGTACGGCAACGATATGGGTTTCAAGGGCGATGATTTTCATCTCAGGCACCTGCTTTTTTCGAAGATTGACGATTGATTCGGGCACGCAAGGTCACGGCAGCGAGGGTGCCGATCAGACCGATAGTCGCGATGTAGCCGAAGTAGAGCTTGTAGCCGAGGGCGCCGGGAAAGTGCTCGGTGAGGTAGCCGTTGATCAGCGGGATAAAGGCATCCGGCATGTAACCGACCACCGAGACGATACCGATGGCCAGACCGGTGATGCGCAGCGGAATGTTGCAGCTGTCGAGAATCGCCCAGTACAGACCACGAATCGCGTAAGTCATCAGGCCGATGAAAATCACCGTGCCGATCAGCAGCCCCATACTGTTAAGTCCCGGAAATACGATAAGCCCGACGATGGCCAGACTGGCCAGCAGCAGCGCGACGATCAGCACCGAGATATTCGAGAACCTGTCGCCCAGCCAGCCGCCACCGATGCCGCCGATCGGGCGCATCCACAACTTGATAGTGGTGATGGTGCCGGCCATGACCGCCGTCATGCCGCTGCCTTGCAAGTAATCGGAGAAACTGTAGGTCGCCCAGAAGATGTGATACCCGCAGAACACGATGGCGGTTACCAGCCACAGCTCCGGGATCTTCACCAGCGTGCCCAGATCGCTGAGCAGATTGAACTTGCCCTTCTCCACCGCGGGCGTGTCTTCCATCGACTTCGGGTCCTTGATCAGCACCAGCAAGCAGCCGATGGCGATACAGGTGAAGGCATACAGATAAACCACGTGTTTGAAGCCTTCGGCGGTCGACTCGCCCCGGGTCTCCGTGGCAAACGCGAACAGACCCAGCGCGACCGTCGCCAGCAACGCCTCAACCAGCCCGCGACCACCGTCGAGAATCCCGAAGAACCGGCCCTGTTCCGTGTGATGAGCAATCATCTTCACGCGCTTGAGCACCGAGGCCCAAAAGGTCAAACCGGTGGTCACCCCCCAGCAACCGAAGATGATCATCAGCCCGTTCATCGACGGTGCCGTCGAGTACCAAAGGCCCAGAGCACCGGTAGCCACCAGCGAGAAGAAAATCAGAAAGCGCGGCGCAACGCGGTCGGCCAGCCAACCGCTAGGTAGGTAGCTGAGCAGAAAAATCGTGCCGAGCATCGAGTACAAATAACCCAGCTCGCTGTGGTTGATCTGGAACACCTCGAGCATGGTCGTTTGATAGACCTGACGAAGATAGAGAATCGGATAGATTGCGCCGGCGGCGAGCACCAGCAACATCAATTGGAAATAGCGACTTCCCTTGTCGCTCTGGCTTTTCACAGCCGACGTGGAACCCTGAACAGCGGCAGCAGAGGATGCATGCTTGGACATTGAAGTGACCTCGGGCGACCCGTGCTCCGGGCGCCCCTGATAATTGTTTTTATAGGTGCAGCGTGAGGCGTGTTGCGGTGGATCAGTACTTCATGACCACGAGTCGGGTCTGGGTGAATTCGAGCATGCCGTGCTTGCCGTCATCGCCGCCCAGGCCCGAGCGTTTCCAGCCGGCGTGGTAGCCCTGATACGGGTCGGCCGGGGTGCGATTGACGTACAACTCGCCGGCCTCGATGGCGTTGGCGACTTTCTGTGCGGTGCGGTAGTTCTCGGTGTAGAGCACCGACGACAGACCGAACTGATGATCGTTGGCCATGGCCAGCGCTTCGTCGATGTCGCGGTATTTGAGTACCGGCAGCACCGGGCCGAAGATTTCTTCCTGAACGATTTCCATGTCCTGACGGCAACCGCTGAGCAGCGTCGGCGGGTAGAAATGCCCCGGGCCTTGCGGCAGCACGCCACCGCTTTCGAGCGTCGCGCCGGCAGCGATGGCGCGCTCGACCAAAGCATGGATGTTCCGCTGCGAACTGGCGTTGACCAGCGGTCCCATCAGGTTGGCGTCGGTGGCGCGGTCGCCGAATTTCACTTCAGCGATTTTGGCCTTGAGCAGTGCGAGGAACCGGTCGTAGACACTTTCCTGCACATAGACACGCTCTACCGCCGTGCACAACTGGCCGCAATGCGTGGTTTTCGACGCGATGATTGCTGTCGCGGCCGCTTCCAGGTCGGCATCCGCTTCGATGATCGCCGGGGTCTTGCCACCCAGTTCCAGCGAAGGTTTGGCGATGTTTGCCTTGCAATAATCGAGAACGATGCGCCCGGCGTTGACGCTGCCGGTCAGGGTAATAAGGCCCACGGCTTTATGGGTGCAAACGGCCGCTGCCGTGGCGTGATCCATGGTCAGGATGTTGATCACACCGGCCGGCATGCCCGATTGCTGCACCGCTTTGGCAATTTCAAATGCCGAAGTCGGCGTGTTGTTGCTCGGGCGCACCACCACAGTGTTACCGGCGATCAGCGCCGGGGCGATTTTGCGCAGCAACGTGTAAACCGGGTAGTTGAACGGGATCAGGCAGGCAACCACGCCGATCGGCTCGCGGTGCAGAAACAGGTTTTCGTCAGGGCTGTCGCTGGGGATGATTTCGCCTTCGATACGGCGCGCCCACTCTGCGTGGTAACGAGTGATCTGCGCGGCGTAACGGGCTTCGTTGCTGGCATCGCTGACGCTTTTGCCGGATTCGGCGGCCAGTGCGGCACCGATGGTTTCAGCGCGATCTTCAAGGGCGGCGGCCAAGGCTCGCAGATGTTCGGCGCGCTCGATGCTGGTGAGTTTGCCCCAGACCTTTTGTGCCGCTGCCGCCGCATCGACCGCCGCGGTGGCTTCTTCGGCGGTGGCACCCGACACATGGCCGAGCAACGCTTCGGTGGCAGGGTTGTAGACCGCGATCAGCGCCGCGCTGGCAGGCTCGATAAATTGGCCGTTAACAAAATTTCGCTCGGTTCGCATGTGCATCGCCCATCGTTTGTTTTTATCAATGCCACCAGTCTTGTCATCGATGGCGGGTTGAACAAACGATTTATCGGGCGGTTAAACATTCGAAAAATGCAGGTTACCCCCGTATCGGCACAAATCCCCTGTAGGAGTGAGCCCGCTCGCGATGGCGGTGTGTCAGCCACCTATTTTTCGCTGATACACCGCCATCGCGAGCAGGCTCACTCCTACAAGGGAATCTGGGCTGATTCAGATAGCAGCGGTCGAGGGCTCTAACTGGCGCTGCGCCAGCCAGATTTCCTCTTGCAGCCATTGCGAAAAAACCTGCAACTGCGGCATCTCGGTCTGCTCCGGCCGGGTCACCAGCCAATACGACTGGTGCCCCTCCACATGCACATTCAGCACTTGCGTCAACTGCCCGCTGGCCAGTTCCGCAGCGACCATGTGCCAGTCGGCTATGGTAATGCCCAGACCATCGGTCGCCGCCCGAATCGCCAGATCGAGCAGATCGAACTCGTAGCCGCCCTGGGTATCCACGCCGGTGATCCGCGCCGCATCGAGCCAATGTTTCCAGGTCAGATAACGCTGATCCTCCTTGGCCAATACGTGCAACAACGTCAGGCGATTGAGATCAATGCCCGACTCGCCAATTTCACGGGCATACAGAGAGGGGGCGCACACGGCGATATGGCGCTCCTGAATCAACAATGAACTGTCGAGACCGTCCCACTCGCCGTCGCCAAAACGGATCGCACAATCAAGCGTGCTGGTTTCCGCGAGGCTGTCCTGCAAGCGCGTGGTGATGCTCAATTCCAGCTCCGGATGCTGTTCGCGCAAACGGCCCAGACGCGGCATCAACCAGCGGCTGGTAAAGGTGGGCGGTGCGTTGATGTGCAAGCGGTTGGAGTGGGTTTTCTGCTGAATACTGCGCACTGTCAGCTCGATCTTGTCGAATGACTGGTGCAATGCCCGCAGGAGAATCTTGCCGGCACCGGTCAGCTCCAAATGGTGATGGCGGCGCTCCAGCAAACTCTCGCCGAGCTGTTCCTCCAATTGCCGCACCTGCCGGCTGACGGCGCTTTGGGTGACATTGAGCAACTCGGCGGCGCGGGTAAAACTACCGGTGCTGCCGGCCACCTCGAACGCTTTGAGTGCGTTCAGGCCGGGCATTTTGCGTTTCATATCAAGGCACTCGAAAACCACTGACAGGGCACAAAGCATCCCACGACTGTGCCGGACTGTCCTACAGGAATTTCCGAGTAACATGCATTCGATGCAGGTTTACTCACCGTTTTTATCGTTTGTTCAACCACCAGCGGATGGCAAAACTGCGCGGCATCTCTAATAAAAACAATCGAGAGCCGCTCCATGCCCTTCTCTGCTTCCTTTCGCTTGCGCACCACGTCCATCGTCCTGTTCTGCAGCATTACCGCTCCGGCGATGGCTGTGCAGGTCACCGACAATCTTGATCTGGGCGGCGCCATTCGTGCGCGCTGGGACCTGGACCCGGATCGCGACATTCAGAAGTTCGGTCTCGACACGGTATTCCTCAGTGCCAAGTACAATTCCGACAGCTGGATCGGTGAAGCGCAGTACCGCTTTTACGGTCGTTCGTATCCCTACCAGTACACGAAAAACTACGGCGACATCCAGTTCGCCAAGTTCGCGTGGGTCGGCTACAAATTCAATCCCGATCAGCAAGTGCAGGTCGGCCTGAACACCGTGCCGTTCGGCTTGCAGCCGTACTTCGGCAGCACCTTCTACGAAACCCTTGGCAACGTTATCGGCCTCGAAGACGTGCAACAGGTCGGCGCCAAGTACATCCAGCAAAGTGGCGACTGGAACGTCCAGGCCGGTTACTACCTGCGCCCGGCGTGGCAAGGCAAAGGCACCAGCAATGGCGTGAGCTACTCCAGCATCGTCTCCGAGGCCGACAGCTATGTCGCCGATGGCAGCGACAACCAGGAACGCAACACCGTGGTGCTGCGCGTGGCCAAGGCACTCGATCTGGGTCCGTGGAAGTCCGAGGTCGGTGTCTCCGGCCTGACTTCCAGCCTGCAGAACCGCGACACCCACAACGATGGCCGGCGCAACGCAGTGGCCATTCACTATCTGGGCAAGAACGGCCCATGGGGCGTGCAACTGCAAGCGGCGCGGCAACAGATGTCGCCGCGCAATCCCGGCAGTGATGAAGTGGTCACCCTCGGCGGCTACGACGGCACCTACAACGTCGCCAGTCGCGGCAATCTGTACGTGGCCGACCTGAGCTATGACGTCGGAGGCAAATACCTCTTTGATCAGGTCAGCGGGGTCAAGCTTTACGCCAACTACAGCGCCTTCGACAAATCCGCCAGCGGCTACAAGACGTCAGAGCGGATGATCCTCGGCAGCTCGTTTTCGGTGAGCAAATTGTGGGTCGCGGCCGAGTGGTTGTTTGGCCGGAATGATCCGTACATTGGCGGCAGCAGTTACACCCAGAGTCTGGCTGCGGGTGGGCTGGATCAGTGGGAGAACCAGGTGTATGTGAACGTTGGTTACTACTTCTGATCCAGATTGTTCGAATTCATGAAATAGCTATCGCGAGCAGGCTCGCTCCCACATTGGAATGCATTCCAGGGTAGGAGCGAGCCTGCTCGCGAAGGTGCCCGCACAAACAACCCTTGCATCAAACCCTGCGCAATAGTCAGATACCCCCTACAAACAAAACCTACAAAAACAAACCGAGCCAAACGCTCGATCCGGGGTTCTGCCTCCATGCGTCAACTGCCCTCCCTCAACACCCTGCGCGTGTTCGAAGAAGTCGCGCGTCATCGCAGCTTCAGCCAGGCCGCACTCGGCCTTAACGTCACCCAGGGCGCAGTCAGTCGCCAGATCAAACAACTCGAAGACTACCTCGGCGTCGCGCTGTTCGTGCGCACCCCGCAAGGCCTCTCGCTGACCGAAGCCGGCAGCAATCTCAAACCGCATCTGGCCGAAGCCTTCGATCATATGGAGCGCGCCCTGCAAGCGGTACGCGTGCCCAATCTGCGCCAGCGCCTGCGCGTACTCGCCCCACCGACCTGGGCCACGCGCTGGCTGTCGCCACACCTGCGCGCGTTCTGCCAGCGCTACCCCGACATCAGCCTCAGCGTGACCAATCAGGCCAGTCACGACAGCCTCGCGGACATCGATTGCCACATTCGTTTTGGCCTCGCCGCGTCAACGCACTGCGCCAGTCAGCTATTGGTCATGGAACGGCATATTGCGGTGGCCAGTCCGGAGCTGTTTAACGGCGATCAAGCGCCAGACCTGCACGAGTTTCCGTTGTTGCACATTCTGCATGACGGCAAACGCCTGAAGGTCTGGGAGAACTGGCTGGCGGCGATGGGGCGAGAGGATATCGATGCGGGACAAGGCTTGGAATTCAGCACGCTCGATCAGGTGATTCACACCGCACTGGCGGGTGGCGGACTGGCGGTGATTGATCGGCAGATGATCGAGAAGGAGTTGGCCAACGGCAGCCTGGTGCCGATCACTCCGATTGAAGTGATCGGCCCGTATGGGTATTGGCTGGATGTGGCGAATGACAAGCAAGGCCTGTCGAAAGTGAAGCTGTTCACCGATTGGCTGAGCCTGGTGAGCAATCCCTGAAAGAGCCCCTCACCCTAGCCCTCTCCCGGAGGGAGAGGGAACTGACCGAGGTGATTATTCGAACTACGCCGACCTGAGATACCGAGTCGAACGTAGATTTTGAATACTACATAGATCGCCCCACTTTCCCCCTCGCCCCTTGGGGGCGGTCCGACGTTTCGGGAGGGCTGGGGTGAGGGGGAGGTTTTAAGCCTTGCACATCAAATCGGCGTGGCGACTTTGCTCACCACAATTGAACTCCCCTCCACCGTGGTCTGCGCCTTGCACGCCTGAATCAACGTCAGCGATTTGGTCTCCGGCGCCCACGCCCACGACAGCCATGCGCCAATCGCCAGAATCGCCGCGAGAATGCCCATCGTCGGGCTCAAACCAATCCCGGCCACACTCACCGGCAGCAGGAACGTACTCACGGCCGAACCCAAACGACTGACTGCCGTCGCCAAGCCGATCCCGCTGGCGCGAACCTCAGTCGGAAAGCTCTCCGCCGGGAACACCCCGACCAGATTGCTCACCGCCGACAACACCAACGTAAACAGACCAAACACCAGCACCATCAGCCACGCCGCACTGCCCGGCAGCACCGCCAGCAGAAACAGCGCCGCCGCGAGAATGATGAACGAGTTGATGAGGAATCCACGCCGGGTGAATTTGATCGTGCACCAGATACCGATCAGCGCGCCGAGGATCAGCAGCATATTCAACATCAACTCGGTACCAAATCCTTCGGCCAGGCCCATCTTCTGCAAAATCGACGGCAGGAACGTGTAGATCGCAAAGTACGGCATCACGATGCACACGAAGAACAGGCAGTTGAACGCGGTGCGCTTGCGGTACTCACGGCTGAACAGCACCGCATACCCGGAACGGGTTTCCGTAGAGCGGGTTTCGTCGAGTTCGACGTTATCGCCCAAGTGTTTTTTGACGATCGCCCGCGCCTCGGCGATGCGTCCCTGATTGACCAGCCAGCGTGGCGATTCCGGCGTGCCGATGCGCGCGATCAGGATCAATGCCGCCGGAATCGCCGACGATGCCAGCATCCAGCGCCAGGCATCATCGCCAAGGCTGAGCATCGCCGTGCCGACGAAGGTTGCGGCAACGTAACCGAAGGTCCAGATCACGCTGAAAGAACCGAGCAAAACGCCGCGATGTTTCTTCGGCGAGAACTCGGCCAGCATCGCGTGGCCGACGCTGAAATCGCCGCCCAAGCCGATGCCGATCAGCACCCGGCAGAGAAACAGACTCATCGCTGTTTCGACATAAAACTGCATCACCGAGGCCACGGTGATCAGCACAAAACTGACCAGAAAGATTTTCTGGCGGCCGACCTTGTCGGAGATCCAGCCGAAAAACAGACTGCCGAGAAACAGCCCGATCAACGCCGACGCGCCGATCAAGCCTTGCCAGAACGCATCCAGCTGCATCTGCGGACTGAGCAAGGTGAACGCGATACCGATCAGGCCGAGAATGTAGCCGTCGGTGAAGTGCGCGCCGAAGGTCAGGCCGGCGATCTTGATGTGAAACCGGCCGATCGGCAGGTCATCGATTTTTATGGGTTGAGCGGACATGTTCGTCTCCAATTGTTGTTATTGACGGAGAAACCGATTGCTCTTGCTTTTGCTTTCTGTGGGAGCCGAGCTTGCTCGCGAAGGCGGCATGTCAGTCACATTACTTTCCACTGATAGACCGTCTTCGCGAGCAGGCTCAGCGCTCACAAAGATTGTTGTTTTCGGGGAATCAGAGACCACCCATCAACAGGTATTTGATCTCCAGATAGTCATCCAGACCGTACTTCGAACCTTCGCGGCCGAGGCCCGATTCCTTGATTCCGCCGAACGGTGCCACTTCCGTGGAGATGATCCCTTCGTTGATCCCGACCATGCCCGCCTCCAGGCCTTCAGCCATACGCCAGACCCGGCCGATGTCGCGGCTGTAGAAATACGCCGACAACCCGAAAGGCGTGTCATTGGCACGTTCCAGCACTTCGGCCTCGTCCTTGAAGCGGAAGCACGCTGCCACCGGACCGAAGGTTTCGTCCTGGGCAATCAACATGTCGCCGTTGACCTCAGTGAGGATGGTAGGCTCGTAGAACGTGCCGCCCAAGGCGTGACGACGACCGCCACACAACAATGTCGCGCCCTTCTCCAGGGCATCGCTGACATGGCTTTCCACCTTGGCCAGCGCCGCGCTGTTGATCAGTGGACCTTGTTCGGTATCACCGTCCAGTGCACTGCCGACGCGCATCGCCGCCACCGCTTCCGCAAGCTTGCCGGTGAAGGCTTCGTAGACACCGTCCTGAATAAAGAAGCGATTCACGCACACGCAAGTCTGCCCGGTGTTGCGGAATTTCGAGGCCATTGCGCCTTTGACTGCGGCATCCAGATCGGCATCGTCAAAGACAATGAACGGCGCATTGCCACCCAGTTCCAGCGAGACCTTTTTCAAGGTGTCGGCGGCCTGACGCATGAGCAACTTGCCGGTGCGAGTAGAGCCGGTGAAGGACAATTTGCGCACGATGCTCGAAGCCTGCAGCGCGCCACCGATGGCGACGGCATCGCCGGACACAATGTTGAAGACACCAGCCGGAATCCCCGCCTGCTCGGCCAACACGGCCAAGGCAAAGGCCGACAGCGGCGTCTCTTCCGATGGTTTGAGAATCATCGTGCAACCCGCCGCCAGCGCCGGCCCGACCTTGCGAGTGACCATCGCCAACGGGAAATTCCACGGGGTGATCGCCGCGACCACACCAATGGCTTCCTTGACCACGATGATTCGCGCATCGGCCTTGTGGCTCGGGATCACATCGCCGTAGGCCCGCTTGGCTTCCTCGCCGAACCACTCAAGAAAACTCGCCGCGTAAACCACTTCGCCCATGGCCTCGGCCAGCGGCTTGCCTTGTTCACGACTGAGCAGCGTGGCCAGATCCTTCTGGTTGGCGAGCATCAATTCGCTCCAGCGCTTGAGGCATTGACTGCGTTCCTTCGCGGTCAATTTGCGCCACGCCGGCAGTGCGCGGTGGGCGGCGTCGATGGCCAGGCTGGTCGCTTCGGCGCCAGCCTTCTGCACCTCAGTGATCAGCTCGCCGTTGGCCGGGTTGCGCACCGGATAGGTCGCGCCGCCCTGCCCCCACTGGCCATCGATGAAGTTGCCGTGACGGATCAAATCGCTCATGCCACCGCTCCCTGCAGAGTGAAACGCTCAAGCCCCGGACGCGCCGAGCGGAGGATGCGTTTGCCGGCGGTGTAATCGTTGATCACGTCGCACGGGGTGTAATTGCGTTCCAGCTCATGCAATTCATCAGCGTCGAGCCTGGTTTCAAGTGCGGCCAATGCGCTGTCGAATTGCGCGGTGGTGTCGGCGCCGACCAGCATGCAATCAACGCCCGGATGGTTCGCCACCCAAGCCTGGGCGATCTGCGCATTCGACACACCGCGAGCACGGGCTACGCGCTGCACCGAGTGGGCGATTTCGAACGAGGCTTCGTCGCTGTACATCTGCTGAGTGAAAAAGTCGGTCTGGTTGCGGGTCGACTGCACGTCACCGGTCAACAGACCACGCGCCAAAGGACTGAACACCGATACGCCGATGCCCTGATCGCGACAGAACGGAATCATTTCGCGCTCTTCTTCGCGGTAAGCGCAGTTCAGTTGCAGCTGCATGTTGATCGGTTTGACCCAACCATTGCGCTCGCAGGCCATGAGGATCTTCGCCAGCTGCCCGGTGAGCATGGTCGAAACGCCGATGTAACGGGCCTTGCCGGAGCGCACGATGTCATTCAAGGCGCCCATGGTTTCTTCGACCGGGGTGTTCACATCGAAGTAATGCAGCATGAAGACGTCGACGTAATCCATGTCCAGACGCTTCAGCGAGGCATCGATGCTGTCCATGATGTGCTTGCGCGAATGGCCGCTGGCGTTGATGCCGCTGCGGGTGCCGTAACCAACTTTGGTGGTGATCACCAGATCTTCGCGACGGGCCAGACGCTTGACGATGCGACCCACCACCTCTTCGCCGACACCGGCGGAATAGAAGTCGGCGAGGTCAATGAAGTTCACGCCGTTGTCCAGTGCGTGCGCGACGATCGGCTCACTCTGCTTTTCATTGAAGATCCACGGTTTCCAGTCCGGCGTGCCCATGTTCATGGTGCCCAGGCACAGACGCGAAACCTGCAGGCCGGAGTTGCCCAAACGGATGTATTGCATGGCGTCGACCTCAGGCTTTTGGCGTGTAGAAAGGATTGCTGATGTGCGCAACGACGTCTTTCAGTTGCGCGGTTTCCGGCTTGCCGGTCAGTGCCGCGCGGATCGCGGTGCGGCAGGCGTTGTAGTTGTTCAGGTACACCGCATCGAGGTCGTCGCACGCAGGATTGACCCAATTGGCGGTGACGATTGCCCATTCGTCTTCGGCTTCCGGCGGCAGCGTGCCGTCGAGCAGCGCTTCGAGCACGGCTTTGGCGATCCCGGCCTGCGAGGCGCCCCACGTGGCGTTGCCGTGCAGGTCGCTGCTGATCGCGGCTTTATTCACGTACAAGGTCATCGGTTTGACCGGGATGTTCGGTTGCGCGATCACCATGAACGGGCAGTGGCCCTGGCTAGGCGATGCGAGGCTGTTGGCGAACGCCTGCCCCGCCGGACCATTGCGCGGGCCGATCAGAATATTGATGTGCGCGGCGTTCACGCCCGGGCCTTCGAAACCTTCACCGATGTACAGGTCGAGTTCTTTCATCAGTCATTACTCTTGTGCGATACGAGGGATGTTCGATAGCTCACGCGCACCTGATAGCGAGCGTGTTCAATAACGGGCGGAGGGAGAGTCGGCGGGATAAAGGGGGCATGGCTGCAAACGCTCTCTGGTTGTTATTGATGAGCTGTGTTTGCGATTTTTTAACACCGGGACTGGAGCCGGCCGTAACCATTAAAAATCATGGGGCAATGAGTTTTAGTCATAGCCCTTCTCGCGGGCAAAAAAAACCCGCTCAGTGAGCGGGATGGTTGAAGGCGATGCGTCCGGATTGGCCATTGATGGCCGGCGCTCGATGCACACCGCCTGCAGGCGTGGTTACAGGCAGTCACGCACCGATTGGCGCAACGACCCGGACTTGGCCCACGGCGGCCCCTGATACAACGAAACCCGGCTGCCATCCTTGTACTTGACGATGTCGAGGATCTCGTCCGCCGTGATGATGCTTGGCGCCGTGATGCGGTAGCCGTTGGAAATCGATGTCTGCGAAGTCTTGGCCACATCCTTCTGCCACAACGGTAATAAACACGCAGCATAGTCCTTGGGCGACTTGGTACTGGTCTTGCTGATATTCGGCTCACCCGGCACCAGCGAGGCCGGCAACGAGCAACCTGCCAACATGGCCAACGCCAGACTCCCGATCCATATCCGCATGGTGTATTCCTGATCTGAAAAAAGTGAATGTAGCGTGTAAGCGGCGCTACATCCATCGTGGCATCGCGCCCTTGGCGCAATCTGCACAACTTTTCACAACCGTTCAGCGTGCTGACGAACAGGCTTTGCCCATCGACGAAAAATGCGACTACTCTTTTCTACCGAGAATGTTCTGGAGGTGATCATGCGGCTCAATGAATACGAACACGAACTTCAACGCGACCTGCAAAGCGTTGCATCGGACTTGAGATGGTCGGCGGTCGACCTCAAACGTATCGCCGAACAACTGCGCAAATCCGGCAACGAGGCGGATGCGCAAAGCGTGCTGAGATCCTGCGAGGTGCTGCAAAGCGATGAAGAACGGCTGCAACTCTATGCCCGGGAAGTGAAAGCCCGCGCCATCAGCCGGACCAAGGTCCACTGAGACCCACCCACCTACCTCAAACAAAAGCCCCGACACATGCCGGGGCTCTTTCGTTACAGCCTGCCTGTCAGTGGGTTTTGTGACTTTGCGCGCGCGTCGAGCGTTTTTTGTAGCCAGGCAACGCAGCGGCATAGGCCAGTGCTTCCTCCCTGCTGCCAAACGACGCCAGCCGATCGCCCTGAGTGCAAACCCGCCATGGGCCATTGTTCACGCTAAGCACGTCATAGCCGTTCATGTGCATCTTGATCAACATCGGCATGCTCATGGACACCTCCATTTTCGCTAACGGTCAGATCCAGCTTCACGCTTTTACCTTACACCCTGATCCACCCGAAATGCCGACCGGGCGTCGCAAGCCGCGACCATCATGGCGCGGGCACTTTACGCTGCAGCCAACGCTCCAAACGCCAATGAAACCTTTGTTGCTGGCTCCGGCTCAAATATTGCAGTTTTATTACTATTTCGTGACAAGCAATAAACAGGTAACAGATGAAAGTACGCGCAACCGTTATATGCGAACAGGATCGCCACGTTCTCCTGGTACGCAAACCCCGCTGCCGCTGGACATTGCCCGGCGGCAAGGTCGAGCCTGGGGAAACCCGAGCGCAGGCTGCCGTACGTGAACTGCAAGAAGAAACCGGCCTGGACGCCGACGATGTGTTGTATTTAATGGAATTGCAGAGCGGCAGCACACTGCATCATGTCTACGAGGTCTCCGTGCTGGACTTCGAGCAAGTGCGGCCGCAGAACGAGATCATTGATTGCATCTGGCATCCGCTGGACGCAGTGCGCAATCTGCACACCAGTGAGGCGACATTGCGCATTGTTGAAGCGTTTCAACGACGTTTATGAGGCGTTAACCAGCAAAGGCCCGGCGACCGGCGCTCATTTCGGTGCGTAACTCACCGATGAAGTTGGAAACGTCACGGATCGTGACGAGGTGTTCCGGGGAAACGCCAGTGAGCAGCAATTCGACACGCCCGCTGTCGGGCTCATAAACCTTGATTTGCAGCAGTCCCTGCGCACTCGGAATGCAGTCACACTTGAACGCAGGAAAGCCGGATTCGACAATCCGGCAAATATCGTCAATGGCAAGCATGAGTGCACGCCTCGCAGGCGTTGGTCGGTCGACTCGTTGAGCATAGATGAGCCATTTGTGGCTTGCCCGATACAAAATGCCAACCCGATCACAACAATCCACCTCACCCTCAGTGTGCGTCGTGATCCCAGATCCAGTTCCACATCCCCGGCAAATTTACCGGCTCCGAGCTTTTTTCCACCGTACGAGCCAATGCCGCTTTCTCAAGTTCAGCGTGATCATCGTAGAAAGGCTTGTCAGCCAGCTTCACGCCCGTGGCGGCGGCGCTATCGAGCAGAATCTGCAGGTAGTCGCGCGTGTGCCGCGCGGTATAGCGGTTGAGATCATGAAACGTCACCACCACCGGAATCACCCCGTCCACAGTCGGCAGCTCGCCGAGGGCAATCCGTTCACGGACTTCCGATAACTGCCGCAATAGGTTGGCCCGGCGCCTCGGGCTGGCATTGAAGCCCCAGATCTTGCCGTCGTTGGCACTTAAATCCGTGAGCAACACATGCAAGCCGTGCTGCTGATAGGCGGCAAAGGTACGTTTGTCGTAATTCCAGAACGGCGGGCGCAGCAACTTCGGCGGCGCGCCAGTGATGGCAGCGATATCAGCCGTGCCGTTGGTCAGCGATTCTTCGAGTTCTTGCGGATCGAGCAAGCGATGATTGGTGTGCCAGTGGGTGGCCGTGTGAAACGCCAGTATGTGGCCTTCCTCATACTCACGCCGCATGATGCCGCGACCGATGTCACTGTTGCCAGCTCGCGGTGCGCGCGTCTGCACGAAGAACACCGCTTTGATATTCGGCATCAGCGAATTGTCCTTGAGGCTGTCGAGCACCGTCGCCGACGGATTCCAGAAACTGGATGCGCTGGGGCCGTCATCGAACGTCAACAGGAAGCGCACCGGTGCCTGGGCTTTCAGGCGCGTTTCGGTTTGCGCGGTCATTTCTATCGGGGCGGCGATACAACCGGCCAGCCCGAGGACGATGAGCGCTGCACAGAGAAGTTTGAATCCGGATGTCATGTTTTGCCTTGAGCACGGCGGCTGCCGTCATGTTGTCGATTGGCAAAACTCCCTCGCCCTTATCCATCCTTACGCCCCGATCTGCGAGCGGAGGTTGGATAAGGTACACAGGGTTTGGTTCCGGCGCTCGCTCAGTGAGCCAATGCCTGTTGAAAAGACGTGTCGATAATCCCTGCGGTGGCCAACGGGGCCGGCAGCGCTTTCACTTTGAACAGGAAGTCGGCAGTACTTTGCAAATCCGTCGCCGCTTGTGTGTCAACGGGGCCGACCGTCATGTGCGCCTGACGCAACCAGTGGCGCGACACCTGCTGATCGAGATTGGCTTTCTTCGCCCACAGATCGGCGTATTCATCCGTGTGGCTGTCGACCCAGGCCCGCGCCTGCTTCAAGCGCCCGAGAAAATCCGCGATGGCTGCACGTTTGCTGTCAATCGACGGCGTGGATGCCGCGATTGCACTGAGCCCCGGCATCAGATTTTTTGCGGTCAGGATCGGCCGCGCGCCGGAAAATACGATCTGCTGGGAAATGTACGGTTCCCATACCGGGAAAGCGTCGATGCTGCCCTGTGGAAGGGCTGCGGCGGCATCGATCGGCATCAGCTTGACGAAGTCGACGTAGTTTTCCGGCAGACCGCCCTGCTCCAGGGCGCGCAAGGTCAACTGCTGACTCCAGGCGCCAGGCCAATAAGCGACTTTCTTGCCCTTCAGATCAGCGATGGTTTTTACCGGCGAGTCCTTCGGCACGAGTAACGCGATGGTGTCCGGATTCTGCCGCGATACGCCAATCAGCTTCACCGGCGCCTGCTTGGCAGCCAGAAACAGAAAACCGGAATCGCCCAGAAAGCCCAGATCCAGCGAACCGGTTTGCAAGGCTTCCGCCAAGGGTGCAGCGGCCTGGAAGTGCTTCCAGTCGACGGTATAAGGCGCGTCTTTCAATACGCCGGACGCCTCCACCGAGGCACGGATGTTGTAGTAGTTCTGATCGCCGACGTGGAGGACCAAGGGCTCGGCTGCGTAGGAAAGCGGCGAGGTAAATAATGCAGTGATTAACCCACTGCGGAGGAAACGAGAAAGCTTCATGGCGAGTCCTGCGAAAGTAATTGCATAGACCATAACGCTCTTGTTTCGCGGTTTTGAAATTCGATAAATGCATAAGCTCATCACGGTTGATACTTGCTGTTTGCTTGGCAACAGTTGCGAACCACACTGTTTCCCACGCAACAGCTGAAATCCTGCACCTGGCGTTAAAACCCTTATAAACCGGCGCTTTCAAGCACATGGCACAGAGCCTGCAATATTCCATTCATGCAGGAAGCATTCGATAAAAATATCTTTTTGGACATAAGAAACCTGTGCCTTTGCCGGAGCGCCCCCATGACATCGTTCTTTCCCCGACTCAAAACCCTGCTGGCTGCCAGCGCCATGGTGCTGAGCCTGCAACCGCTCGCCCACGCCGCGGAAACGGCGCCAGCAGAAGTGCATCTCGACTACGCCTATTACTCGCCAGTCAGCTTGGTGCTCAAGCACTTCGGCTTCCTCGAAAAGGCCTTGCCGCAAACCAAAGTCAGTTGGGTACTGAGCCAAGGCAGCAACCGTTCGCTGGAATACCTCAACAGTGGCGGCGTGGATTTCGCTTCCAGCGCCAGCCTGGCGGCCGTGCTGAGTCGGGCCAATGGCAGCCCGATCAAATCCGTTTACGTCTACAGCCGCGCCGAATGGACAGCGCTGGTGGTACGCAAGGATTCGCCGTACCAGACCGTCGCTGACCTGAAGGGCAAAAAGATCGCTGCCACCAAAGGCACCGATCCGTATCTGTTTACCCTGCGCAGCCTGCAACAGGCCGGATTGAAAAAAGACGATGTCGAACTGGTTCACCTGCAACATCCGGACGGCCGCACCGCGCTGGAAAAAGGCGATGTCGACGCCTGGGCCGGACTTGATCCGCACATGGCCGCCAGCCAGGTTCAGGCCGGCTCGCGCCTGCTCTACCGCAACCCCGCGTTCAACAGCTACGGCGTGGTCAGCGTCACCGAGCAATACGCCAAAGAACATCCGCAGACTATCGAAACCGTGATCAAAGCCTACGAACAGGCCCGCGACTGGGCGCTGAAAAATCCTGATGAGTTCGCCGCCCTCCTCGCCAAGGAGTCCGGCTTGCCGCTGGACGTAGCCAAGCTGCAACTATCGCGCACCGACCTGAGCAGCCCGCAACTGACCCAACAGGACATCAGCGCCTCCAAGGCTGCGGCGCCGATTCTGGTCTCCGAGGAACTGGTGCGCCGTGGGGTGAATGTCGATCAAGTCATCGATCAACTGCTCGACAGCGGTGTACAGCAAGCCATCGCCCGCCAGTAACCGATCAGCCTCAGGACAAATCCGCGCCCGTCGCGGATTTGTTGTGAGCGGAGCCAAAAACCATGACCACTCACAGCAAAGACTTGCCCGCGCCACTTGCCGTACCGCGCCAGCGTCCTGCGCGTTTAAATCCGGCATGGCAGCGCCGCTGCAAGGGCCTGGCCCTGCCGCTGCTGATCATCGTTGCGCTGGAAATTATCGTACGCATCGGGTGGCTGCCGTCCTACCAGATGCCGGCACCGAGCGAGATTGCCCTGACCCTCACCGACCTCGCTGAGGGTGCGCTGTGGAAACACATCGGTGCCAGCCTGATTCGCGTGCTGCTGGGTTTTGCCATTGGCGCCAGTCTGGCGCTGGTGTTTGCCGCCTGGGTCGGTTTGAGCCGCGAAGCCGAGGCCTATCTGGAACCGACTTTCGCCGCGTTGCGTTCAATCCCGAGCCTGGCCTGGGTGCCACTGCTGTTGTTGTGGCTGGGCATCGACGAGACCTCGAAAATCGTCTTGATCGCCATTGGTGCGTTCTTTCCGGTGTACGTCAACGTCGTCGCGGCCATACGCAACATTGACCGCAAACTGGTGGAAGTCGGCCGCATCTACGGCTTTAGCCGCTTGCAACTGGTAAGGCGGATTTTGCTGCCGGCCGCCCTGCCCGGCCTGTTCACCGGGCTACGCAGTGGCATGAGCCTGGCGTGGATGTTTCTGGTGGCGGCGGAACTGATCGCGGCCACCAAAGGTTTGGGGTATCTGCTCAGTGACGGCCGGGAAACTTCGCGGCCGGACATCGTGCTGGCCGCAATCATCGTGCTCGCCTTGCTCGGTAAATTCAGCGACGGCCTGCTCGCCATGCTCGAACGCCGCTGGTTGAACTGGCGCGACACATTCACCGGTCAGAGCGCCAGCGACTAAGCTGAAAACTCCAACCGGAGATCGGCCCATGTGCGGAAGACTCTCGCAGTACCGTGGCATTCACGACTTAGTCGCGGTGCTGAGCATTCCCGACGCGTTGATCAACCACGTTGGCGATGCGCCGCTTGATCGCTATAACGCGGCGCCGACCACCGCGCTGGCCGTCCTGCATCAACAAGAGCAACACCTGCAAGCCGACAATCTGCGCTGGGGCTGGCGCCCGCATTGGGCCAAGGATCGCCCACCACCGATTAATGCCCGGGTCGAGAAAGTCGCCCACGGACCGTTCTTCCGGGCGATCTGGCGACATCGCTTGATTGTGCCCGTGGACAACTGGTTTGAATGGGTTGATAGCGAAGACAAATCCCGACAACCGTGGCTGATTCGTCGGGCGGATCATGGGGCGGTTTTCTGCGCTGCCATTGGCCAATTTCCGACAGCCGAAACAGCGGCCCGAGACGACGACGGTTTCGTGATCATCACCGCCGATGCCGCCGGCGGCATGCTCGATATCCACGATCGCCGACCGGTGGTGTTCCGCGCAGAGTTGGTGCGCGAATGGCTCGACCCCGCGACACCCGTTGAACGCGCCGAGCAAATGCTGTTGTTCGAAGGTGAAGGCAGTGAAGTGTTCGAGTGGTACAAAGTCGGCAAAGCGGTCGGTAACGCACGCAATCAGGGGGCCAGTTTGATTATTGAGCAGACTTAAACATCTGCCGACTTCACGCGTCTATCAATGTAGGAGCTGCCGAAGGCTGCGATCTTTTGCCGCAGCGTTAGAAGAATAAAACTATTGCAACCTTCAGCGACTCATAAGGCGAATCACTGCCGTTACAAACGCTGTTTCATCTTTGAAACGCTGCAAATAAAACACACGTTCGAGTGAACAAACCGCCTGTCTGACATTTCAACCGTCATACATACATTTAGATGCACTACGGCTAGCATGCGCGCCGCCTTTCCGATTGGTATACCAGTTGACCAAAGAGTCAACAAACCAGGAATCCCCATAACGTCTACAAGCCTTGCAGAGAAATAAGTTGCGCGACGATTTTGCAATCAAACAGGTCAGCGGCCTGGAGTGTATTTATCTGTCCATGACAGAACGCTTTGAACTCGACTGTTTTATCGGCCACTACATCAAGACCCGAAACCTGCGTGCCGTTCCCGATATCGAACGCATCCTGCGCACCACCCTCGAAGGGTATCCCGGCCACGCGCCGGTGATGGTCAACGAGCTGAATGCATGGATCGACCGAACATTGGGATATCGGGCTTCACACCCCGATTTCACGCAGCTGGACGATCTCTGAACCCAAAAAAAGCCCCGCATGTGCGTAATGCTGTTCACTTAAGCGGAGCAGCCTTACGGTCCACCGGAAACCGGTTTTTTGAGATCTTCACCGTCCTTGGCCTCGAAGGCCTTGGGCGGTGATCCAGAAACAGCCCGCCAACGCCTTTTCTAAGTTCCGCCAACCGTCTACCCGTCGCTGAAACAGGATTGGCCGCAGCCAT